>CALQRA010000234.1 GCA_943332855.1 Candidatus Kuenenia stuttgartensis
CTCCCCCAGGTGGAGGTGGGGACCGCGTGTGAAGAGGTCGAGGCGACGATCACCGCTGCCGAGGTCCTCCCCTGGGGAGTGAGAGTCGAATGCCGTCTCGATGAACCGGCCGACGAGACGATTCTGATCCCGATCGATATCGTCGCCCGGGCCCCGCTCCCCGCAATCGACGATTCGCCCCCTTCCCCACCCCGGTAACCAACCACATGGCCCGCTGGCCCAAGCATCTCTGGACAACCCTCTTCACCTACGGTGTCATCTTCATCGGCTTTCCGCTCATCGCCTTCCTCCTCTGGGCGTGGGTGCGGGGCCGCACTTGAATGGAGCCCGTCATGCCCCCCCCTTCCCTCCCGACGGCCCTGCGGGAATCGATCGCCCGGGCCGATCAGGATCATCTCCTCCGGTTCTGGGACGCCCTCGAAGCGAGCGCGCGGGATCGGCTCGCGGGGCAACTCGCGGCGATCGATTGGGACATGCTCGGCGAGCTCCGGCGCCTCGGCCGCTCGTTGGGGCCGCAGATCGTGGCCGGCGCGGCCGCGGGCTTGGCCGCCGATCTCGCCCGCGCCACCACGCCCCCCTGCCATCACCTCGGCGGTGACAGCGCCAATCGGGCCGCGGCGGCCGGGCGGGCGGGACTGGAGGCGGGGCATTTCGGCGCCGTGCTCGTGGCCGGTGGACAGGGTTCACGGTTGGGATGCAACGGCCCGAAGGGGGTCGTGCCCGTTGGCGTGCTCTCCGGGGCGACGCTCTTCGATCTCCTCCTCGGCAGGCTCCGCGGCATCACGCGGCGGTACGGGCGTCCGCTCCCGCTGGCGATCATGACGAGCTCCGCGACCGACGCCGACACGCGGGCGTGGCTGGCCGACCACAACCACGGCGGCCTCGACCCCGATCATGTCCTCGTCTTCCGGCAGCGCGATCTGCCGGCCGTCGACGATGTCGATGGCAACCTCCTCCTCGATGCCCCCGACCACATCGCCATGGCGCCCGATGGCCATGGCGGAATGCTGCCGGCCCTCGTGGCTGCCGGCGGCCTCGAGTGGTTCGCCAACCGCGGCTGCCGGCACGTGACGACGTTTCAGGTCGACAATCCGCTCTCGATGCCACTCCACCCCGAGTTCCTCGGCCATCACCTTCTCAGCGATGCCGAGTTTTCCACCCAGGTGGTGCACAAGCGCGAGCCTGAGGAGCGCGTCGGCGTCGTGGCCAGCGACGGCCAGCGCACGTTCGTCGTCGAGTACAGCGATCTCCCGGCGGCGCTCGCCGCCGAGCGCGGCCCCGGGGATCGGCTCCGGTTCCACGCCGGGAGCATCGCCGTTCACGCCTTCGCCCTCGACTTCCTCCGCCGGGCCGCGGCTGCCCCGGACCCGCTTCCCCTCCATGTCGCCCACAAGGCGGTGCCATTCCTCGACGCCTCCGGAGCGCGGGTGAATCCGCGGACGCCCAACGCGGTGAAGTTCGAGAGATTCATCTTCGATCTCATGCCACTGGCGCGGCGTGTTTGCCTGGTGGAGATCGATCCCGCCGAGGGGTTCGCCCCGCTCAAGAACCCCCCCGAGGCCGCCGCCGACACCCTGGCGCACGTTCAGGCCGCGCTCGACGCCCACGCCCGCCGGCTTCTCCACCGGGCTGGCGTGGTGGTGCCCGCCGGGGTCGGGGTGGAACTGGCGCCGTGGATCCTCGACGAGGCCGACCTCGCCGCCATCCTCCCTCCAGGCTCGCGAATCGAGCGTCCGACGGTCATCGGAGGGGGTGGCTGAGCGTTCGCCAGCAAAACCCCTGTTGCCCGCCCGATGGGTTTCCGGCGACATTCCCTTCAGGGGAGGAGAATCGCTCCGCCCTTCCGCCCGACAGGAACCTTCGATGCTCCACGCGATCGTCATGGCCGGAGGATCCGGCACCCGATTCTGGCCCGCCAGCCGTGCCGCCCTTCCGAAGCAACTCCTCCCCCTGGCCGGAACGACGACGCTCCTCGAGGACACCGTCGCCAGGCTCGACGCGCTTGTCCCCCCGGATCGGCTGATGATCGTCACCTCGGCTCGCCTCCTTCCGGCCGTCCGCCAACAGCTCCCGGCGGTCCCCGAGGTGGGGCTCGTGGGGGAGCCGTGCAAACGCGACACCGCCCCCTGCATCGGTCTGGCCGCGCTCCTTGTCGCCCGCCACGACCCCGAAGCGATCATGGCGGTGATGCCCTCCGATCACTGCATCGCCCCCGCGGCGGCGTTCCGCGCCGCGATCCGCCAGGCCGAAGCCCTCGTCCTCGATTCGCCCGGGAGGCTCGTCACCTTCGGCATCCGCCCGACCTACCCGGCCGAGGGTTTCGGCTACATCCAGGAAGGGGACACGATCCCGTCCCCCCCCATCCGGGACGGCGGGGAACAGGCCAGCGCCCCGGTCCATCGCGTGGCGCGATTCAAGGAGAAACCGCCGGCCTCCGTGGCCCGCGAATACCTCGCGGCGGGCAACTATCTGTGGAACGCCGGCATCTTCGTCTGGAGGGCGTCGACGATCATCGAGGCCCTCCGCCGCCAGCAGCCGGAATGCCTCGCCCACCTCGAGCGGATCGCCGCGGCGTGGGATGGCCCCGACCGCGAGCGCGTCTTCGCCGCGGAGTTCGCCGCCATCAAGGGGATCTCGATCGACTACGCGGTCCTCGAGCATGCCGGGGATGTGGCGGTGATCGAGGCCCCCTTCACCTGGGACGACCTCGGCGGCTGGTCGGCTGTCGCCCGCCAGCGCGGGGGAGACACCGACGGCAACACCGTCATCGGCAAACATCTTGGCATCGAGACGGTGCGGACGATCGTGCGGTCCGGCGAGGATCATCTGGTCGTCACGATGGGGCTGGCGGATATGCTGGTAGTGCACACCCCCGATGCCACGCTCGTCGCCGCCCGGTCGCACGAGGAGGCGGTCCGCCGCGTCGTGGCAGAGCTCGAGAAGCGGGGCTGGAGTGAGTTTCTGTGAGCGCGGTGCCCCGGTGGGCAGAATCCCGAAGACCGCTGACGAAGCGAGGGCTGGCGATGACTGCAGACGCCCGACGAACCGCGGATGGCCGCTGGCTGCCGCACCCCCGGGCCGTGATCCTCGCCGCGTTTTTCGCGCTCGCCGCTCCGGCCGGTGCCCCGGCCGACGAATCGGGCATCGAAGCCGAGTCGGCGGTCGCCGCCGACCACTGGAGTGAGCGGCTGCGCCGCGCCGCCGAGGCGATGGAGTGGTCGGACGAATTGGTGCGGCACGAATGGCGGATCCAGCGACGGCCGGGGAGTGACGCGGCCCGCGTTCTCGATCCTGCCGATCGCGTCGTCCTTGCCGGCTCGGCCGCTGCCTGCCGGGAGAAGTTTGATTCGCTCGCAGCCGCCGGAAAGATTCCCCCCGTCGCAGGCCCGACGGTGATCCTCCTCCACGGTCTCGGGGAGGGGCGCGGTTCGATGCGCCCGCTGGCCGCTTATCTCCGCGAGCACAACGACGCCACGGTGCTGACCTTCGGTTACGCCAGCCCGCGGGCGGGGGTCGACGAGCACGCCCGCGCCCTCGGCAGTGTGATCGCGGGGCTCGACGGCGCCGACCGGATCAGCCTCGTCGGCCACAGCCTCGGGAATATTGTCGTTCGGAGGTGGATGGCCGAGGCGCCGGCCGCCGATCTCGACCGCATCGAACGGATGGTGATGCTCGGGGCACCGAATCAGGGATCCGATCTGGCACGGAGGGTGTCTCAGGTGTGGCTCCTGTCGAAGCTCTCGACCGGCGCTGCCCGGGATCTCGTCCTCGATTGGCCGCGGATCGCCCGGAATCTCGCCGTCCCCCCCTGCCCGTTCGGGATCATCGCTGGCGGTACCGGCGATGCCGAGGGCTACAGTCCGATGCTCGAAGGGGATGACGATTCCGTGGTGCGCGTCGACGAGACGCGCCTCGATGGGTCGGACGATTTCCTCCTTCTACCGGTCCGCCACGCGTTCATGATGCGCGACCCGGCGGTGCAGGAAGCGACCGCGTCGTTTCTCAAGGGGGGGCGCTTCGGAGCGCCGGCCGCCGATCCCACGGCAGCAGCCGGGGAACGATGAACGGCAACCGTCGCTCCACTTCGGTGCCGATCCCCTCCGGCCGCGTCGCGGCTGTCGACTATGGCCGCAAGCGGATGGGGATCGCGATCTGCGACGCCGAGCGGATCATCGCCAGCCCTTGGCCGATGCGGCAGCCGACCGGCGACGAGAAAGCCGAAGCAGCCTTCTTCAAGCGCCTCGTCGCCGAGGAATCGATCGTCGGCTTCGTCGTCGGCCTGCCCATCCATGCCGATGGCAGCGACAGCAAGATGTCGGTCGAGGTCGAACGGTTCGCCGTTTGGCTCGGCGAGACGACGGCCCGACCGGTGGCGTTTCAGGACGAGCGCTACACCTCGGTTGAGGCGGCCGGGATGCTCGCCGGCCTCGGTCTCTCGCGCGGGAAGAAGAAGGCGCGGGCCGATTCGATCGCGGCCCACATCATCCTTACCGCCTGGATGGAGGCGCACGTCTCCCCACGGCCAGGCGATGGTGGGGCGCCCCATGAGCCCCATGAGCCACCGCCGCGCCCCGGAGCCCTCAACGGATGACCTCGCTCCCTGCCCCCGCTTCGTCGTCGCCTCGGCGCCGTCTGATCGTCGGCTGTGGCTATCTCGGCGAACGGCTCGCTGGGCGCTGGCTGGCCGGCGGGTCGCAAGTCTGGGGGGTAGTTCGGACACCTGCCCGGGTGACGAGGCTCGCCTCCGCCGGGGTGGAGGCGATCATCGCCGACGTCGCCTCCGCCGTCCCCCTCCCGCCGCTACCGGAGGTCGACACGGTCGTCTGGTCGGTCGGTTTCGATCGCGCGGCCGCTCAGGGCTACAGCGACGTCCATGTCGGGGGGCTCGGCCGCCTCCTCGCGGCGCTTCCCGGCCGGCCTCGCGTGATCCTCGTCAGCTCCACTGGCGTCTGGGGGCGCGTCGATGGCCAAGTCGTCGACGAGGCAACTCCCCCCCATCCCGACCGCGAGGCGGGGCGCGTCCTCCTCGAGGCCGAGTCCCTTCTGTTTGGCCACCGGCTCGGCCCCGGCACAGCGCTGCGGTTGGCGGGGATCTACGGTCCCGGACGCCTGCCGCGCGTCGACGATCTCCGCAGCGGTGCGGCACTCGCAGCCGATCCGGACAGCTGGCTGAATCTGATCCATGTCGATGATGCAGCCGCGGTCGTGATGGCCGTCGCCGATCATGTCAGCCCCGGCCCGCTGTACGTCGTTTCCGATGGCCATCCGGTGCGCCGTCGGGATTTCTACGCTCGCCTCGCGAGCCTCACCGGAAGCCCACCGCCACGGTGGACGCCTCCCCCCCCCGACGCCCGCGGCGGTGACAAGCAGGTCGATCCTCGCCGAGTGTTCGCCGAGATCGGGCCGGTGCTGGCCCACCCAGACGCCCTCAGCGCCCTCGCCGGAATCCCCGGTATGCTCATTTCCGGTACGGACGCCCCCCGACCGATCCACCCGCCGGCGAGCCCTCCATGAACCTCTCGCGCCGATCCTTCCTCCGCGCCGAGGGGGCGCTGCTCGCTCTCCCCTTCCTCCCTTCGCTTGCCGCCGCCGACGGGCTTCCCCCTGAGTCTGCGCAGCCGCGGAAGAAACTCGCGATCGTCTATCTCCCCAACGGCATCGTCCGCCGCTGCTTCTTTCCGGGGGAGGGGCATGTCGACGCCCCGGACTTCATCGGAGGCTTCGAAGCCGACAAGATCAAGCACGAGCGGCGCATCAAGAACACCCCGGGCATTCATCCCCTCGAACTGACCGAGACGCTCCAGCCACTCGCCGAGCACGTCGCCGACATCACACTCATCACCGGCCTCGACCGGAGCTATAAGGATGGCCAGGATGTCCACGCCCAGGGGGCATCGTGCTACCTGACGAGCGTCTCGCCGAAGATGGCCGCCGATCGGGGGATCGCCCACCCCAACGGCCGCACGCTCGACCAGGTCATCGGAGACGCGGTCGGTCATGCCACCGTCTTCAACACCCTCGAGATCAGCTGCAACGGATTCACGGCGCCGAAGGAGCCGATCGAGTTCGACAACATCTCCTGGTACGGGCCGGGGAGGATCGCGCCGTCGATCCGCGAGCCGCAGAAGCTCTACGACCGGCTCTTCCTCCGCCAGGGATACCGCGATCACGTCGCCGACGTCACCGATTTGGTCCTGGCCGATGCCGGCTCCCTCGCCCGGCGTCTCGGCCGCGAAGATCGGCGCACGCTCGACGAATTCATGGAGATGATCCGCGGCATCGAACGCCGCATCGCGAAGATGGACCGGCTCCTCACCGAGGCCGACGTCCGCATCCCGACGCAGGAGGTGCTGCCGCGCGGCGAGTACATCCGTCTCCAGATGGACCTGATGCTGACGGCCTTCCGGATGGGGATCACCGACGTCTGCACCTTCATGATCGGCCCCGAGCGTTGGGATGCGACGCTCATGTACGAAGGGGTTTTCGACCAGCCCGTCCAGCACCACGAGATGACGCACAACCAGAAGGGGGACGGCTTCAAGCAGCTTCAGAAGATCGACCGCTTCCACCTCGAGCAGTATGCCTACCTCATCCGCCGGATGAAGGAGATCAAGGAATCTGACGGCCGATCCCTCCTCGATCACTCGCTCGTCGCCTTCGGCGCGGGGCTCGGAGACGGTGCCACCCACCAGTTCTTCGATCTCCCGATGATCCTCGCCGGCACCGCGCAGGGGGAGGTGAAGCAGGGGCGTTTCCTGAAGATGCCCAGCGGCACGCTCAATTCGAATCTCTGGCTCTCGCTCGCCAGGGTGATGGGGCTCGAGATCGATTCGTTTGCCGACAGCACCGGGTTGATTTCCGAACTGTTGGCGTAGCAGGCTGTGGGGAACGAGCTCGCTGCCCGATGCGGCGGGCGGGGGAGAACCGCGGTGGCAGACATCCTCAATCAAGATCGAGCGTTGTGCCGCGGCAAGAGTGCCGTTGGGAGCACGATCGCCATCGCCCTCGCGCTCCTCCTCGCCGGCTCGCAGTCCGGCCCGGGGACAGAGCCCGGACCGATCCTTCCGCCGCTGGTCGCCGGGAAGTGCCTCGGCTGCCATGGAGACGGCGACGCCAGCGGGGGGATCAACTTCGAGTCGCTCCCGACGGATGCCTCGATCGGGGAACAGGCCCGGCTCCTCGGCCTGGCGATCGACGCCATCGATTCCGGCGCCATGCCCCCGGA
>CALQRA010000235.1 GCA_943332855.1 Candidatus Kuenenia stuttgartensis
CAGACGGCTGCTGGCATCGGGATCGCCGAACAGGACCGAGAGATCGAGGCCCGCCGAAACATTCGGCCGGTGGACGATCTCGTATTTTTCGATTCCCGCCTTCTTCGCCACCGCCGCCAGGCAGTCGTCAAGGCCGCCGATCTCGTCGACGAGCCCCGCCGCCTTCGCCTGACTCCCCGACCACACCCGGCCACCGGCCAGATCCTGGAGCTTCTCGACTGGGATCCCCCGCGAATCGCTGACGAGCTTGAGAAATCGGCCGTAGACGTCGTCGATCGTCTTCTGGAGCTTCGCCTGATCGTCCTCGTTCCAGCCCCGGTCGGGGGCGAAGGCACTGGCGGCCTCGTCGAGGGCGATGTTCTCCATGTGGAGCCCCACGCGCTTCAGAAGACTGCCGTAGCTGATCTTCATCGAAAAGACGCCAATCGAGCCGGTGAGCGTGCCCCGCTCGGCGTAGACCGGCACCCCAAGGCAGGCCACCCAATAGCCCCCCGACGCGGCCACATCCCCCATCGAGACGACCGTCGCCTTCTTCTTGGCCAGTTCCGCAAGCGCCTGACGGATCGCTTCGCTGGCCGTGGCCGAACCCCCCGGTGAATTGATGCGGACGACGACGCCCTTGATCTTGTCGTCACGGCCGATCTCTTGGATCGCCTTGACGGTGGGGCCGGAAACGATCGAGCCCGGCGATTCCTTCTTGCCGTCGACGATCGCCCCGGAAAGGTGCATGACGGCGATCGAGGTTTCAGAGACCTTCGTCGCCTTCTCGGGCCCCCCCGACATCACCTTCCCCATCAGCTCGAAGAACGACATCTCCTTCTTCGGCTTCGCCGCCGCCTCCACCCAGCTCGTTTCGCCGCCAACCCAGCGATTGAGCGTCGCCTTCATCGTGCCGAACGGGGCGAGCTCGTCGACGAGCTTGGCGGCGAGGGCCTCGGCCGGGAGGAACAGCCGCTGCTTCTGGAGCTCGCGCACCTTCTCGGTCGTCAGGCCACGGCCGCGGGCGATCATCGACACCTGGGCATCGTTCATGCTCGTGAGCATGTCGAGATAGTGCTGGCGGAGGTGCTCGCTCATCGCCGAGTTCACATAGGGCTCGACGGCGCCTTTGAAATTGCCCGCCCGGACGACCGAGGCCTTGAGGCCGAGGAGATCCATCGCGTCGCGGTAGAAATACGACTGCATCGTCTTCGACGGCATGTCGACGCCGCCGAGATCGGCCATCGCCACGTGATCACAGCCGGCCGCCACCGCGAGGTGGGCCGATTCGGCGCTCTCGAGCCAGGCCCCGACCTTCTTTCCCGACTTCCGCAGCGCTGCGAGGCGGCGGAGAAGCTCATCGAGCTGGGCGAGATTCAAGCCGAGATCGGCGTCGGAGAGATCGAAGACGACGGCGTGGATCTTCGGGTTTTTTGCGGTCTCCTCGAGGAGCTCACAGAGCTTGTAGAAATTCCTCCGCCTCCCCGGGCTGCCGCCGATGATCAGGCTCGTCGGATCGAACTCGTTGGCACCGACGATGTCTTCGTAGGTCCCCCCGAGCGAGACCAACTGCACCTGAAGCTTCGCCGCCTCGGCCTTGGCCTTCGCCTCGGCTTCCTTTCGCTTCTCGGCCCGTGCCGCCTCCGCCTCCGAGGGCTTCGCTGCGGCCGGCTTCTCCTCAGCAGGCTTCGCATCCACCGGCTTCGCTTCGGCGGGAGCCGCCTCGGCCGCCGGCGCCGCAGCAGGAGCGGCAGGAGCGGCAGGAGCGGCAGGGGCAGGTTCGGTGGCGGGCTTCGCCTCGGCGGCCGGAGGGGGCTCGGCGACGGCGGTGGCACCGTCGTCGGCCTGGGCCAGACCGGCAGCACCCGTCAGGGTGAGCAGGAGGGCCACGCTCCGGGCCAGTTCCAAAACCAGTCGACCGGTCAGTCCGCAGCCTCGAGCCTTCATACAATTCTCCCTGCGATGGTTGACTGTCTTGGGGGCAGCGGCCCGCGATCGGGACGTTCACCGCGGCCTGTTGATCAACACGCGGTGCGGGCGCAGCAGGACTTGCCGAACCCCGTTCCTCGCTCGAAGGATACGCTCGGGGCGGGGTGGTGACCAATGCCTCCGGGGCCAGACTCCGCCTCCCCCGCCCGTGCGCCGCATTCCGCAGCGCCGTGGCCGGGAGCCGGGTCTGACTCGTCACCTCCGGATGGCTGCGGGTCACTCGGTCAGCTTCAGCCCCCCCCAGACGGCCGCGAAGCCGAGCAGGTTCGAGGCCACGACATACGAAAGGGCCAAGCCCGGCCGCCCCGACTGCCACAGCTCGACCGCCTGGAAGGCGTAGCTAGAGAAGGTCGTGAAGCCCCCCAGGAGGCCGACCAAGAGGATCGTCTCGATCCCCTGCGGCAACGCGACGCGCGACCTGGTAGCCCCCACGATCGCTCCGAAGCAGAGCGCTCCAAGGGCGTTGACGGCGATCGTTCCCCAGGGAAAGCCGGTGCCAAACAGACGCGTGGCCACGACGGTGACCCCGGCCCTCGCCACCGTCCCGAGGGCGCCGGCCAGGGCTAAGGCGATCCAATGGCCAATCGTCGACATCGCCCTCTCCCAATCGTTCCGCTGTTCACTCCGTCCCGCAGACGTTCATCGAATCCTAACTTCCCGTGGAAAAAGTCATCCGTTACCGAACCTGCTGCGGGCCAGGTTCCCGATGTTGCAACATCCCCCCCATCGCCGTATAAGAAAGGCTCGCGAAGACGGTGGGGGAGCGTCGGAACATACTGCCCCGACGGAGAATTCCATGAATCGGCATGACGCCCTGTTTCTCGTCGTGATTCTTGTCGCTGCGGCAGCGATCCTCGTCGCGGCGCCGATGGTCGTCAGCTTCGCCATCCGCTCCGGCGCCGACGCCCTCGGCCGGATGGCCCTTGACCCGACTCTCTGACGGCGGCCCGGACGTCGCGGCCGTTCTCCCGACGCGGCTCGCCCGCTTCACCCCCTTTCTTGGCAAGGGATCGATGCATCCGAACCGGCTCACCCCGCGGCACGCCGCGCTGGCCACGCTCCTCGGCGCGTTGCTGTGGGCCTGCCTTCCGGGCGTCGGCCCGGTCGACCGGATTGGGGCGGAGGATCTCGAAGCTCCCCTGCCCCGGGCCCCCCACGGCACGCCGTTCACGTTCGAAGTGATCGAGAGCCTCGACGCGGCCTATCTCGGCGACACGCCGAGCCATGTCGGCCGCCACGGCGGGCTCGAGTTCCGGCCGAACGTGGCCCTCGGCGATCCGGTCTACCGCTCGGCAGCGGATGGAAGCGCGGAGGCCAGGCCGGTGCGGATCGGCAGCGTGACTCGCGTCGTTTGGGAGCGCGTCAGTGGGAGCCTGACGGTGGAGTTCGATCCGGAGCCGTTCGTCCGCATCGCCGTCGGCGACGAGGTGTTCGTCGACCTCAATCCGGCCCCCCCCTCGCCCCGGCCCTGATCCCCCCCGGTGCGGATTCCTCCGGTGGGAATCGGCGCGGGCTGAACCATCGCGCCCGAGGCCCCGTATCAGTCGGCCCGGATCGGCTCGGATGAGCCGCCGAGACTGGCGTCCGTGGGCCTCGTGGGCCAGCGCCGGGGCCGCAGCGGGCCACTCCTTGCGCCGCTGCGGCACCCGCCCCCCCCGGTCGATATACTCTGCCCTCCCCCTCGGCCGTCGCGCGGCGGCCTGAGGGGATTTCAGCCCCTCGCGCGCGGCGGACACGCGATGCTCGTCTTCCCAAACCGGATTCTCTTTGTCGGCTTCGGCGCCGTGGCCCGCTGCACCCTGCCGATCCTCCTCGACCACATCAAGGTGCCGGCCCACAACATTACGATCCTCGACTTCGAGCCCCTCGAAACGGCGATCCGCCCCTGGATGGAACGGGGCGTGCGCTTCGTGCGCGAGCGGATCACCCCCGACAACCTCGGCGAGGTCCTCGGCAAGCATCTCTCCGCAGGTGATCTCCTCATCGATCTCGCCTGGAACATCGACTGCTGCGAGATCGTGCAGTGGTGCCATCACCAAGGGGTGCTCTATCTCAACACCTCCGTCGAAATGTGGGATCCGTACGAGCATGCGGTGACGGCAAAGCCAAACGAGCTGACGCTCTATTGGCGCCACATGAACCTGCGGCGGATGATCGCCAACTGGAGCACGCCCGGCCCGTCGGCCGTTCTCGAGCATGGCGCCAATCCCGGCCTCATCAGCCATTTCACGAAGCACGCCCTCCTCGACATCGCCACGCGCTGCCTCGAGGAGCGGAAGTTCACCGGCCGGAAGGGGGAGCAGATCCGCGAGCTCGCCCGGACGCGCGCCTTCAACCACCTCGCCCACGAGCTCGGCGTGAAGGTGATCCACTGCAGCGAACGCGACACGCAGGTCTCCGACCGTCCGAAGCAGGTCGACGAGTTCGTCAACACCTGGAGCGTCGAGGGCTTCCGCGAGGAGGGGACGACCACCGCCGAGATGGGCTGGGGCACCCACGAGAAGCAGCTCCCCGACCGGGCCTTCGAGCACCCGGAGGGCCCCCGGAGCCAGATCGGCCTGGCGCGGATGGGGATGAACACCTTCGTCTCGAGCTGGGTGCCGCACTACGAGATTGTCGGGATGGTGGTCCGCCACGGCGAGGCCTTCAGCATCACCGAAAAGCTCTCGGTGCGCGACGACCACGGGGTGACCATCTACCGCCCCACCGTTCACTACGCCTACTGCCCCTGCGATGCCGCGATCGCCAGCCTCCACGAACTGCGGGGATATGACTACGATCTCCAGCCGCGGGTGCGGATCATGACCGACGAGATCACGTCGGGCTCCGACATCCTCGGGGCCCTCGTCATGGGCCACCCGCTAACGAGTTGGTGGTGCGGCACGGATCTTTCGATCGAGGAATCGAGGCGCCTCGTGCCCCATCAAAACGCCACGACGATGCAGGTGGCGATCTCGGTCGTGGCCGCCTGCATGTGGATGATCGAGAATCCCGACCGGGGAGTCCTCCTCCCCGACGATCTCCCCCACGAGTATGTTCTCGGCATCGCCAAGCCCTATCTCGGGAAGTTCATCTCGACGCAATCCGACTGGACACCCCTGAAGCGTTCGTACGACCCGTTCCGCGGCCAGGTCGCGGCACGGCGCGATTCTGACGATCCCTGGCAATTCAAGAACTTCCTGCTCCCCGACGGAGGCTGACAGAAAGCCGCATGACTCCCGCTACGCTGCTCAAGCTCGCCAAGACCCACGGCACGCCGCTGTTCGTCGTTGACCACGCCGAACTGCGCCGCAACTACGCCACCTTCCGCAAGCACTTCCCCCGGGTGCAGGTCTACTACGCCGTGAAGGTCAACAGCGATCCGGCGATCGTCGAGACCTTCTACAAGGCCGGTGGCAGCTTCGACGTGGCGAGCATGCAGGAGTTCCACACCGTTCACCAGTTCATCGAGGATCTCCCCAAGAAGGCCCGCCAGGACTTCATCTGGGACAAGATCATCTACGCCAATCCGATCAAGCCGACGGAGACGCTCCGCGAGCTCGACCAATACCGCCCCCTCGTCACCTACGACAACCACGAGGAGGTGAAGAAGATCGCCAAGCACGCGCCGCATGCCGGGCTCGCGCTGCGGATGCGGGTTCCGAATACCGGCTCGATGGTGGAGCTGTCGAGCAAGTTCGGCGCCCTGCCGGGGGAGGCCGTCGGGCTCATCGAGTATGCCCACAAGCACGATCTCGTCGTCGAGGGGCTGTCGTTCCACGTCGGCAGCCAGTGCACGAACCCGCAAAACTACATCCAGGCCCTCCACCTCTGCGCCAGCGTGTTCGCCGAGGCGAAGAGCCGGGGCTTCGACCTCAAGATCCTCGACATCGGCGGCGGATTCCCCGCGGCCTACGATGACAGCGTGCCGGAGTTCTCCACGCTTGCCAAGTCGATCAACCACGAGCTCGACCGGCTCTTCCCCGAGCCCATCGAGATCCTCGCCGAGCCAGGGCGGTTTCTCGTGGCATCGGCCGGCTGGGCGGTCTCGAAGATCATCGGCAAGGCGTTCCGCAACGACAAAACCTGCTACTACGTCGACGACGGCGTCTATCACACCTATTCCGGCGTGATCTTCGACCACTGCACCTACCACATGAAGAGCTTCAAGAAGGGGACGCCGAAGCTCTGCGCCGTGTTCGGGCCGACCTGCGACGCGCTCGACACAATCAGCCTTGCCGAGCAACTCCCCGATCTCGAGATCGGCGACTATCTCTACAGTGAGAAGATCGGCGCTTACTCCGCCGCGTCGAGCACCCACTTCAACGGCTTTCCGCCGGCGAAGGTGGTGCACATCAACCAGAAGTGAGCGGCCGCCGGGGCGGTGTCGTTCCGTGGCCGAAGGGAATGGCGGCGCCTCAGCCCTTCTCCGGCCAGCGGTAGGCGTCGGCCGCAGCACCGGCCCAAAACGCCTTGCCGGCATCCTCTCCACGGGCGGCGACAGAGCCCCGGACGAGCCCGAGGATGTCGGCGTACGAGCCAGCCAGATCGGAAACCGGCCAGTTGCTGCCGAACAGGAGCCGGCCATCACCGAACCGGGCGAAGGCGGTGTCGAGCCAGGGAACAACAGCCTCGGCAGCAGGCACCTCTCCCCGGCCCCCCGCCACCCGTGAGGCATGGACCGCCGATTCGAGGATCGCCGACACCTTCATCCAGACATTGGCGTGCCCGGCCACGCGTTCCACCCCGGCCGTCCACGTTTCCGTCGGTCCCGGCGGCGCCACGACCGGCCCACCGAGATGATCGACGACGATCCGCAGGGGACGGAATTGCGGCGCGAGCCGGTCGACAGCGGCAAACACGTCGCCGTGATTGACGTCGATGGCCAACCCGTGATCAGCCAGCCGGCCGAGGTCGGCCCGGTAGGCGCGGTCATCGAGACCAGCCAGGAGCGCATCGCCGTTGACACGGATCCCGCGGAACCGCCGATCGGCGGCAAAGCGGTCGATGAGCGCCGCGCACCCAAGGGCGCCGAGGGGGAGATTGCCAATGACGGCGACGATCCCCTGCCGGGTGGCGACCGGCGCGTGACGTTCGGCAAGATCGAGGAGCCATTGGGTGTCCTCGACCCAAGGGCTCGCCTCGACGACGACCGTCCCGGTGACGCC
>CALQRA010000236.1 GCA_943332855.1 Candidatus Kuenenia stuttgartensis
GAGATCACGTTGAGGAGCGTCGACTTCCCTGAACCACTCTGCCCCTCGAGGGCCAGATGCTCACCCGGGGCAACCGCGAAGCTGTCGATGTCGAGGACGTCGACCCGCTCCCCCCCCGGCATCGCGAACGACTTCCGCACCTTCTCGAGCTGGATGACGGGGGGCGGCATGGCATCTCAACGCGTGCAGGACGGGGCCCAAGGGGAGGCCCCGCAGTATTCCCGATCGGCGCGTGGCGGGAAAGAGCGGGAAACGCGCCCTCTTCGCGGAGTGCCCCCGCCGGGCCAACGCCCGCGAAGAACGGGATTTGTGACGCCCCTCGCCACGGGTTGCCACGGGTTGTTTGAGCGGTGGCGGCGGGCGGGTGTATAGTTGGTCGCGCGTCCACCGCGGCCACCGTTCCTGCAACCGTCGCAGGAGGCCGTTCCCACCCTCGGCGCCCCGCCCCCCCGGCGCCACGCCCCAGGAGTCTGCCTGTGTCCATCCGCGTCGGCATCAACGGTTTCGGCCGCATCGGTCGCCTCACCTACCGGGCCATCTACGAGAAGTTCGGCCTCGACGGCGACGTCCAGGTCGTCGCCCTCAACGACCTCACCGACGCCAAGACCAATGCCCATCTCCTCGAATTCGACTCCAACTACGGGCCGTTCAAGGGGCATGTCGCCTACGAGGGGAACGACCTCGTCGTCGACGGCCGGAAGATCAAGGTCTTCGCCGAGAAGGATCCCGGGGCGATCGACTGGTCGAGCCAGGGGGTACAGGTCGTCGTCGAGAGCACCGGCTTCTTCACCGACGCCACCAAGGCGGTCGCCCACAAGCGCGGGAGTGTGAAGAAGGTCGTGATCTCGGCCCCGGCCAAAAACGAGGATCTGACGATCGTCCTCGGGGTCAACAACGAGATGTACGACCCCTCCAAGCACCATGTCATCTCCAACGCCTCCTGCACCACCAACGGCCTCGCGCCGGTCGCCAAGGTGCTCCACGAAACCTACGGCATCGACCGCGGCCTGCTGACGACGGTCCATGCCTATACCAACTCCCAGAAGACGGTCGACACGGCCGCCAAGGATCTGCGCGATGCCCGGGCCGCGGCCCTCAACATCGTCCCGTCGAGCACCGGCGCGGCGCGGGCCGTCGGCCTCGTCATTCCCGCCCTCCAGGGGAAGTTCACCGGCATGGCGTTCCGCGTGCCGACGCCGACGGTGAGCGTCGTCGACTTCACGGCGATCCTCAACAAGGAAGCCTCCCCGGCTGAGATCAACGCCGTGATGAAGAAGGCGGCCGAGGGCCCCCTCAAGGGGATCCTTCGCTACACCGACAAGGAGCTCGTCTCGACCGACCTCAAGGGAGACCCGCACAGCTCGATCTTCTCGGCCGTCGACACGATCGGCTTGGGGAACTTCGTCAAGGTCGTCAGCTGGTACGACAACGAATGGGGCTATTCCAACCGGGTCGCCGACCTCCTCAACTTCCTCGAGGATCGCGGCCTCTGATTTTGGAGGCTGGGTTCGGACTCTGGTCTCGCCCCCGGGTCGAGGCCCGAGCCCCCGGGCTCTAGACTCCAGGTCCGCCGCACGGCGGCATCGAATCCCAGGCGGGGCGTCGCACGGCGGCGCCCCGCTTTTTTCATGGCTTCACGCCCACCCTGGAGTCAGGTGCCAGCGGGCGAAGCTGGGGAGAGGTCAGTCGGCGGAGCGGGCCGATGCAGCCCCGACCGAGTGGACCGTCACCGGCACATCGACCCGGTGAACGCGGCCGTCGAAGGTCGTCATCACGACATGGACATGGACCGTCGACGACTGCGGTGCAGGTCCCGGCCAGCGGAGGAGGAAGTGAAGACCGCGGGCCCGTGAGGTGCGGCGGAAGTGCCCCTGAGCCTCGGCCTCGGGGATATCCCAGCGAGCGATGCAGCCCCCTTCGCCGGGATCGGTCGGTACGGCCGGTACGAATCCGGTCCCCGGCGGCAGGGCCGGGTCGTTGACGAACACGACGACATCCCCCGCGGCTGTCACAAGGCGCTCGTCGGCATCGCGCGGTTCAATGACGAGCGCCAGCCCCTCGGCCACGCCGTCGCCATCGGCATCAAAACACTCCGTCCGTGCTGGGTTGACGACGAGATGGCTGATCCGCCCCTCGCCGTCGAGGCTCTCCTCGAACGACAGCCGGCGCACGGGGGGAGCGATTGCGGCGCTGGGGAGCGGCGGGACACCGTCGAGCTTCGGTGGGACGAGCCCGGGAGGAACGGCGGGGGAGGTCGGCGGCGGGGTAAGCCGTGGGGGAAGGGTGGGAGTCGATGACGGTGACCCACCGGGCCCGAACCGGAGGCCGCTCGGCGAGGCGCCGGAGCCACCGGGCGCCGTCAGCCCCGGCACACTCACCTTGGGAAGCGGGGGAGGAGGTACGAACGTCGGCGCCGACGAGCCCCGGCCCGGGGCTGAAGACCCGCCATCGCCAATTCCCAGTTGCCGCCGCATGCTCGCGTTCTCTCCGGACGTCCGCTCGAGCCTCGCACTCTTCGACAGGAGTTGGTCTTGGAGGTGGTAGATCTGGTCTTCCTGCATCCGCAATTCCCGCTCGAGGAGTTGCTGGTTCAGGTCGGTCTTGCAACCGGCGAGCACGAGAAGGACGCCGGCCAACACGACCACCGGGTACGCCGCTCCCCGGCGAGATGCGCGGACCGGTCGCGCCCTTCGAGGGGCGCGGATGCTCCCTGCGGACCTGTGCATGATGCGCCTCCTGCGCGTCAGACGGTCTGGTACACGATCGATCCCCGGTCCTCCGGACCGGTCACGTCTGCCGTCAGGCGACGCTCTTGACCGTCGGCATCCTGTCGATCACCTCGTCGATGAGTCCGTAGTCGCGGGCCTTTTCCGCAGCCATGAAGTTGTCACGGTCGGTGTGCTTCTCGATCTCGTCGAGCGGCTGGCCGGTGTGCTTTTGGAGGATCATGTTGAGCCGCTGCTTGATGTAGCGGAATTCCTTGGCGTGGATCATGATCTCCTCCGCCGTCCCCTCCATGCCGGCGAGCGGCTGATGGATCATGATCCGCGAGTTCGGCAGGGCCCGCCGCTTCCCCTTGGTACCGGCCGTGAGGAGCACCGCCCCCATCGAGGCGCACTGCCCGATGCAGTAGGTCGCCACATCGCAGGTCACGAACTGCATCGTGTCGTAGATCGCCAGCCCGGCCGTGACACTGCCACCAGGGCTGTTAATGTAGAGGTGGATGTCGGACTTCGGGTCGTCGGATTGCAGAAAGAGCATCTGCGCGACGATGGCGTTGGCAACCTCGTCGTTGACCTGGCTGCCGAGAAAGATGATCCGGTCCTTGAGCAGGCGACTGTAAATGTCCATCGCCCGCTCTTCGCGGCCGCTCTTCTCGATGACGTAAGGGATGAGGGGCATTGGTCAGTCCTTCTCCTTGTCGTCGCCGGTCACGGGGGGCTTGGTGAGGATCTCATCGACGAGCCCGTACTCCTTCGCCTCGGAAGCGGAGAGGTAGCGGTCGCGGTCGGTGTCCCTGGCGATCCGTTCGAGCGGCTGGCCGGTGTGATCCGCCAGGATCTCGTTGAGCACCGATCGCGTCTTGAGGATCTCTTCGGCCTGGATCTCAATGTCGCTCACCTGTCCGCCGACCTGGCCGTAGGGCTGGTGGATCATCACCTTGGCGTGCGGGAGGGCGAACCGCTTCCCCTTGGCCCCGCCGGCGAGGAGGACGGCTCCGCCGCTGGCGGCGATCCCCACGCAGTAGGTCGCCACGGGGCAGGAGAGAATCTGCATCGTGTCGTAAATCGCCATCGTCGACGTAACGCTACCGCCGGGCGAGTTGATGTAGAAGTGGATGTCCTTGCGCCGGTTGTCGCTCTGCAGGTAGAGCAGTTTCATCACGAGCTCGTTAGCATTACCGTCAAAGATCTCCCCCTGAAGGAGGATGATCCGATTCTCGAGGAGGAGGTCGCCGAGCGTCATCTGCCGCTGCCGCTGGTAGTCGCGGGAAGCGCTGGACGAGCGCGGATCGAAGGAACGGTCATGCATGGTGAGGGCCCGGGAGGGAACGCGGGACGAACGGGACTTTCAATCCAGGGGGACGCGGTATCAACGCCGCGGAGCACGCACCGCGGCGGCCTCGGCGTAGTTGGCGGTCGGGATCTGCTCATCGCCTACTAAGGCTCCGCAGACCGCATGATCAACGGCGTCGGCGTCGGGCTTGGGAAACTCAAACGGAATGTCAGCGAACGTGGCGCTGGCCGTGATCAGATCGAGCGTCTTCCGTTCGATGATCTGATTGCGGAGGACATCCATCAGGCCGCGTTTCTCGAGGCTGGCGCGCACCCGCCGGGGCGACTCCCCGGACTGCGCGGCGATCGCGCGGATCTCCTCGTCGTAGTCAGCCGCAGTCTCGGCGATCGTTTCGTCCTCGGCGATCCGCTCAAGGATGAAATGCTCCTTGAGCGCCTTAGCGGTGCTTGCCATCACCGACTGCCGAAGTTGATTGACATGGCGGCGGATCGAGTCGTCGTCGAAGCCGCTGCGGCGCAACTCCAGGATCGCCCGCTCTAATTCGCGCTGGCTCTGGCGGCGGAGGAGATCGGGGGGGAGATCCCAGTTGGCCGAGGCCGTTAGGGCGCTGGCCACCTGCTTGCGGACCTCGCGGCGCTGGTGCCAGGCGAGCTGCCCGTCGAGCTGCCCGCGGATGGCCGCCCGGAGGGCGTCGGCATCAGCGAAGGGGCCCAATTCGCCGAGGACATCCTCGGAGAGCTCCGGCAATTCGAGCTTCTTCACCTCGACGACGGTCAACTCCATCGTGACATCCTTGCCGCGGAGCGCTTCGACGGCTGCCTCGCTCGAGATGGTGAGCGGTACCGTCAATGGCTGGCCCGGCTTCGCCTTGGCGGCGAGCTTGGCAAACCCAGGCAGCTCGGCATCGGCCAGCGAGAGTTTCTCGCGGACCACGATCTCGACCTCGTTGGCCTCGGAGAGGACGGTGTCACCGTCGAGGAAGCGGAGATTGGCCACGATGAGATCCCCCTCGGCAGGAACGCCTTCGTGGGGGACGAGGCGACTGCGGTCGCGGAGAACGTTGGCGAGGGCTTCGTCGACGTCCTTGTTGGAGATGTCGCGCGTTGGCCGCTTGATCGAGAGCCCCTTCCACTGCGGCATCTCGAACTCGGGGCGGACCTCGATCGCGAATTCAAACGTCATCGGCCCGTCGTCGGGGAGGACGACCGCGCCGACATCGAGCTCCGGCTCGCTGATCGGGGAGAGCTTCTCCGTCTCCGACACCTGCGTCATGGCATCGGCGAGGAGTTTGGAGCGGATCTGCTCGGAAAGCTCGGTCTTGAACCGGCTCCCGACGAGCGCCTTCGGGGCGCGCCCGGGGCGAAACCCTGGCAGTTGGGCCGTCGGCACCATCTCGCCGATGCACTCGGCGTGGTAGCGGGCAATGTCTTCGCGCGGAATCGAGACCCGCACCTTCCGCTGGCAGGTCGACACTTTGTCGATGGCGACGTCGAGCTTCAGCGGGGGCCGCTCTCCCGGCAGGGGGGCGGCGGACGGAGCGGAATCGAGCGCGGCAGTATCAGACATGGACGCTTCCGGGACGGAGAGGACGAGGAGAGGAATCGGGACGGCAGACGGGCGGGGATCGTGGCAGCTGACGAGTGAATCGTACGGTGGCCGAAATCGACAGGCGAGGTGGAACATCCCCTCCACCCGGTTGATCGGCCACCGGCTGACGATCCTGCCCGCAACGATCGACGATCGGCTGGGCGGGGGCGTGATCAGATCGGGAACGGCAACAGCCCCCCGCAGGGAGCCAAGCCCCCCTGGAAGGTCGCCCTTCCGCGGACGGTTCGAGCAGACCGGAAAAGGCAACAAGAGCGGGTGATGGGATTCGAACCCACGACAACCACGTTGGCAACGTGGTGCTCTACCAACTGAGCTACACCCGCACGAAAACAGACCACACCGAAAAGACTGAAACTGCCGAGACCGAATCCCGGTGCGGCATCTTACCGCGCCGGGGGACCGGGATCACGCCCGATTCACGAAACGTGAAAACCGTTCGTGATCGCCCGCCCGCTCCAACGCATCGACCGCTCCCGACCGTGGCAAACTTCGCGATCCGGGGGATTCTAGGAGGGCCCCGGGGTGGCCGCAAGGTCATCGCCCGGGGAGATGGGCATTTCGGGGGGAGGAGGAAAGAGGGCTCCCGATTCGCTTAGACTCGAGGCCGTTCGGGGGCTGGCAGGAGAGGAGTGATGCTCGTCCGTTTCGTGGTCGTCGAGCCGGAATCGAAGCGCGGGAGCCACGCGGTTCGCCTGCCACTCCTGGTGGGGCGGAGCCGCGAGGCGAAATTTCGCATTCAGCAGGAGCGCGTCAGCCGGCGACACTGCGAGATCACCGTCGACGACGGGGTCGTGTTCGTCCGCGACCTCGGCAGCACCAACGGCACCCACCTGGAGGGAACAGCCGTGTCGTCGGACCATCCGACCCGCGTTCCCCCAGGCGCGTTGCTGCGCGTCGGCAGCATCGGCTTCCTCGTCGAATACGACCGCTTCGCCGAGACGCCGACCGTGGAACTGCGGACCAACGATCTGGCAGCCGCCGAGACGCTCGGCCCGGGGGGGGAGGGGCTTTCCGACATCGACATCCGTTTCGAGGACGATGATCCACCCGCCCCGGCGAGGCCGCGGGCGGACGGTCCTCGGAGAGCCCCCTCCCCGCCGGCCGCGCCCCCGCAGCCGGCGGTCGGCGATTCGGCTGCCGACGACGGCGACGAACTGCGACGCTTCCTCGAAGGCCTCGGCTGACACCCCAGAACCCGGGGGGCGGCGGAACGGTGAAGCGGGCGGCCGCAGCGATGCAGCAGGGACGAATCAGGGGGGCGTGGCGGGACGTCGTCCCTTTCCCTTCGGCGGCGGGGGCATGAGCGGATTGACGAGCGTCACCTTGATCGACGAAGCGAGCAACTGCCCCTTCTGGAGGTATTCGCCGTCGAGCTCGACATCGTCGCCGATCCCGGCGACCGCGAGGTTCGCGGTGGCGACTTCGAGCTCGGCCTCCGGGGCGACCGGAATCTCGAA
>CALQRA010000237.1 GCA_943332855.1 Candidatus Kuenenia stuttgartensis
GCGCTCCCCTTCACCTGCCGCACGGTCCGGTCGGTCGATCCCGAAAGAACCGCGAGATTGTCGGCCAGCCATCGCACCCGGCCCCGTCCGGCCGCATGGCCGGGAAAGGTTTGGAGGGGCGTGTCGGTGGCCAGCGACCAGTGCTGAACGACCCCCGCCTCGGAGAGCGTCGCGAGCTTGCTGCTGTCAGCAGAGACCGCCAGGGACACCAGTGGCACCGTGTCGCGGAGGATCCTCGGCTCGGCTGCCGCGCCGACAGGCCAGATCCGCACCGCCCCGTCTGCACAGGCCGCCGCGATCGATGGAGGCTGCGGAACCCAGGCCAATTCGCGGATCGGCACCGGCCCGGCGTCGAAGCCCGGCTCGCTCCCGCCATCGGTCGTCCGCACGAACTCGACGCGCCCTTCCTCCCCCGCGACATACAGCTTCGTGCCGTCAGGAGAGAGCGCCAGCGCCGAGACCGCGGCTGGCGCGGCGACCAACGTCCGCACCCAACAGCGTGCTTTCAGGGTCCCCTGCGGCTGAGCGCCGAAGGCGACCCAATTCCTGCCCAAGGCGCCGGTCCCCCCCGGCCCCGGGCCGGCGGCGCCGGTCGAAAGGGGGACCAGCGCTGCAAAGGGAAGGGCCATCGACTCGACGACCATCCCGCTGGTCGGATCGATGGCCCGCAGCCGCGGCAGGCTGTCGGCCACGAGAATCTGCGGCGGCGCTTCGGCGGTGGCCGGGATCGTCAGCGCCAGCGTCGTCACGCCGGCCCCCAACGAAATCGGCCCGGTGATGGCGTCGGTCGCAAGATTCCACATCCACGCTTGCCCCGCGGCAGTGGCCGCGACGGCATGGAGGCCATCGGGGCTGGTGGCGAGGTGCGTGAGCGCCGCGTCGGCGCCGAGCACCGCCGGCAGCGGTTGTCCGTCACGATCCCAGCGCCGCAGCTCGCGGGCTCCGGGGACCAGCGCGGCGATCCCCCGTTCGCCGGGGAGCGCGACAAGGGCCGCGGCACCGCCGGGCTCGAGTCCCGGCGTCACCTCGATGACCAGATCGACCGCCGGCGTCCAGACACGGATCGCCGGATCAGCGCCGGCGGCGAGCACCGCGCCTGGGCCGATCGCCACGGTCACGATCCCGGCGGTGGCGGCAAACCGTTCCACCTGCCGGCCCGTGGCGGGATCCCAGGTCACCACCGCGCCGTCATCAGACGCCGTCGTCACGATCGCGGCCGGCTTGGCGACATCGAAGGCCACGCTCCGGACGGCGGCGCGCGCGAGGAGCGTCCGCACCGGGGGATGATCCGCCGCTGCCGCAACGATCGTCCGCGCGTCCCACAGCGACACCTTCCCATCTTCGCCGCTGGCGGCAAACCAAGCCCCATCGCGGCTGCAGGCGATGTCGGTGATCCGGGCGGCGCCGGCGGTGAATCCACCGTCGATCGGCGTGACCCCCGTGGCATCAACACGGAAGCGCCGTACGATCCGCCCCGCCCCACAGGTGGCCAGCCAGCTGCCGTCGGCAGCGAGGGCGAGGCGATCGGTGCCCGCTTCCGGTAAGGGGAGCTCGGCCACGGGGACGACATCCTTGCCGTCGGCCACCGGCGCGGCGGCCAGCGTCCAGAGCCGCAGGCGCTGGTCGTCGCCGAGTGTCACCAGCCGCGGCAGTCCATCGACCGGCGGGAGGATCGTGACATCGCGCTGCGGCACACCGGGGAGGTTGGCGACCAAGGCGACCGCGCCATCGGCGACGCGCCAGGCCCGGACGCTGCCAGTCTCGCTGACGGCGGCGATCAGGCTGTCATCGGCGGCGATCGCCAGCGCTGTCACCGCACCGGCCGGCGCCCCTTCGCCAAACGTCCGCGCCGCCTGCCCGGAGGGGATGTCCCACTGCCGCACCACGCCATCCAGCCCGGCGCTGAACGCGCCGCGGCCATCGGCTGTGGTCACGATCGCGCGCACGGCTTGGCCATGGCCGGCCAATGAGCGCGCGGCTGGCAGGGGGAGCTTCGTCCGCTTGATTGTGCCGTCGGCCCCGGCGGTCCACAGCGCCCGGCCATCGCGCTGGTGCGCGATCGCTCGAACGCTTCCCAGATGGGGCAGCAGCGCCCCTTGGGCCGCACCGCTCTGCGGATTCCACAGCGAGACCGCACCGGCAGCGTCGCCCGCCGCGAGCTCCTGAGCGTCGGCGGAGATCGCCAAGCACGCGAGTGGTTGCTCGTGGGTGCCGACGGTCCGCAGCGGCTGCCCGGCGCCGCTCCAGATCCGCAGCGTCCGGTCGTCGCCGGTGGTGGCAAACCACTGCCCGTCGGCTGCCGCGACCGCCAGCTTGACCCCCTGCGCGTGTCCATCGAGGGGGCTCCCCGCGGCCGGACGGGCCCATTGCCGCACCGTGCCATCGGCGCCGGCTGTAAACACCATGGCGCCGTCGGCGGTCGCGGCGACATCGAGGACGCTCCCCGCATGCCCCCCGATCGATCCGCGATCGGCGCCATCGGCGGTGTTCACCCAGCGCACGGCCCCGACATCGTCGCCGATGACCAGCGTGGAGCCATCCGCCGTCGCTGCCAGGGCGTGTGCCGCAACGCCTGGCGGCAGATCGCGGACCGGCTGCAGCGTGGCGATGTCGATGAGTTGAATGCCGCCATCCTCGCGGGCGACCGCGGCGACCGGTTGCCCGGGGAGTGGCAGCAGATCGCGGATCCCGGCGGCAACGGCCAGGGATCGCTCCACGGCCGGGGGCCCCTGCCAGAGCCGGAGGGTGCCATCGAGCCCGGCAGAGAGGATCTGCTGCGGGTTCCCCGGCACGAACGCCGTCGCCGCCACCCCGCCACCATGGACGCCGATCGTTCCCAGCGGCGCGTCGAGGAACGGGCTGCGGAGGACGATCCGCCCCGCCTCGTCAGCGGTGAGAAACTGCGTGCCATCGGCCCGCCAGGCGGTAGACACCCCCGCGGTCGGCTCAGGGATCGTGGCCGCGGCCCCCGCGCCCGGCGCTGCGCCCGCAGCTGCCGCGCGGAGCCGTTCGGTATCCCACAGCCGCGCGGCCGGATCGGCGCCGGTGGTGACCAACGTTCGGCCGTCGGCGGAGAGGGCCAGCCCCGCGGCGCGGCCGACATGGGCCGGTCGCGCCAACAGCGGGCGCACCAGGGGGAGGTCCCAGACCCGCACCGTGTTGTCCTGCGACGCCGTGACGAGCGTCCGACCGTCACCACTGACCGCCACCCCGGTCACCGGGCCGGTGTGGCCGGAAAAACGACGCAGTTCCTTCCCCGTGGCGGCCTCCCAGAGGAGAGCCGTGCCATCGGTGGCGGCCGTTATCACCCGTTCGCCGTCGGGGGTGAACTGGGCCGCAAACGCCGCCCCCTCATGGCCGCGGAGGACCATCTCGTTGGGCTCGGCTCCGGCCGCCAGGCCGGCCGAGATCAGCGTGAAAAGCCCGATCACCGAGCCGACGGCCACGCGGGCGCAGAGGGCGGTGGTCGCAGGCAGGGCAGCGGCATCACGGCGAAGGACCGACGTCGTCGATCGGGCGTTCATCCCCGCTGCCCCCCTTTGTCACGATCGGTCTTCCCCGCCGCCAGCTGGGGATTCTACCCGATCCAGAGGGCCCGATAACGCCGCTGCGCTGCGGCTGATCCGTGTGGATGGTTGCCAGTTCCGCGTCATTCGCTAAACTCCCGGCCTTGATGGGGGGTCCGTTCGTTCCTGGGGGGTTTCATGATGTCAGCCTGGCTGCGCTTTGTCGTTTCCACGTCCCATGCCACGATCCGCCCATGGCTCGGCGCCAGCCTGCTCGCGGTCTGGACGCTCCTGGCCAGCGGATTCCTCGCCGGCGGCACGGCCTTCGCCGGTGAGGCCGATCTCCTCATCCCCGATCTCACCCAGGCCCGCTTCTTCAACGAATCGATCAGCGGCTGGAACCTCCTCTTCTACGGGTCGTTTGTGATCGCCGGCACGCTCGGCATCTCGCTCTACCTGCGCAGCCAGATCAAGGCCCTACCGGCGCATGAGTCGATGCTCAAAGTCGCCGACATCATCTTCGAAACCTGCAAGACCTACCTCCTCAAGCAGGCGCAGTTCCTCGCGCTGCTGTTCGCGCTGATCGCCGCGGCGATGGCCTACTACTTCCTCGTTCTCAAAGGGGAACCGATCGGGACGCTCCTCCTGGTGCTCCTGTTCTCGATCGTCGGCATCGGCGGGTCGTTCTGGGTCGCCTGGTTCGGGATCCGTGTCAACACCTACGCCAATGCCCGCACCGCCTTCGCCTCGCTCCGTGGCGAGCCGTGGGACGTCGTCAACATCCCCCTCCGCGCCGGGATGTCGATCGGCCTGTTCCTGATCTCGCTGGAGCTGATCATGATGGTGATCATCCTCCTCTTCGTGCCGCGAAACGTCGTCGGCTACTGCTTCCTCGGCTTTGCGATCGGCGAGTCGCTCGGGGCCTCGGCCCTCCGCATTGCCGGCGGCATTTTCACGAAGATCGCCGACATCGGCTCCGATCTGATGAAGATCGCCTTCAACGTCAAGGAGGACGATCCCCGCAATCCCGGCGTGATCGCCGACTGCACCGGCGACAATGCCGGCGACTCGGTCGGCCCGACGGCCGACGGCTTCGAGACCTACGGCGTCACCGGCGTGGCCCTGATCTCGTTCATCACCCTCGCCGTCCCCAGCACCGACATCCAGGCGAAGCTCATCGTCTGGATCTTCTTCATGCGGTTCCTGATGGATCTGATGTCGGGGGCGTCGTACTTCCTCAACCAGGCGATCTCCGAGAAGAAGTACAAGGGGCTCAAAGAATTCGATTTCGAGGAGCCGCTGACGCGCCTGATCTGGATCGCCTCGATCCTCTGCATCGGCATGTCGTTTCTGATGAGCTATCTCCTCATCGGCGACATCACGGTCGATGGAGGAACGAAGCTCCCGAACCTGTGGTGGCAGCTGGCGACGATCATCAGCTGCGGCACGCTCGCCGCCGTGCTGATTCCAGAGTTCACGAAGGTGTTCACAAGCTCCCATTCCAAGCATGTCCATGAGATCGTGACCGCCTCGCGCGAGGGGGGCGCCTCCCTGACGATCCTCTCCGGGCTCGTGGCCGGCTATTTCAGTGCCTTTTGGAATGGCGTGCTGATTGCCGGGCTGATGTTCGGGGCATTCGTCGTCAGCCAGTTGGGGCTCGACCAGGTGATGGGGGAATATGCCTCGATCTTCGCCTTCGGCCTGGTCGCCTTCGGCTTCCTCTGCATGGGACCGGTGACGATCGCCGTCGACAGCTACGGCCCGGTCACCGACAACGCCCAATCGGTGTTCGAGCTCGCCCAGACAGAAAAGATCCCGGGGATCGAGAAGGAGATCGAGCGCGACTTCGGCTTCAAGCCCGACTTCGAGCAGGGGAAGCATTATCTCGAGGCCAATGACTCGGCCGGCAATACCTTCAAGGCGACTGCCAAGCCGGTGCTCATCGGCACGGCGGTGGTGGGGGCGACGACGATGATCTTCTCGATCATCCTCTCGCTCAAAAAAGAGGGGCTCCTCGCCTTGAGCCTCACCGATGCCCCGGTTCTCCTCGGCTTCATCTGCGGCGGGGCCGTGATCTACTGGTTTTGCGGAGCCTCGATGCAGGCCGTCACCACCGGCGCTTACCGGGCGGTGGAATACATCAAGCAAAACATGGACCTCGACAAGACCGAGGCCGATATCGAGGACTCGAAGACGGTCGTGCGGATCTGCACCGAGTATGCCCAGAGCGGGATGTGGAACATCTTCATCGCCCTGATGACAATCACCCTCGCCTTCGCGCTGTTTGATCCAAACTTCTTCGTCGCCTATCTGATCTCGATCGCGATCTTCGGTCTCTTCCAGGCGATCTCGATGGCCAACACCGGCGGTGCCTGGGACAACGCCAAGAAGCTCGTCGAGGTCGATCTCCGGGAGAAAAACACCCCGCTCCATGCCGCCACGGTCATCGGCGACACGGTCGGCGATCCATTCAAAGACACGACGAGCGTGGCCCTGAACCCGATCATCAAGTTCTCAACCCTCTTCGGCCTCCTGGCCGTGGAGATCGCGGTCAAGATCCGCCATCCGGTCGATGCGGCGGGGAATCACCTCACCGGCGCCGCGAAGCCGTTTGACTATACTGGCATCGTCGGCGTGGTAATGCTCCTGGTGGCGTTCTACTTCGTGTGGCGCTCGTTCTACTGCATGCGGATCCCGGAGCGCGAGCCGGTCACCACCGGCAAGGCCCACTGATCGGGCCCAGCCTTTGTTCAACGAAAGACGTGCGCGTACTGCGGAAAACCAACGATCGCTCGCGACAGAAAGCGAAGAAACGACCGGCCATCGGTAGATGCGAGACGATTCCACACGTCGAAATCCCACTCCGCAGGCGCGTGCGTGGGCGCCCGATCGGGCCAGGGATACTCGAGGTTGATCCGATCAGCTCCAGCGAGCGCCGGAGGTAATCGCTCGATCTCTTGAGCGATTCCACCGACCTGGAGAAGCAATCGCTCGAATCGCTCGAATCGCGAGGTGCTAAACACACTTCCCAGGAGAATCTGATCAGCTTCCCGAACCGTGCCCATGCGACGGAGAAGCTTGGTAAGGCCGAGGTGGGAGTGTTTCTTCGGGGGTGGTTCGCTCGCGCGAAACGAAGCCTTGGCGATCTTCTCGGCGGCCATTTGGAGAGCCTGGAGCGAATGGCACTGGTAGCGCCATCCTGCTGCCCCTCGGAGGTGGTCGAACAAAGCTAGGTCGGCCCTTGCCTGCGTCCACCAGAGTTTCTGGGCGGGATTCACCGCTGCCGTCCTCGTCGCGACTCCGGACGGTAGATGACCGCGGACGCGAGATTCCAAGTGCCGGGAAGATGGAGCGTGTTGCTCCGGATCCGCTCGTACTGCTCGGGCGTCACGTCGATGATCCAGAGGACATGCTCATTGCCCGTGCTGTCATTCGGCGCTTCAAAACCGGCCACGCATCGGCGCCTGAAAACCGGCCACCAGGTGGGGGGTACTGGGTGGAAGAATCGTCTTCTTCGGACCTACGTGCAAGGGGTTTCGGTTCAGTTCGTGCCGTCTGTGCCGGTTTTCCGGTCA
>CALQRA010000238.1 GCA_943332855.1 Candidatus Kuenenia stuttgartensis
GGAGGAGAGGTTGACGGAGCCGGTGATGGTGTCACCGGCACCGTAGCCGAGGGTGGCGCCGTTCGAGAGATACAGGTAGTCGGTTGAGTAGTTGCCAGCGGTTCGCGTTACCGAGCCAACACCGTCGAAGGTGAGCCCTTGGGTGGCGGTGAGGGTGCCGGCGTTCAGGTTAATGATGCCGCCGGAATAGACGGAGGCGCTTCCATTCACGGTGACGTCTCCATTGACGTTGAACGTCGCCCGGTCGCCATTGCCGTTGGTGCCCTGCACGCTCAGATACCCGAGTGACGCGCCCGCTGAGGCGTTGACCACGCCACCATTCTGGACGTAGCTCGAATAGCTGGGATTAAAAGTGTCGCCGGCGATGAGGTCGAGCGTGGCGTTGTTGACGTAGAAGGCGAGTGCGGAGATCGTTTCGGTCGTTCGGGAGATCGAGCCGCCGTTGTTGAGGGAGAGATACCCGGAGAGCGTCAGATTCTGATCGAAGGTGAACGTCGAACCACCGGAGATGTTCACGGAATTGGCGATGGCGTCACCGACGCCGTACGCAAGGGCCGCGCCGTTGGCCAGGGTGAGGCTGTCGGCCGAGTAGTTGCCTGCCGTTTGCGTTACCGACCCAGCGCCGTCGAAAGAGAGCCCCTGGGTGGTGGTGAGGGTTCCGGCGTTCAAGTTGATGATACCGCCGGAATATGAACTGGCGTACGTACCGATACTGACATCGGCATTCACGTTGAATACCCCGAGATCATGAGCATTCAGGTTGCCCGTCAGCGTCAGTGCCGCATCGGCGTTGTAGGTCGACGGATTGCTGCTGCCGTCGGTGCCGTAGACCTCGATCGAGTCGTAGGTCGTCGGCGTGCTGTTGGATTGCACGGCACCGCCGTTGACGACGATGTTTTGAGCGAAGACGGGGCCGGCGCACAGGCCGGTGAGCGAGACCGTAGCTGCGGCCATGGCGCCTGCCAAGAGCCGACTGCGGTGCGTGCCCGTGCGGGGGCTTCGGGTGCGATTGACGGGCGACATGCGAAGACACTCCCTTGTTGCGTCGATAGCGCCCACGTCACCCGATCCACATCGGATCGCGTGACGCACCGCTGGGCTGACCGAATCCCTGGTCGATTCCTCTCGACGGCATGCGCTCGCTTTGAGGGCCGTCTAAGGGAGAGGCGAGCGCTGACCCGAAAACCGTACGCGCCTCGTCGAAATATTTTTCCGAGGCTCCCCATCTCCCCGAGCCAGTCGGACGAGGGGGCGCGTCACACTCGGGAAGGGGGGGCGTTGGGGTGGTTTTTCAGAGCACGGTGGACGTCGACGACGGCTGCAGGCTTGCTGCCATCCGAGGGGATCGCGCCGTCGCTAGCGCCTCCCTCGGCCGGGAGGGGCTGTTTCGGGGAATAGACGGTCGTTTGCATCGGCGGATAGACTTTTCTGGGGAACCGCCTGAGGGGCCGGCGCTTTCCCGCAGCGGCATGAATGCCCCGTCGCTGTCGGGGAGAGCCCGCCTACCCGCGAGGGGCGTGGCCAAGAGTTCGCACCATGAGCTGCAGCCGAAAGGACGGAGAAAATGGCAACGGTCAGGACGGCCTATCCCAGAGGACTCGCAGACCGCTCCGGGCTCTCGACGATCATCGGTGCCGCCCGGGACGGCGGAGCGGAGGCGCTCAGTCGGCTTCTCAAGGTGGCTCATGTGTACTGCGGGCTGCTCGCCGTGAAGGAAGTTTCCGCGGCTCTGGGAAGGAAATTCGACGAGTCTGATATCCGGCAGGAATGCCTGCTCGATGTGGCTCAGGGGATCCATTTGTTCCGCGGGGGCAGTCGGGAGTTTTTGTGTTGGCTTCGGCAGATCGTCCGCACCAACGCTATCGATCAGCAGCGTCGGCATAAGCGTGCGGCCGAGAGCGAGGTGGTGCACGATCTCGATCTGCACGACTTCGCCGCGCTCTCCGACGCCGATCCGCTGCTCCTCCGGGAACAGCGCGAGCTTTGCGAGCAGGCGATGAACAAGCTCACCGGGGATCAGCAAGCGGTGCTTCGCCTCCGTGTCTGGGAGGGGCTCAAGTGGGAGGAGATCGGGCAGCGGTTGAACCGCTCTGCCGATGCGGCACGTCTTCTGTTTTTGCGAGCGGTCGACGCGGTGCGGGGCGATCTGGCGGACGAGCCCGCCAGTGCGGCCCGTGGCGGATGACACCGCACCATGCAAGAGCCCCCGTCACAGCCCACCGAAGACGGTCCCGAAGCCGGTGAGCGGCCGGATGACGACAAGCCGTCCGCTGCTCTCGCGTCGGTCGACGACGCTGCCATCCAGTGGCTCGCGGGGATCGATGACCAACTCGCCGGGCTTGCCGCTGCCGGTAAGGAGAGCGACGGGGAGAACGCAGAGATCCCTGCTGAATTTGTGGATCGACTCGACACGCTCCTCCTCCTGCGAATCATGGCAGCCGGGGATGTGAAGCCGCCGGCGGCGCTGTCGATCGGGAAGTTCCGCGTCGTTCACAAGATTGGCGCAGGGGGCTTCGCCGAGGTGTTCGAGGTCATCGACACGAAACTCGTCCGCCGCGAGGCGCTGAAGATCGCGCGTCCCGAGATCCTCCTCGACTCGAACAAAACGAATCGATTCCTCCGCGAGGCGAAGCACGCCGCGAAGATCTTTCATCCAAACGTTGTCACCGTCCACGAGGTGGGAGAACACGATGGGCTCCCCTACATCGCCCAAGAACTGTGCGGTGAGAGCCTCGCTTCCTATCTCGACCGCAATCCCGACCCCGTTTCCCCCCCGATCGCGGCGCGTGTCGTTCTGGCTCTGGCCGAGGCTGCGCATGCCGCCCATGCCGTCGGCGTCATCCACCGCGACATCAAGCCGGGGAATGTCCTTCTCGTGCCGAGTGACGACGGCCCACTTCCGCCCGACGATCGGCTCGGATCCCGCCCTCCCGAGAGCCCACCGGTCGCCAAGGGCCAGCGGGTGAAGCTCGGCGATTTCGGCCTGAGCACCTCGATCGTTAACGTTGACCATGATTCCCCTGGCGCCGCCCCCACCGAGATCGGCGCGATCCTCGGCACGGCCGAGTGGATGGCCCCGGAACAGGTCGATCCGATGGTCGGCCCGATGGATGTTCGGACCGATGTTCATGCGCTCGGCCTCGTTCTCGACCGGCTGTTAACCGGGCGGTGCGTCAACGCGAGCAAGTCGCGGGAAGACGTCTACCGGCGCGTGCTTGAGGTCGAGCCAGAGCCGGCCAATCTCGTGGTGCCTGGGATTTACCCAGACATCGTCGCCGTCTGCCTTAAGTGCTTGGCCAAGAAACCCGCCGACCGCTATTCATCGGCCGCTGAACTCGCTGTCGACCTGACGCGGTTTCTCGATGGCCGGCCGACGATCGCCCGGCCGCTCGCTCCAGTCGATCGTGCCATCCGCTGGGTCCGCCGCAATCCGCCGCTCGCCGCCGGGATCGCGGTGGCGATTGTGGCCGTTGCCCTCGGCGGGCTGGTCATCAAGGAGCGAGCCAAGGGCATCGCCCGCGAAAGAGCGGTGGCGGAGAAGGACGCCGCCAGCCGGGCCGCAAAGGCAGCCGATGATGCGGCCCGGTATCTGCGCCGGGCCTTTGAGACCTTCCGGATTGGTAACGCCGCCGGAGCCGTCGAAGATCTCCGGACGAGCGCCGCTGCCTATCCGGCACTGGCCGACTCGATCGCCGGAGGATGGCTCCTGGCCCGGACGCACGGGGAGATTGCCCTGCTTGTCGATCGTGGAAAGCTGGCTCCGCCGGGAGATCGGGCCGCCTTGCAGATCCACTCGGTAGCGCTTTCCCGCGACGGCCAACGGCTCGCCGCCGGCGCCGCCGACGGGATGTTGGCCCTGATGCCGCTTGGCCCAGATGGCACCGCAGCCGGGGCAGCGATCGAGGTTGATGCCGGCCACGAAATCAATCAGGTCGTCTTCAATCCCGACGGTTCCCTGGTCGCCACCGCCGGCGAGGATGGCCGCGTCAGGCTTTGGCGCGCCCACGATGGGAGCCACCTCCGCGATGTCGCCACCGGCGGCAAGGGAGTGTTCTCCGTCGACTTCTCACCGGACGGGGCGCGCGTGGCTTGGGGAGGAGCCGATCGGACCATCCGAGTTGTCGCGGTGGGGGGGAAGGGCAACGATGAGGCCCCGGTTGAACTGCGCCCCTTCGATCCACCGGGAACCGTGCCGGGACCGGAAGATCCCGACATCGAAATGCTCCGCTTCCTTGACGAGACGCGGGTGCTCGTCGCCATCAACGAACGAGTCTGTCTTGTCAGTCTGGACAGCGGAACGATCGAGCGCGAGTTCCTCGGGAATTGGGGGCACGTCCAATCGCTTTCGCTTTCGCCCGATGGCCGCGAGCTGATCGCCTGCGGATGGCACGAAAACATGGTTCGAGTCTGGGATCTCGAGACAGGTTCGCTGCGACTTGAAATCGAAAGCCACCCTGCATGGATCCAAGGGTGCGGGTTTTCCCCCGACGGTCGACGCATCGTAACTGGCTGCAAGGATGGCGTCATCCGGTTGTTCGACGCCACGACAGGCGAACTTGTCCAGGAAATCGTCGGCCACCTCGCCCGGATTTGGGCCACGACTTTCCACCACTCTGGTCGACTCCTCACCGCCGGCGGCGATGGCACCGTCCGACTCTGGGATCCGTTCCTCGGCCCATCCATGCTGGGGACGACGCCGATTGACGTCTCCGACCTGCAGACGGCCCATTCAACCGTCGGTCTCGGCGACGGACGGTGGCTCGTCACACCCCGTTCTGGGGCTCCGCTGATCCTCGGACCAGGGAGACAGCAAGCCACTCGAGTCGAACTGGGGGGCGACAATGAGATTCTTTCCACCGCGGTTGACCGATCGAGCCTTCGGGTGGCCTTTGCGACTGCAAAAGGGATTACCGTTCACCGTTTTCCGCCGGATAAGCCGAGCTGTTCTCTCCTCGACCCGAATGGCAAGTTGACTCGCGCCATGGCTTTTGGTCCCGGAGGTTGGCTCTATCAGGGGGTTGAATCCGACCCCCTAAACTCGCTCCTGGCCTGGCCGCCTGATCTCAATTCTCCGACGTGCATCGAGGATGATCTCGACGTGGAGATTGCCTCAATCGCCATCACAGAGCTGCCTGTTTCCAGGCTGGCGTTTGCGACAGGCGCGTGCGTCAGAGTCCATGAACTCCGGCCGGACGGCGCCCCTGTGGCCGGAAGCGGCCGTCAACTTGCCGATCTCACCGGCGAAGTCAGCCCCGATCTGCAGCTCGTCTGGTCGCCGGATGGTGAACGACTCGCCGTGGGGAGCACCGATGGCCGCGCGATGATCCTTGATTCCCTCACGGGAGAGGCCACGACAGAGCTGGCGCCCTACGCCACGATGGTGCGCGGAATCATCTGGGCCCACAACCGATCGTCGGTGATTGTCGCCGACGAGAAATGCATCCGGCTCTGTGACGCGATCAGCGGCGTCACGCTCGACGAAATCCGCCCGGGGTGGGCGATCAACCACATAGCCTTGGTCGAGGGGATTGGCCGCCGCCAGTATCTGGCCGTGACGGGAAACAGATCCACGCTGGCCCGCCGTCCATTCGGGGCGAAGCGTCATAACGACACGCCGGCGGATGGCCGATTGATCCTCCTTGACCTCAGCCGTCGACTCACCGCAGAGGCAGGGAAAAAAGAGATCGCCGGGGAGTAGCGGGCCTTTGGCATTGTCGCGCGAGAGCCACTCGCCGCAGGCGTCGCTCGAGGATGCCGGCAGCGCCGACGAGGAGCATGCCGGCGCCATGGGCGGTGTTGGGGTCGATCTCGGGAACGGCCCCCGGAGTGGAGGTGACGTAGGTCATGTTCGAGACGGGATCAAAGATCACCTGGAGAGGGGAAGGGCCATCGGTGATCCATCCGGCAAAGATCAGGCTCTCGAGGAACGTCTTGTCGTCGCCGGCCATCCGCAGCCCCCAGTTGGCGATGGCACCCGTGCCGGTGAAGGCGCCGAGGTGGAGAATCCCTCCGTTGGTGAGCGACAGCGACGTGAGTGTCAGCGGGGCAAGCCCGTCGAGCCGTGATCCGGCGTCGCTGATGGACAGCGAGTCGATGCTGTCGCCGAGGCCAAAGGCAAGCGTCGCGCCTCCGCCGAGGACGAGATGCGTGACGTCGTAGTGACCGCCCGACTGGCCTGCGGAGCCGACGCCGGTGAGCGAGAGATTTGACGTGGAGAGAGTGCCGGCGACGAGGTTGATGACGCCGTCGGAAGTGGCGGAGGCGCTGGCGAGCGCCACGTCACCGTTGACGTTGAACGTGGCCCGGTCGCCATTGCCGTTGGTACCGTAGACATTCAGAAGCCCAAGCGACGTGCCCGCCGGGGCGTTGACGAGAGCACCATTTTGAACGGAACTGGCGTCGAAGGGACTGAAGGTGTCGCCAGCGAGGAGATCGAGCGTGGCGTCGATGACGGTGAAGCCGAGTGCAGAGATTGTTTCAGAGGTGCGCACGATCGAGCCGGCGTTATCGAGGGAGAGATTTCCGGAGAGCGTCAGGTTTTGATCGAGCGTGACGCTGGCGCCATGGTTGACAGTGAGATAGGAGGCCGAGATGGCTTGGCCGGCCGACGTCAGGGTCGTGGCAACGCCATCGACGTCGATGCCGCCGGAGAGGTTGAGATCCTTGGCGACGGTCGAGGCCATCGCCGGGGCTCGATCGCCTGGCGATTCCTGCCCGGGGGCTGTTTCACGGAGCAGGGGAGACGTTGAAATCGAGCGGCCTGCCCTGCCGTCAGCGCTGGTTGACTGGCCCCCTCGGGCCCGTGCGTCGGCCCGGTTGTCCGGCGCTGGGGCATGGACAGGAGTTCCAATCGGGGGGTATGCTTTTGGCGTCGGTCGGCGGGGCCAGTGGCCGCGCGTCGAATCATCAGCTTCAGTCGAAAGGACGTGAGGGATGGCATCCGTGAGTGCGGCTGACGACGGGGGAAAAGGGGGAGAGGGGGGGAAGGAAGACCGCTCGGGGCTCTCAACGATCATCGA
>CALQRA010000239.1 GCA_943332855.1 Candidatus Kuenenia stuttgartensis
CTGGGGAACAAGCTCGCCCAGCGTCTCGGGTGGCAGCCGCGCTGCAAGCCGACGCAACTGCACAGCGGGCGGATCGTGCTCCCCCTCTACAGCGACACCTACTCGTTCTCGCTGATGGCCCTCTCCGACGATGGCGGCCGCACCTGGCGTGCGAGCCAGCCCCTCATCGGCTTCGGCAACATCCAGCCCGCGGTCCTCGAGCGGCGCGACGGTTCGCTCGTCGCCTACATGCGCGAGAATGGCCCCCTCGAGCGGATCCGCACCTGCGAATCGGCCGACGGCGGTGAGACCTGGGGGGAGGTGGGAACGCTCGAGCTTGCCAATCCGGGATCGGGTCTCGACGCCGTGCGCCTCGCCAACGGCCACTGGGTGATGGTCCATAACGACTCTGTCGAGGGGCGGGCGAGCCTCGCGGTGAGCCTTTCGGAGGACGAGGGGACGACCTGGCCCCATCTCCGGCATCTCGAGCGCCACGCCGAGGGGCAGTATCACTATCCGGCGGTGATCGAGGGGGCCGACGGGACGATCCACGCCGTGTACAGTTATTTCGTCCCCGGGGGGAAGTCGATGAAGCACGCCGCCTTCAATGAGGCATGGATCCGTGCCGGGGACGCGTTTTGATCGTCATTCCGGCACGAGCCCTTCCGAGTCGACCATCCATGACCATTCCCGCCGTCGGCAAGCCGTGGATCGTCCCCCCCGTCCAGCAGTTGTTGATCCGTGACCTGCTCACGCGGGCCCGTGCCTGGGCGCCGCGCCAGACGATCACCTACCGCGATCTGCGGGAGCACGACTACACCGAGTTCTTCGCCCGCATCGACCGGGCCGCGGCGATGCTCGTGCGCTTGGGGGTGAAGCCAGGGGATCGGGTCGGGGTGATGGACTGGGACAGCCATCGGTACCTCGAGTTGTTCTTCGCGGTGCCGATGCTCGGGGCGGTGCTCCACACCGTCAATGTCCGCCTCACGCCGGAACAGATGGGCTGGACGATCCGCCATGCCGGCGACTCGGTGCTCCTCTTCCATCCCGATTTCCTCACCGTGGCCGAGGGGCTCGCCGCGAGCCTCCCCGACGTGCGGGCGTGGGCGTCGCTCTCGGACGAGTGCCTGCCGCCGGAGACGACGCTCCCCCTCGCCGGCGACTACGAGGCGCTTCTCGAGGCGCGGGCGGCCGACGTGGCTGGCGGCTACGACTGGCCCGACCTCGACGAGAACACCGTTGCCACCCTCTTCTACACCACCGGCACCACCGGCGATCCGAAGGGGGTGTACTTCACCCACCGGCAGATTGTCCTCCACACGCTCGCCGCTGGCGCCACCTTCGCCGCCCATCAGCAGCCCGTCGGCATCCACGCCGGGGATGCCTATCTTCCGCTGACGCCGATGTTTCATGTCCATGCCTGGGGAATCCCCTACCTGGCGACGATGCTCGGGCTGAAGCAGGTCTACCCCGGGAAATACGAACCGCAGCGGTTGGCGGAATTGATCCAGCGGCACTCGATCACGTTTTCCCATTGCGTGCCAACGCTCCTCCAGATGCTCCTCCATCACCCCGCGGCCACCGGCATCGACTATGGCGGCCTCAAGCTCGTGATCGGCGGGGCCCCGCTCCCCAAGGGGCTCGCCGCCGAGGCCCAGGCCCGCGGCATCCGCATCATGGGGGGCTACGGGATGTCGGAGACCTGTCCGATCGTGGCGGCGCCCCACTGGAAGCCGGAGCATGCCGATGCCGATGGCGCGACGCAGCTCGATGTCCTCTGCCGCACCGGCTTCCCCTTTCCGTTGGTCGAGGCGCGGATCTGGGGGCCCGACGACGCGCTCCTCCCGGCAGACAGCACGCAGGTGGGGGAGCTTGTCCTTCGCTGCCCGTGGCTCACGCAGGGCTACTACCGCGACGAGGCCCGCAGCCGTGATCTGTGGCACGGTGGCTGGCTCCACACCGGCGACATCGCCTACCTCGACCGCGACGGCTACGTTCGGATCACCGATCGGCTCAAGGATGTCATCAAGATCGGCGGCGAGTGGATCTCCTCGCAGGAGCTCGAGAGTGCCTTGAGCTGCCACGAGGGGGTCAAGGAGGTGGCGGTGGTGGCCAAACGGGATCCCAAATGGGACGAGCGCCCGTGGGCCGAGGTCGTTCTGCGGGATGGCTTCGCCGGCAGCGTCACGCCGCGCGATCTCGGGAAGCACCTCCACCGCTTCATCGACGACGGCACGATCCACAAGCGTGCCGTGCTCACCGAGATCCGCCTCGTCGACGCCCTCCCGAGGACAAGCGTCGGCAAGATCGACAAGAAGGAGATCCGCCGCCGGATCGCCGAGGCCTGAAGTCCCTTCCCACCACGTTGCCCCCCCGCCGCCACCCCAGGACCTCCGTCCCATGCCCCGCCCGCTCGTTGTGATCACCGACTTCATCCATCCGCCGCTCGGCCACGAGGAGCGGATTCTCGGCGATCTCGCCGACGTCGTCGCCCTCAATGCCTTCTCCGAGGAGGCGCTCCAGGGGGGGGTCGAGCAGGCTGACGCGATCATGATGTACCACTTCCTGTCAATCGGCCGGAAGACGATAGACCGGCTGGAGAAGTGCCGCTTGATCGTCCGCTGCGGGGTCGGCTTCGACAACGTCGACCGGCAGGCGGCGCGGGAGCGGGGGATCGCGGTGGCCAACGTCCCCGACTACGGCACGGAGGAGGTGGCCGATTCGGCGATTGCGATGCTGATGACGATGATGCGCGGCGTCTCGTTCATGAATACCCGCCTCCAGCACGCCCAAGGGCCGTGGATCTACGAGCAGGTGCGGCCGCTCCATCGGCTGCGCGGATTGCGTCTGGGGATCATCGGCCTGGGGCGGATCGCCATGGCGACGGCGCTGCGGGCCAAGGCGCTCGGGTTCGAGGTGTTGTTTCACGATCCGTATGCGGCCGACGGGCTCGACAAGGCGCTCGGCCTGACCCGCTGCGAGTCGCTTGAGGAGATGCTGCCGCGCGTCCAGGCGGTGAGCGTCCACTGCCCGCGGACGACCGAGACGCAGGGGCTCATCAATGCCCGGACGCTGGCGCTGTTGCCGCAGGGGGCGTTCCTCGTGAACACGTCACGCGGCGGCTGCGTCGATGCCCGGGCCGTGCTCGAAGCCATCGAATCGGAGCAGCTGCGCGGGGCGGCGCTGGATGTTCTCGAGGTGGAGCCGCCACCGGACGACGACCCGCTCATCGCCGCCTGGCGGACCCCCGGCACGCTCGCCCACGACCGGGTGATCATCAATCCCCATGCCGCCTTCTACTCGGAGGAGGGGCTCGACGACATGCGGATCAAGGGGAGCACGAACATCCGGCGCGTGCTCGAAGGGAAGCCGCCGCAGAACGTCGTCAACTGACGTCGCCCCCGGGGCCGGCGACGAGGAGTGAGTTCGGGCCGATCATCCCCGCCCGGCGGTAGCCGAGCGGGACGAGATTCGCGCTGATCCAGGCGTCGTCGGGCAGAGTCTCCACGATCAGCGCCGGGCGACAGCGTTGGATGGTCGCCAGGGCTCCGGTGAGCGCCTGGCGTTCCTGCCGTTCGACATCGAGCTGGATCAGCGCCACTGGGCGGTCCGCCGGGACGATGTCGTCGATCCGCAGCATCGGCACCTCGTAGGCGGTGTCGGCCGCGGCGGAGCCTCGTTCCACGACACGGCTCCGCCCGCCGAGCGCTTCCCCCGCCGGGCTGCTCACGAGGAGCGTGGCCAGCCCCCCCCTGTCGCCGAGCGCGCCATGGTGGAGGCGGACATTCGTTAGGCCGTTGAGGGCGATTGTCAGCGTGGCGCAGCGGAAGTTCTCGCGGTTCGGCTCGCAGGCCCAGACGAGCCGCTCAGGCCCGCAGGCCCGCGCGGCCGCCGGCAGCATGTCGCCGAAGTAGGTGCCGGCGTGGACGATATCCCCGTGGCGGCCGTGGTGCTCGAAGGCGGCCACGGTCGGCGGTTCGAACACCTCGCCGGCGAGGATCGTCTGCGCACAGGGGCGGTGGATCGAGGAGCGGGGGACGCAGTAGCCACCATGCCGGTTGTAGGCGATCACGCCGCGGAGGACCTGCGCGTCGGGGCCCTCGTAGTCGGGGTGCTTCGGGATCGTCAGCGGGGCTGTCATCGGCGGCGTCTGGTCTCGGCGTGGCGGGGGAAGGGAAACAGCCTACCCCGGCCTGCTGGGGGCGGACAAAGCGATCCGCCAGATGGGTTGACCTTCCGGTCATCATCGTGGCCGTCGTATAGATAGCTCATGGATACCGATCCCCGGGGCATGCTCCTGTTTCATCGCGACTTCCGCGGCCTCACCGGCGGTCACCTCAAGGTGTGGCACTATCTCCGCCATGCGGCCGAGTCGCGATCTTTCTCCCCGCGCGTGTTTCTCACGGCGGCGAGCCGGCGCGACGCCTCCAATCCGTTCGTCGCAGGCGCGCCGGGGGGGCTGCTGCCGGCGTGGCAACCGGAGCGGGCCGAAGCGCTGTTTGTCGCCGGGCTTGATTGGATGGCGGTGCCGGACGACTGGAGCAAGCCGATCATCAATCTCGTCCAGGGGGTGAGGCACGCCAGTGCGGGGGATCCGCGGCGGGGATACTTGAGCCGTCGCGCGGTGAGGATCTGCGTCAGCGGCGAGGTCGCCGATGCGATCCGTTCGACGGGTGAGGTCAACGGGCCGGTGGTGACGATCCCCAATGCCATTGAAGTGCCGGCAGGAGTGATCGGCAGGGAGCGGCGACGGGCCCCGCTGTTGGTGGCCGGCTGGAAGGCTCCGGCACGGACGGCCGTCGTGGTCGGGGCGCTCCGCGCCGCGGGCTACGAGCCGGAGGTGATCGCCTCCCCGCTGCCACGGGAGGAGTTCCTCGGCCGGGTCGCCGCTGCCGAGGTCGTCCTCTTCCTGCCGCTCGAGGAGGAGGGGTGTTTCCTGCCGGCGCTCGAGGCCTTCGCCCTGGGGACTCTCGTCGTCTGTCCCGATTGCGTTGGCAACCGGCAGTTCTGCCGCGACGGCGACACCTGCCTCCGCCCGGACCACGCTCCCGCGAGCCTCGTTGCCGCGGTCGGGCAAGCCAAAATGATGCCACTGATCGAGCGCGAGCGGATGGTGGCGGCGGCACGAGCCGAGGCCGCGGCACGCGGACTCGATGAAGAAAAACGGGCGTTTCTCGCAATTCTCGACGACCTCGAGCGGAGTTGGTGACACCGTGGAGCCATCCTCTTCACCAGCCGCGGGGTCGGACGTGATCCTCACCGGGATCGCCCGGTCGGGCACGACGCTCGCCTGCTCCCTTCTCAATCGCCTCCCCGACACGGTGGCGCTCCATGAGCCGATGTCGCCAAAGATGCTCGTGGGTCTTTCGGTGCCCGAGGGGGTGAACGACCGGGTCGCGGGGTTCTTCGCCGCCCAGCGCCGCTCGCTGCTCGAGCGCGGCGAAGCCCACAGCCGGGGGATCGACGGGCGGATTCCCGAAGATCCCTACGCCGCCACGCCCGAGTCAAACGGCCGGCGGAAGTCGGTGGTCCGGGAGGGAATCGTCCGCGTCGACAAGCCGCTCGCCGCGGCGTTCCGCCTCGTGATCAAGCATCCCAGTTGCTTCACGGCCCTGCTGGGAGCGCTCACGCAGCGATTCCCCTGCCATGCAATCGTCCGCAATCCGCTGGCGGTGCTCCTCTCCTGGCAGACCACCGAAGCCAACTGGAACAACGGACGCCAGCCGGCGGCAGAGATCTTTGACGACGACCTGCGGCACCGGCTCGATGCCGAGCCCGATCCCCTCGGCCGGCAACTCGCCATGCTCGCCTGGAGCTTCGGGCAGTACGCCCGCCATCTCCCCGCGGAGGCCGTGATCCGCTACGAAGATCTTGTCGCCACGGGAGGGCGGAGCTTGCGTGGGGTGGCGCCCGCCGCCGACGGGCTCGGGGAACCGCTCCACAGCCGCAATGCCAACCCGCTCTACGTCGGCGTCGACGTCGCCACGATCGGCCGGCGTCTCCTCGCCACGACCGGTCCACACTGGGACTTCTATTCCCCCGATTCGGTCGGCGAGCTGATCGCCCGCCTGACACCAGGGCCCCAGAACGACGGTCGCGGAGCCGCCGGCTGAAGTCCCGCAAGCCGCCCATCTCACCCAAGCCAACGCCCGTCTTCCCCTGGGCTGGTGAGAGGCTCTCCCTGATCTGGTGAAAACATTGTTTTCGTCGGGAAAGAGCGGGTTTTTTCGCCATTCCTCCCCGGGAATGATGACCGTCTCACCTTTTCGGTGAGGGGCACTGTGGTGAGGCCGGCGGGGCCTGCTCGGCAGGGCGATTGATATTTGGCCTGAAAACAGGGTTATTCGGAATTATCGGCGCTTTCGGCACGATTGGCACGGGCCGTGCATCTCTTCCTTTCAGCCCAAAGGAGACCGGCAATCAACCGGCTCCTGATCGTTGGGGTCAGAAGGTTTCCAGTCCCCGTTGCTTTTTGATGGTTCGGTGACCAGTTCCAAACTTCCTGGAGAGATCGCCATGAACAACGTGAACTCCCCGCTGACCGGTTTGACCTGTGGCATCACGGTCCGCGACCTCGGGCTGTGCACGGTGCCAGTTGTGATCCTGTTCGCGTCGATCCTGACGCTGCTGTGAAGTCGGTCCTGATCCCCTCCGCTCCATCTCGTTAGCTGCCAGGCCCCGCATCCAGGGCCGACTCACAAAGGAACCGCTCGTGAACGCAACCACCGTGATCCACTCCTGCGACGAGATGGACACCGACATGGACACCGAGACGGGGAAGACCTACGAGCCGATGCAGCGGAAGCAGCGTCGCCCCGAGCCGCGCCGCAAGGGGCACGGCGGTTCGGCAGGTGGCGGGATGCACTGCCGCAGCAACAAATCACACACGTGGGGCACTGGCGCCGGAGCCCGGCTTGCCAACCTGCGTGCCTTCGCCGGGGCCGTCGCCCTGGTGGTTTTCGCCCTCCTGTCGCCGGCTTCGGCTGACAACTTCACCTGGCAGCCGGTGGGGAGCATCGGGAACGCCCCGAACA
>CALQRA010000240.1 GCA_943332855.1 Candidatus Kuenenia stuttgartensis
CCGGGAGATGGTACGAGACGGCCCGCACCAATTCCCTCCCGGTCGCCATCGATATCCGACCGCGACCGCGCTTCGGAAAGGTCCATCCAAAGCGCTGCCGCCACTCCCGCTCCGCGGCCCCCAGGCCGAAGAGCCCAGACCACACGCTCCTGACCTTCGTGAACCGCGGGCCTAGGCCTGCGAGGCGACTGAAATAATGGATTTCCTTCGTCCCGGGAAGGTAGAGCTGCGGATGCTGCCGCAGACACCGATAGAGCCAGGTGGTGCCGGCCCGCTGAGCACCGATGCCGAGGAAGTCGACGGTGGGGAACGACATCAACGAGACCGTCGGGGAGAAATGGCTGCCGAAAGCGGACGACGATCGGGGCGAGATGCCTGGTCGCATTCTAGCCCGCGGAGAGAGGGCACGGGACCACCCCCTCGCTGTCGCCTATAAGATGGCCCGACAAGCCTCACCCCGCGCCTTCGGCTCCCCGATGCCCGACTGCATTCTTCATTACGGCTTCCCGAAGACCGGCTCGACCGCCATCCAACGGGCGCTGTCGGAGCACTTGGCCGATCCCCGCTTCGTCTACTCGCACTTCCAGGACCCGATCCACGACCACGGCAATCACAGCCGCGCCATGGCCACCGCCTTCAGTGACCGGCCGGAGGAGTACCACACCCATGTGGCGGAGGGCCTTTCAGCCGAGATGCTTCTCCAGGAACGCAGCACGTTGCTCGGCCGCCTCGACGAGGAAATCACGGCCCTCGCCGGGAGAACCTTTCTCCTCTCCAACGAGAGCCTGAGCTTCCTCCGCGCCAAGGGCTTGCAGCGGCTCCGCAGGTTTCTGGAGGATCGCCATCTCGCTCCCCGGCCCGTCGGCTACGTCCGCCCCCTGCGGGAAAACTTCGAGGGTTTGTTTATCGAGAGACTCAAGCATCGACAGGGTTCGCTCGACGATTTCTTCGCGGGTAGGGCCATCGGCCCACGCGCGCAGATCGCCACCCTCGACAGGGTGTTCGGACGAGAAAACGTTCGCCTTTGGAAGTACCACCGGCACTCGTTTCCTGACCGGTGTGTCGTGGCTGACTTCTGCCTCCGCCTGGGAATCGACCGGCCACCGATCGTCGATCGGGAGGCCAACCGGTCGCTCTCCCTGCCAGCCGTCCGTTTTCTCTTTGCCTACCGACACTCCTTCCCCGCATCTCCGCCGGGCCGCCGAACGATCGAACAAAACGCCTCTCTGATCGCGGCCCTCGGCGAGATCGACGGGCCGAGGTTCCGCTTCCATCCCCTCCTTCTCGAACCGGTGATCCGCGAGCAGGGGATCCACCTCGACTGGCTCGAGGCGCGTGTCGGGGCGACGCTCCGCGACCGCATGGACGACGACGGAGGGCCGTCGATCCGCAGCGAGGAAGACCTCCTCGACTTCTCACGAGAGTCGCTCGACTGGCTCGCCCGGCGCACCGGCTGTGCCGCCGGCAGCCTAACCGGAAAGGATCCCCGCGCCGTGGCCGATGCCGTCGATCGGCTGCGGGAGATCGCCGTCGCCGAGCGGGTCGCTGCCGAGCGCAAGGCGGCCGGTCTCCTCGCCCGGCTCGGGCACCGGAGCCGAAAGCTCTTGGGCCACTTCGGGCGCCGGTCGCCATGAAGATCCTCCTGATCAACGACTACGGCGTGCCGGCGGGGGGCGCCGAGTGCATCGTCCTCTCGCTCCGCGACGAACTGCGCCGCCGTGGCCACGACGCCCGGTTGTTTGCATCGACAGCGGCTATCGCCGGGCTCCCGAATCTCGCCGACGCCACCTGCCACGGCACGAGCGGCCCCCTGCGAACCCCCCTCCAGTGCGCCAACCCCTGGGCCGAGCGGGCCCTGGAGCGGATCCTTGCCGACTTCCGCCCCGATGTTGTCCACGTCAATCTCTACCTCACGCAACTCTCGCCGCTGATCCTCCGCGCGCTCCGCGGCACGCCGAGCGTCTACTACGCCCAGTGGTATCGGGCAGTCTGCCCCCTTGGCACCCGCCGCCGCCCCGATGGAACGTCCTGCGAGGCTGCCGTCGGCACCGCTTGCCTGCGGTCGGGATGCCTGTCGGCGCAGTCCTGGCCGCTCCTCATGCTTCAGGCGCGCTTCGACCGGGCGTGGGGCGGAGCCTTCCACCGCGTCACGGCGATCAGCCAAGCCGTGGCGGAGCGCCTCGATACCTACGGCGCCCACCACCTCCGCGGCGCGACGGTCGTTCCCCCCGGCACCGCCGTGGTCGAGCCGCGGCACGATTTCGCAACGCTTCCCGAAATCGTCGCCGCTGGCCGGCTCGTGCCGGAGAAGGGGTTTGACGTTCTCGTGCGGGCCTTCCGGCTGGTTGCCGCGCGGCTCCCGGATGCGAAGCTCGTGATCGTCGGTGGGGGGCCGGAGGCAGCGATCCTGGGCAGGCTCGCCGCCAGCCTCGGCGTGGCCGACAAGGTCTCGTTCCCCGGCCACCTCTCCCATGCCGAGACGTTGACCCGGATGCGCGGGGCCTGGGTGACGTGCGTGCCGAGCGTGTGGGCCGAGCCGTTCGGCATGGCGGCAGCAGAATCGCAGATGCAGGGGGTGCCGGTGGTGGCCAGCCGCACCGGAGGACTCGCCGAGATCGTCCGTGACGGTATCACTGGCCGGCTCGTGGAGCCGGGCGACGTCGATGGCCTCGCGGCGGCCCTTCTCGGAATGCTCGCCGACCGGAAGACGGTCGCCTCGATGGGAAGGGCGGCCCACGCCGACGCCCGGGAACGTTTCGACCTCCCCGGCTTCGCGGCCCGCTTCGAAGCGATCTACCGGGAACTCGCCGCCAGGTAGTCGGCGATCCCCTGGCGCCAATCGGGGAGGGTGATCCCGAGCCTGGCGAGCTTCGCGGTGTCGAGGATGCTGTAGGGGGGCCGGGCGACGGGGCTGGGATACTCCTGCGAGGTGATCGCGGTCACGACCGTTGGCAGCCCCGCCTGGTGAAAAAGCTCCGTGGCGAACTCGTGCCAGCAGGTACCGCCGGCGTTCGTGGCGTGATACGTGCCGGGCGTGCCGTCTTCGAGCAGCGTCACGATCGCCGCGGCGACGTGCGGCACGTAGCTCGGCGTGCAGAACTGATCGGCGACGACGCGCACCTCCGGCCGGTCGCGGGCCAGCACGAGCATCGTGTCGGCGAAGTTGCGGCCGCGGACCGGGCCCGACTCCCCCGCCGAGTAGAGCCCGCAGGTGCGCACCACCTGATGCCGCTCCCAGCCCCGGGCCGCCACCTCGCCGGCGAGTTTGCTCGCGCCATATTCGCCGAGCGGGCCGGTGGCGTCGTCTTCGCCGTAGGGAGACTTGCGCGCCGCATTCGCTCCGAAGACGTAGTCGCTGCTGATCTGAACGAAGATCGCATCGACGTCGCGGCAGGCGTCGGCGAGGGCTGCGACGGCATGGACGTTTGCGGCCCGGCAGGCAGCCGGCTCCGTCTCGGCCTTGTCGACGGCGGTCCAAGCGGCGCAGTTGATCACGGCGTTCGGGCGGAGCCGGCCGATGACGGCGCGGACGGCCGCCGGGTCGGCGATGTCGAGGCTGCTCCTAGGCAGCGCCACGGCGCTGCTGCCGAGCAGCCGGCACAGTGTCTTCCCCAGTTGGCCAGATGACCCGGTAACTGCGATCGTGCCCGTCGTCGACATGCGCTCTTTCCTCTGCCAGTTCCTCGCCGGCGATCTGGACGAGGTAGCGGCCGTAATCGTTGTTCATCTTCCGGCCGGCGGCCTCGAGGCCTTCCCGCGACAGCCAGCCCATCCGATAGCCGATCTCCTCCAGGCAGGCGATCTTCAAGCCCTGTCGCTCCTGGATCGTCTGCACGAAGCCGGAAGCCTGCATGAGGGAATCGGGAGTGCCGGTGTCGAGCCAGGCGAAGCCGCGGCCGAGGGTCTCGACCCGCAGGGCGTTCTCCTCGAGATAGACGCGATTGAGATCGGTGATCTCGAGCTCCCCACGCGGGCTCGGGGCGAGCGCCGCGGCGATGTCGCAGACCCGCGCGTCATAAAAATAGAGCCCCGGCACGGCATGATGGCTCTTCGGCTCCGTCGGCTTCTCCTCGAGCGACACCGCCCGCCCGGAAGCGTCGAACTCGACGACGCCGAACCGCTCCGGATCGCGGACTGGATAGGCAAAGATCGTCGCTCCGTCCTCCCGGTCGGCCGCGCGACGGAGGACGTCCTGGAAGCCGTGGCCGTAGAAGATGTTGTCGCCGAGGACGAGCGCGGCGCGGGAGCCCCCGAGGAACTCGCGGCCGATCACAAAGGCCTGGGCAAGCCCCTCCGGCCGCGGCTGCTCGGCATAGGAAAGCGATACGCCAAACGCGCTGCCGTCGCCGAGGAGGCGCTGGAAGTGGGGGAGGTCGTGCGGCGTCGAGATCAGGAGGATGTCGCGGATCCCGGCGAGCATCAGCGCCGAGAGCGGATAGTAGACCATCGGCTTGTCGTAGATCGGCAAGAGCTGCTTCGAGATTGCCAGCGTCATCGGGTTGAGACGCGTGCCGGCCCCACCGGCCAGCACGATCCCCTTCAGCGGCGGTTGGAGAGGCTGGCCGCCAGCATGGAGCGGCTCGGTGCCGGCAAGGGTGAGGCCATGGTTCGAAGTCGCGCCGCGCGGGGGGGACATGGTGCAGCCCTGGGATGGTGGGAACGGGTCGGAGCGTCGGGATCGATCGGCCACAACAAGTCAGGCACTCGCCCGATGGGGAATGCCACCGTCGATGCGGAATGGCGAGGTCTCGTCGGACTCGTGACGGATCTCGTCGACCTTCTCTTTCTTGCCCGGCCCGGCATAGAGCCGGTTGGGACCGTTGAACACCCAGCCAGGCACGGGGCTGGTGTTGCGGTAGGCGTGGACGACCCCCGGCGGGATCGTCACGGCGCAGGGGTTCGAATGGCCGCAGATCGTCCGCGTGTGGAGCCCGTACGTCGGCGAACCCTCACGGGCGTCCCAGAGAAGCAGTTCAAAATCACCCGGGCCGATGAAGGCGAAGTAGTCGGTCTGATCGACATGCTCGTGCGGCCCACGGGCCACGCCCGGCTGCGTCTGGCTGACGTAGGCCATCACCGGATGAAGCGCGGAGTCGAGGTCGTCCTCGCGATAGATCTCCACGAGCCAGCCACGGGAGTCGGCGTGGCGGTTGAGCGCCTTGAACGTGACGTCGGCAATCGCCGCGGGATCGGCAGAAGTGGTGCGAACCGTGAACGACGGCATGCGAGATCTCGAGGGGTGGGGGAGAGGCCGGCGTGCCATCTCGAACAGGCCGGGGCGGGGATGGAGATAGTCGATGCGGGCCACCGATGCCAGTGCGGTTTCCGTTCGGGCCCCCCGCGCCCCGCGATGGCCGCAGGTCCGATGGAGTGGTGAATCGGGGATGAATGGGCAGGAAGCGGACCTGCCCCAGGGCCTCCGGGAAAAAAGCTGGTCTGGAGCGCACCGGGGCGTTCCGCCGATAAAGTCGGCAGAACCGGACCATTCTTCGACGCTCGCCCAATGTTTAACCGGCACCACACCTCGACCGTCCGGCACCGTCACCGCCTCCGTGATCCAGGGTCATCCCCCCGGATTTTTTTGGCGCGCGACTGGATCCACAGCCAGGAAGAAGAGACTCCCTGCGCCCCGCTGGGCCGCGCCGGGGTGGACCAACTCCAGGGTTTCCAACCGCCGGCGCTCGGCGGAATCGTCCCGGTGCCGGAGGGGGTGCCGCGGCCAAGGTTTTCGGTCATGCTGCCGACCTACGAGCCGGACCATCGTCTCGGCCGGTCGCTCGCGGCGGTACTCGCGCAGGCCCCCGAACCGGCGGCGATGCAGATCGCCGTGGTTGACGACGGTTCGCGGCAGGTTGATGTCCGCGCGCTCGTCCGCTCCTTCGATCCCGGTGGCCGTGTTGAGGTTCTCCTCAATCCGTCTCGCATCGGGCTGGCCGGCAACTGGAACCGCTGCCTGTCGCTCGCCCGCGGGAGGCTCGTCCACCTCCTCCATCAGGACGACCACGTCCTCCCCGGGTTCTACGACCGCATCGGACATGCCTTCCGAGCCGCCCCCACCATCGGGATGGCGTTCTGCCGCAGCCGGATCGTCGACGGCGACGACCGTCTCATCAAGACCGCGTCGCGGCAGCAGTGGACCGCCGGCGTGCTCGCCGGCTGGCTGTCGAGGATCGCCGAGCGCCAGCGGGTGCAGACGCCGGCCGCCGTGGTCGCGCGCAGCACTTACGAACGAATCGGGGGCTTCCGCGCCGATCTGTGCCACGCGCTCGACTGGGAGATGTGGGTGCGGATCGCCGCCGCCGCGCCAGTGTGGTACGACCCGCGCGTGCTCGCCGTCTACCGCCGACATCGGGGGAACGAATCCCACCGCCTCCTCAACAGCGGTGCGGTGTGGCCCGACCTCCTCCAGGCGATCGAACTCAACGCCAGCCTCCTTCCGGCGGTCGATCGGGAACGGGTCCGGGAGCGCAGCGCCCGCTGGTACGCCGGCTCAGCGCTGCGGACGGTCGAGAAGCAACTGGCGCGGGGCGAGCTCGACGCCGCCAGACAGACGCTCGACCACCTCCCCGACATCCTCCGCCTCCTCCCCGGCGGCGGCGACCGCAGCGCGCCGCTCCGCCGCGTCGGCCGGCTCCAAGAACGGCTGCGGACGGCCCGCCGTCGGGCGGCCTGAACCGCCCCCCGCTCCGGCGGGGCCCCGGCCACCGCGAGCACTCCCCGCCATGCGCCGTGCGATCATCCTCGCTCACCACGATCCCGACGGGGTCGTCGACCCGCATGTCATCCACGCCCTCCGCGCCTACCGGGCGCTCACGGACAGGCTGGTGGTCGTTTCGACGTCGCTGCGCCGCCTCCCCGACGACCTCGTGGGAACCGTCGACACGTTCCTGCCGCGCGAGAACGTCGGCTACGACTTCGGCAGCTGGCAGGCCGGCCTCCGTATGCTCTCCCCTTCCGGAGGCGTCGACGCGGCGGGATTCGACGAG
>CALQRA010000241.1 GCA_943332855.1 Candidatus Kuenenia stuttgartensis
AACGCGAGGCCGTCAGGGATGACGGACTTCGCGTGAAGACGGCCTGCAGGTTCGAGTCCTGCCGGGCGCACTTGAATGGTCGCGGGCTCGGAGCCCGCCGAGCGGGCCACGAACCGGAGGTTCGCAAGCGAGGCCGTCAGGGATGACGGACTTCGCGTGAAGACAACACCTAGGTCCCGGAGTCGGTGGCCTCGGCCCCCGGTTGTTCGTCTGTCGGAGAGGCTTGGGGCACGGGGGTGTCCGGGGGCGGTTCATCGAGGCCGGTCGACGTCAGTCGCGCCGACTCGTGACCATCGCGTTCGAAGAATTCCACGCCCCCTTCGGATCGGCCGGAGCGTGTCCCGACGGCCATCGAATCGTTGCCCCGAGCGTCGCGGATCTCGATCCGCCCCCCGCCCCCCCCCTTCACGCGGCCGAGGTGGACGAGCGTCGATCCTTCGGCCGACTCCACCCGGAGCTCCCGGCAGACGACGCTCGCGGCCTCGAGGATCTCGCAGCGGATACGGCCATTGAGATCAGGTGTGCCCGACTGGGCCCGCATGGCCAAGCCGATCGCCAGAAAGAGAAGCGGATAGACCGTCCAGCGTTCGCGGGTCGTCATGGTCTTGTGGCCGCAGGGCGGCGTCGATCCTCGGGGGGAAGCCGGGCAGGACGGCCGGGGGGCCGCTTCCGCAGACCGCGGGAAGCGTCAGTCGCCATGGAGTTGGCGGAGTCGACCGGACAACCGCAGGATCAACTGCACCCGTTCGAATTCGCGGAGCCAGTCGCCGGTCACCGCGGCCAGCGCGTCGGCTGCCGGGGGCACGATCCCGGTCTGGCACGTGCCGCCGAGTTGGGATGCGGCCGCGGCCCGGTAGGCCGAGAGCGTGCGCTCGCCATAGATGAGCACGGGGGTGAAGTCCTCGCTGAAGAAGGCCAGGGTCGGCACCCGCTGGCCACCGCAGACCTTGAGATGGGCGGCGATGTCGGGGCGGGCGTCGCGATCGAGAAACTTCAGATCGATCGCCGGCGTGGCGGCGGCGAAGTGAGGGAAGATCGGGCACTGACTGACGCAGTCGCCGCACCACGCCCCGGCCAAAACGAGCACCGGCATCCGCCGGACGAAGCCACCGAGGATCCGCCGCTCGTCGCTGGTCAGCACCACCCGGTCATAAACTCCCTGCCAGCGCGAGCGCTGTTCGGCGGTGCCGTGGCGCTCGAGGAAATCGCCATATCGCAGCCCGGCCTCGAAGGTCTGCTCCCAGGCTGCCGTCGTCGGAGGCGCTCCGGCGCCAGGGGTGGAGGGGGAAATCGACTGGGGCGAAGTGGCCATGGTCAACCTGTCGGGGCCTGCGGAGGGGGAGCGCCGGGGGATCGGCCCCCGCGGGGGCATCGCGAGAGCATACCGCTTTCCCCCCAGACCGCGCCGCCTTGCCATTCGATCGTCGGGCCGGTTGGGGAAACCCCGTGAAATCCCGGGAATTCACGGGGTTTTCGGGATGATGTGGATTCTTCGTGTCGTTGCTGGAAGAGGCCTTGACCCCTGAAAATCGCTCCCCTACTTTCCCCCCAGCTTTGAGGTTGACGAGGGGTTCGCCACGCGGCCCCGCGGCAGTGGTGAGTGGAGCCGGTGGGGAGGATGGATGCCCCCCTCGGACCCACCAACTCCTCCTAGCCCCCACGAGACAACCGTCCGTCCAATCGCTCCCGGAAACGGTTCAGGTTCCCCGCCCCCCTGGGATCTGGACCGTTCCGGGGGCCTTTTTTTTGCGCCTCGGGTGCGGCGGCATCGGCGGCCGCTGGGCACGGGCCTATAGTGGAGCCATGACGACTCCGCCCCCCTCCGCCAAGGCCGAAACGATCCTCCGCTGGATCATGGTCGCCGTGCTGGTCTGGGGCACGACCCTTGCCGCCGGTTCGTGGACCTTCAACCACGACATCCGCCGTCCGATCATCGTCTTCGCCTGCGTCGTTGGCTTTCTCGGATTCTGGAACGCGATGCTGGCCAGTCGCCGCCGCCGCCTCGCCCGCGGCGATCGTTCCCGCAACCCCGCCTGACGTTCCGTGGCCGACGTTCCCTGGCGACGACGCCCGCAGGGTCACTCCTGCCCCGCCGGTTCGGCCCGCCGCAGGAGCGTGCTCGACACGTCGTCGCGGAACTCCTCTTCCGTCACGAACCGGGCAATCGCCCGCAGGGCTGGCGGTGCCAGAAGTTGCGCCGGATCGGTGAACACGCCGTCGCGGAGGCGGCCGAAGACGATCAGCCCTCCCGATGCCGTCGCGATCCGTTTCACGGCTTCGGCGGCGGCCGTGGTGGAACCTCCCGAGTAGCGCGGGTGGCCGAGTCGCACGAACGTGTCGGCGCCGACGAGGAACGGGGCCCCCGGAAACAGCGCCACCTTCTCGACGAAGGTCGCCGCCGATGTCAACCAGGCTGCCGCGCCATCGAACCGATCGGCCCGCGCGGCGATCTCCACAAAATCGAGCGCTGGCTTCTCGACGTTGCGGATCGAGAGCTCGTAGGCCACCGGCAGACCGGTGATCCGGGCCCCGATCCGGGCCATCGCCCGATGCCCGTCGTGGAGCGGATCGAATGAGCCGGGGAAGATCGCTTCGTTCTCGGCCGCCCCGGCCAAACGGGCCCTCCCCGATGTCCCAGCGAGGACCGACTGCCAAGCGATCGGCGCCGGTTGCCGCTCGACGATGATCCGCTCCTCAGGCCCAAGCAGCGCAGCGAGCCTTGCCGCGGTCGTCGAGTCCGCCTCCCCGCTAGCGGCGAGCCGCGCGAGGACGAATGCGGCGGCGAGCGTCTCCTCCTCGGCCCGCGTCCGGGCCCCCTTCACGAGGGTCAGTGAGGCGACGGAGGTTTCCCCGAGCGTCTGGAGCGCGACGTGGATCCGGTGGTCGCCCCGTTTGGGGATGGTCGTCGCCAGGCCGGCGGTTGCCCCGACGCCCACGGCGCTGTCGCCGGGTGCGCCGTACCGGCAGCAGCGCTCCCAGGCGGCCATCGCCAGACGCCGCGCGGCCCGAGACGAACCATACGATTCCTGCTCTCCGCCGAGGAGCGCATCGGTTGCCTTGTGGGCGGAGGGGGCGATCGCCTCGAGGACGACCGCGCTGGCACCGGGGAGCGTGACGAGGGCCGGGATCGCCGCCGACCCACCGCCGGCGGTGATCATGACCACCCGCCGGCCCCGGGCTTGGAGCGCGGTGAGCACGGGAGAGGGGTCGAAGGGAGGGGGGCTGGTGGGTGCCATGGGCTGGAGCGGGAACGGCCGTGACCCTTGCGGGGTTGGGAACGGTGTTGGGAACGGGGGGAGACAAGCAGGGTTTGCCGGGCGGGGAGGGTGCTTTTCCCGACGCAGACGCCGCCCCTTCACCTGCTCCGAATCCCTTCCGTGGCATCACTCCAGCCCGACGGGGTGGGCTGTCGATGGTGTTTTGCGAGGGGGAACCGCAGCATGACGATACTACCGCAGGGGCGATGCTTTGCCGTGACGACCGCCGCTTGGGTGGCAGCATGGGCTTTGATGGCCAGCCCGACAGGCGCCCAGTCACCGGAGCCTTCCGCCCAGGGAGGCGGCGCGAAGCCCCGGGCCACCGACGGCTGGAGGCAGAAGGCCCGCCAAGACGCGCCGGCCGCCGCCGGGGCGACGTCGGAGGCCGATGCGGCGGCCGCGAAGCGGGCCCCCAACCCTGCCTTGCCCAAGGCCGACGGGGCGAAGGAGGCCGAGTCCTCGCCAGCGACGAAGCGGGCTGATCCCGCCACGAAGTCGGCCGATCCGGCAGGGCGGCGCGCGGTCACGGCCGGATCGGGGGATCGCTCGCTCGCCGCAGAGAAGGCCGCGATCGACAGCGTGACGACCAAGACCTCGATCAACGAGATTCTCGCCCGCACCCTCCCGCTGCGGAGCGATCGACCCGGTGACTGGTTGGCCGGTGCCGAACCACTCCATACTTGCGGCGAGCCTCGCTGGATCGAGCCCTGCATCCCGCTTCCGCCCTGTCATCCGAGCCATCCTCCCCATCCCTACGATCTCGTCGGTGTCGCGGGCGATCCGACCTGTGGGCCGATCTACCGGGGCCCCTGCTGCCCGCGCACCGGCACGCATGAGGATGGTCCGCTGCCGCGGCTCCACTGGGTCAACGATCGGCTCTTCGACGCCTTCTACCGGGCGAAGTGATCGGGCCGGCCTCCGCAGGTCGTCGCTCTCCTCCGCCGGCGGCAGGCTTGTTCTGCCGTCTCCGGGGGGCCACACTGCGCTCTTTGGGGGCCCTGGTGCTGTGGGCTGGCAACGCCTCCTGGTTCGACACGCGGAGGGATGTGATGCGGGCCGCGATCATCGGCATCGGTGCGATCGCGCGGATGCATGCCCGGGCGCTGGCGGACATCGACGGCATCGAGCTTGTCGCTGGGTGCTGTCGCACTGAGGCGAAGGGGGGCGCGTTCGCGGAGGAGTTCGGCTGCCGGTGGTACGCCGATGCCGCCACGATGCTGCGCCGCGAGAAGCCTGACTTCGTCACGATCGCCACCCCTTCCGGTGCCCATCTGGAGGGCTTGAAGGCCGCCGCCCGACGGGGCGTCCATGTGATCTGCGAAAAGCCGCTCGAAATCACGCTCCGGCGGATCGACGCCATGCGGGCGATCGCCGCCAAGGCGGGGATCACGCTGGGCGCGATCTTCCCACAGCGCTTCAACCCGGTTGTCCAGACCGTCCGCGCGGCGGCGGCGGCCGGTCGCTTCGGCCGCCTGGCGCTCGTCGCCGCGTACGTGCCGTGGTGGCGGGATGATGCCTATTACGGCGTCGGGCGCTGGCAGGGAACCGCGGCGCTCGATGGCGGCGGCGCGCTGATGAACCAATCGATCCATGGCGTCGACGCCCTCCAGTGGATCGCCGGCGCAACAATGCCGGGGCTCGCCCCCGGTGAGAACCCGGTGGAGAGCGTCGTGGCGCTGACGGCGATCCGGGCCCACGACCCCGCCCGGCTCGAGGTCGAAGACAGCTGCGTGGCCGTGCTCCGGTTCCGTGACGGCACGCTCGGGCAGATCCTCGCCACCACGGCGATGTTCCCCGGCCAGTTGCGTCGGATCCTCGTCGGCGGCCGCGACGGCACCGCCGAGATCCTCGAAGAGCAGCTGACGGATTGGCGCTTCCGCGCGCCCTCGCCGGACGACGACGCGACCCGCTCCCGGTTCGGGGCGGGGAGCAGCACCAGCGGCGGGGCGGCCGATCCGATGGCGATCAACTACGCTTGCCACACGCGTAACTTCGAGGCCTTCGTGACCGCCCTCCGCGCCGGGCGCCGGCCCGATCTCGATGCCCTCGAGGGGCGGAAGGCCGTGGCGATCGTCGCCGCCTGCTATAAGTCGGCCCGCACCGGACGGCCGGTGAAGGTCGAGAATCCCTCCTGACTTCGGAGCCGCGATGCGCTACGCGATCTGCAACGAGACGTTTGTCGACTGGCCGCTGGAGCGGGCTTGTGCCGAAGCTGCCGCCGCGGGCTACACCGGCCTCGAGGTCGCGCCGTTCACGCTCGCGAGCCTCGTCACCGAGCTTTCGGCGCGGGAACGGGTGACGATCCGGGATACGATCCGGGCCGCGGGGCTGGAGTGCCTCGGCCTCCATTGGCTCCTGGCCAAGACGGAGGGCTTCCATGCGACGCACGCCGACGCCTCGGTGCGTCGGGCCACGACGGCCTACCTCGGCGAGCTGGCGCGCCTGTGCCGCGATCTCGACGGCCGCGTCCTCGTCTTCGGCTCGCCGCAGCAGCGCAGCCTCCTCCCCGGCACGACGCCGGAGGAAGCGATCGACCGGCTCCGGGGGGTGTTCTCGGACCTCGTGCCGGTGCTCGAGGAGACCGGCACGGTAGTGGCGCTCGAGCCGCTCGCACCGAGCGAGACCGACGTCCTCAACACCGCCGCCGAAACCTGCCGGCTCATCGAGCGGATCGGCTCGCCGCACGTTCGACTCCATCTCGATGTCAAGGCGATGTCGAGCGAAGTCGAGCCTATTCCCACGATCATCCGGGCGTCGGCCCGCCACCTCGAGCACTTTCATGCCAACGACGCCAACCTCCGCGGTCCGGGCTTCGGCGCGGTCGACTTCGGTCCGATCTTCGCGGCCCTCCGCGGCGTGAGCTACCCCGGCTGGGTGAGCGTCGAGGTCTTCGATTATGCTCCCGGTCCCGAGCGCGCCGCCCGGGAGAGCATCGCCTACATGCGGGGGGTCGCGGCCGGGCTCGATGCGGCGTAGGACTTTCTCCTGCTTGGCGCCACCGATTCTGCCTCTCCGCCGCTCCTTCCTCCCCGGGATCCCCTGCCATGGCCGACCTGCCCCACTTCGAGTCGAAGGGGACCGCGATTCCCAACGACGGCCAGCCGTGGTGGACCGGGATGACCCGCTATCACTGGTTCGTCCTCGTGGTGGCGGCGCTGGGGTGGCTGTTTGATTGCCTCGACCAGCAGCTCTTCAATCTCGCCCGCAAGCCGGCGATGGAAACGCTCCTGGCTGTCGGCGGTGCGGCAGCCGATCCGAAGGACGTCGCTTACTATGGCGGCCTTGCCACCTGCATTTTCCTCCTCGGCTGGGCCACCGGCGGTCTGATCTTCGGCGTCGTCGGCGATCGCTATGGCCGCGCCAAAACGATGATGATCACGATCGTCATCTACTCGCTCTGCACCGGACTCTCCGCGCTCTCGACCGGCTTTTGGGATTTCGCCTTTTATCGATTCATCACGGGGCTGGGGGTGGGCGGGGAGTTTGCCGTCGGCGTGGCGCTGGTTGCCGAGGTGATGCCCGACCGGGCTCGGCCGCACGCCCTCGGGCTCCTCCAGGCCCTCTCCGCGGTGGGGAACTTCCTCGCCGCGTCGATCGGCATCGGGCTGGGAGAACTGCAGATCCTCGCCCACTCAAGCAAGCTCGCTGGCTGGGAGCCGTGGCGGTGGAAGTTTGTCATCGGGGCTCTCCCGGCCGTGCTGGCGCTGGTCAT
>CALQRA010000242.1 GCA_943332855.1 Candidatus Kuenenia stuttgartensis
GCGACCGTTCCCATGTGCTGGCACAGATCGTCGAACTCCTCGCCCGGCAACCGCAGGTGCCATGAGCAGGCTCGTCGAAATCATCACCGCGGCCGACGCGGGCACGCGTGATCGCTCGATCGACGAGGTGTGCCGGGGCGCGGGCCCGGCGGGCCTGCTTGCCGAGGCGGCGGCCCTCGATGCCTTCCGGCGCGATTGTCCCAATCTCTACCGCCGCGTCCGGGCGCTGTTCTTTCTCGCCGCCATCCACCGCTACCAGCTCCCCGCGGCCCTCGGCGAGTCGGCCGCGACGGCGGGGCTGATCCCCGCCGCAGCCGTCCACCATCTCCTCGGTCGGCGTTTCGAGGAGGCGATCGACGTCCTCCTCGCACGCCAGCAGGCCGACGGGCCGTCCGCCGCTCTGTCGAGCGCCTTGGCGAGCGCCTACCGCGAACTGGGGCTGCAGACGTTGGCCAATCAGGTGCGGCAGTCGGTGCGTTCGATCCGCGGCAACCAGTGGATGTTCAGGGTCGGCCATCCCGACGACCACCCGCTCCGCATCCGCCCCGAGTTGCTCCGGCGCGGGGCGCCCGGGGCGATGACCCCTTTCCCGCTCCTCCAGGAATCGACGCCGGTCCGGATGGATCTGTCGCATACCGGCTGGAGCGACATCTTCTTCCTCGGGATGGATTGCCCCGAGGCGGCGCGAGTGCTCAATGTGTCGGTCGATCTGGGCGTCCACGGGCGCGATGCCGGGGCCCGGCCGCCGGTGGAGGTGTTCTTTCGAGTCATCGACGAGCCGTTGCTCCGGCTGACGAGCATCGACCTCGACGCCACGGCCGACATCACCGATCTGGGCGAGGTCTTCGATTTCGGTCGTGACCACCTCGGGTTGCTGAAGGCGGCGATCATCGCCGCGGGGATCGTGCCGCCGGGGATCGAGGGATCGGGGGAGTCGCTGTCCGACGTGCTTGCCGCCGTCGTCGGCCAGGGCCACGGCCTGGAGCTGGTCAGTTCGGTCAACGGGATTCCGAAGGGATCGCGCCTGGCCGTCTCGACCAATCTCCTCGCCGCCCTCATCAGTGTCTGCATGCGGGCCACCGGGCAGGCCCGCTCCCTCACCGGTGGGCTCGACGAGACGGAGCGTCGTCTCGTCGCGGCCCGGGCGATCCTCGGCGAATGGCTTGGCGGGAGTGGTGGCGGGTGGCAGGATTCCGGCGGGGTGTGGCCGGCCGCAAAGCTCATCCGCGGGGTCGTCGCCGCCGAGGGGGATCCGGAGTTCGGCATCAGCCGCGGGCGTCTCCTCCCCCGGCACGATCCGGTGCCGCTGGGAGTCGATCTCCAGGAATCGCTCGTCCTCGTCCATGGCGGCATGGCCCAGAACGTCGGTCCGATCCTCGAGATGGTGACCGAGAAATACCTTCTCCGCAGTGACGCGGAGTGGAAGGCCCGGATCGAAGCTGGGGAGGTGCTCGACGAGATCATCGCCGGCCTCACCGCGGGCGATGCCCGGCGGATTGCCGCGGCCACGACGCGCAATTTCACCGGCCCGCTCCGCACCATCATCCCCTGGTCGAGCAACGCCTACACCGAGGCGCTGATCGATGCCGTCCGGGCCCGCTTCGGCGACCGCTTCTGGGGCTTCTGGATGCTCGGCGGCATGTCGGGCGGGGGCATGGGGTTCATCTTCGATCCATCAGCCCGTCTCGAGGGGCAGGAGGCGCTCGCCGGCATCATGGCGGCGACGAAGCAGCGCTTCGAGCATGGGCTCCCGTTCGCCATGGAGCCGGTCGTCTACGACTTCACCGTCAACCCCCGCGGCACCTGGTGCCAGCTCCATGAGGGGGCCGATGCCCTCATGCCCTCCCCGTACTACGCCCGCGTCGTCCCTGGGCTTCTTCGCACGTCGCGCCCGGAGCTGACCGACTCGCGCCGCAGCGAGCTCGATGCCTTCGGCTCCGCCTGCCGCTCCCGCCCCGAGCTCGCCGGCATGGTGCACACCCTCTTCGATCGGCTCTTCCCCGCCGGCGACGCGGCCCGGACCACGGCGCGGGATCTGCGGGGGGCGCTGGAGTCGTTGGGGTTTGATGACGTCGAGCACGAACAGATCCGGGCCGATCTCCGGGGTGGTCGGATCGGGCTGGCGCAGAACCGGCTCCCCCCCTCGACGTCGATTGACGATGTCGACGATAGCGATGTGGAGTGGGTCGGTGGATCGAGGCAGCCCGCGGCCTCCGCCGACCGGGAGTTGGGACTGGGGGCGATCGCCCGGGGCGAGGCCGCGGTCGTCACGCTCTCGGCGGGGATCGGGAGCCGCTGGACGCAGGGCGCGGGGGTGGTCAAGGCCCTCCATCCCTTCTGCCGGCTCGCCGGTGGGTGGCGGACCTTCCTCGATGTCCATGTCGCCAAGGCGCGGCGCGTCTCCCGTCTCGCCGGGGGCACCGTCCCGCATGTCGTCACCACCAGCCATCTGACGCACCGACAGCTCGAGGCTGCCGGGCTGCCGGTGATTCTTTCCCCCGGCAGGGCCGTGGGGCTGCGGTTGGTGCCGATGGTCCGCGATCTGCGGTTTGCCTGGGAAGAGTCGGCGCGGCAGGTGCTCGACGAGCAGCGAGAGAAGATGCGCGACAGTGTCCAAGCGGCGCTCGTGGCCTGGGCCGAGCGTGTCGGGGAGGGGAGCGACTACACCGACAACGCGCTGGCGCAGTGCCTTCACCCGGTCGGGCACTGGTACGAATTTCCCAACATGCTCCGCAACGGGGTCCTCGCTGGTCTCCTCCGCGTTCAGCCGCGGCTGGCTTGGCTGATGATCCACAACATCGACACCGTCGGCACCGATCTCGACCCGGCGATCCTTGGCCGTCACATCGCCGGGGGAGCGACGCTCGGGGTCGAGGTGATTCCGCGGCAGATCGAGGACCGCGGCGGCGGCCTCTCACGGGTCAACGGCCGGCCGCGACTCGTCGAGGGGCTGGCGATGCCCCGGGAGGAGGATGAGTTCCGGCTGCGGTTCTACAATTCCGCCACGATCTGGATCGACCTCGATGCGCTCCTCGGGGTGTTCGGGATTGATCGCGGCGACGTGATCGCCGCGGCCGACGGCGATGGGGGGGCCACGACCCGGGTTGCGGCGGCGATCCGCGCGGTGGCATCCCGGATGCCGACCTACGTCACCCTCAAAGACGTCAAGAAGCGGTGGGGACACGGTCAGGAGGATGTCTTCCCGGTGGCCCAGTTCGAGAAACTGTGGGGCGACATGACCGCCCTCCCCGAGGTCTCGACGCGCTATTTCGTCGTCCCGCGGTTCCGGGGGCAGCAGCTCAAGGACGTCTCCCAGCTCGATGGCTGGCTCCGGGACGGCTCGGCTGCCGCCGTCGAGGGCCTCGGCGACTGGACGTGAGCGAGTGAGCCTGTTTTTCGCGGTTTCCTCCGGTTCGTGCGGCCGCGCCACACAGCCGGCTCTCGCTGCGGCGGCACATCTGCTACGCTCGCGAACATGAGTCGATTCGAGCCCTCGCCCCACCCGCTGTCGATCTGGGTCGTGAACCCGTTCGACGACGTCCCCGGTGAGGGGCTGCCTCCGCTCCGTTTCTGGACGCTCTGCCGGGTGCTCGCCGGGCGGGGGCATGACGTCACTTGGTGGACCGCCGACTGGAGTCACCGGCGGAAGGCAGCGCGTCGCCCCGTGCCGAGGCTCGTCGAGGAGGAGGAGGGCTTTGGGATCCGGATGGTCCCCGTCAAGCCGTACCGCGGCAACGTCTCGCTGGCGCGGCTCCGGAGCCACCGCGATTTTGGCCGGAATCTGGAGCGCGAGGCGACCGCGGCGGTCGCCTCCGGAAAGCTCGAGCGGCCCGACATCGTGCTCGCGAGCCTGCCGCCCTTGGAGGGGCCGGAGGCGGCCGCCCGGCTCGCCCGCCGCCTCGATGCCGTTCTCGTCGTCGATCTCATGGATCTCTGGCCGGAGACGTTCGAGCGCCTCCTCCCCGGGCCGGAGTGGCTCCGTCGCATGCTGGCCCCACTCCTCCTCGGGGGGATGCTGCGCCGCCGCCGGGTGCTCCTGGAATCGGCCGACGGGATCTCATCCGCTACCCGCGCCTATGCCGAGGCCGCCCTCCGCGATCTGCCGGCGGTGGCGCGTGAACGTCCCCCTTATGTCTGCCACCTTGGCGCCTACCTCGCCGAGTATCCCGAGCCGCCGCGCCCCAATCCGCTCGAGGTGCCTTCGACCGCCGTCGACCCGCGGCCGTTGGCCTGCGTCTATGCCGGGAGCCTCGAGCAGGGGCAGGATCTCGACACCGTCCTCGCCGCGGCCCGCAGGCTCTCCGCCGCAGGAACGGCTGTCGACATCCATGTCGCCGGAACGGGGAAGCTCGAGTCGAGACTCAAGGCCGACGTGGCGACGATCCCCGGACCGTCGCGGGTGGTGGTTCATGGACTCCTGCCGCGCGGTGCCTATGCCAAGCTCCTGTCGGAATGTGACGTCGGTCTGGTCGCGGTGAAGCCGGAGTCGCTCGTGGCGGTGCCCTACAAGGCCTGCGACTACGCGGCGGCGGGGCTGGCGCTGGTCAACGCCCTGCCGGGCGAACTCGCCGACCTCATCGACGCTCACCGAGCCGGTCGCCCCTATGTCGCGGGTGATCCGCAGTCTTTGGCGGATGTTCTCTCCACCCTCGCCGCCGATCGTCGCCTCCTGCTCGAGCTGCGTCAGGGCGCTCGCCGCCTCGCCGAAGACGCCTTCGATCGGGAACAGACCTACCCCCGGTTCGCCCACTGGCTCGAGTCGTTGGCCGGGTGAGCATGGAGTGCGTCGTCACCGGAGCGCGGGGGTTCGTCGGCCGGGGCCTCCTCCCGGTGCTCGCCGCCGCCGGCCATGTTGGCACGGCCACCAGCCGGCTCCCTCCGACAGACCTTCCGCTTCCGCCCGGCTGGCAGGGTCGCATGCGCGGGGAGTTGCTGGCCACGGCGCCGCATCCGGATCCCGCGGCGATCATCCACCTCGAGGTCGAGCAGAGGGTGCCGGCGCCGACGCCCGCCGATCCGGACGCCTGCGACCGGGTCAACGTGGCCGGCACGCGTGCCTGGCTCGAGTGGGGGGCGGAGCATGGTGTCCGCCGGTTCGTGTTCGTCAGTTCGATCAGCGCCATCGCGCCGGGTTCCCTGGGCTCCCCTGCCGAGCGCCGGCTCGAGACGGGTGCCACCTACGGCGGATCGAAGGCCCGTGCCGAGGCGGAGGTCCGCAGCTGGGTGGAGGCCGATGCCGGTCGGCGGGGGGTGATCCTCCGCCCCGCACCGGTCTACGGTCCCGGCCCCGGCACGAACTTTGCCGCGCTCGCCCGCCGGGTGATCGCCGGACGCCCCGCGTTTGTTGGGCCGGGAACGACCCCCCGATCGGTCCTCTCGCGCCGAAACCTCGCGGCGGCAATCGCCTTCGCCCTCGATGCCCCGGGGGCCGGGTGCGCCGTGTTCGAGGTTTCCGATCCCGCCACGACCTCGGTGGCCGGTTTGGCGGGCATGATCGCGGAGCTCACCGGCGCCCCCCCGCCCCGCAGCATCCCCCTGGCCCTCGCCCGGCTCGCGGCCCCGATCGCCGATGGGCTCGGGCGCCTGACCGGCCGTGGGCTGCCGCTGTCGAGCGAGTGGCTGGCGGCGCTGGCGATGGCGAGCGATTTTCCTGCTGATCGACTCGTGGCGGAGGGGTTTGTCCATCCCCAATCGACCCGGGAAGGGCTCGCGGAGATGCTCGACTGGCTGGCACGGGAAGCCCGGGGGCCGGGGGCCGAAACGGTCCGGCGCGGGTGACGCCGGTCGGCGCCCGGCGCCGGCTGAGAGCGGCGGGCGGCCGGGAAGGTCTCTGCAATCCCTTCCCCGAGGGGGGTGGCGTCGGTCGGGAGGGTCGTAGCGTGGCCGGGGCAGGGAAGTGGGGAGGACGGTCGGGGCTTTTTCGGGCTTTGCCGGCCCCGCGCAGATACTATTTGGGGAAGCGCCGCTGGCAGGCAGGGAGAGCCACGAGCTGCGCGCTGGCCGCCCGGATAAGTGCCGATGGCGTATGTCACCCTCCGAGTCCTGCACGGCGCCGACCGTGGCAAGGTGTTCGAACGCCTCGCCACGCCGGTCACGATCGGCCGCGAGGAGGGCAACACGATCCAGCTCAACGACGAACGGATCAGCCGCTACCACCTCAAGTTTCAGGAGGACAACGACAAGGTCGTCCTCACCGATCTCGAGAGCACCAACGGCACGAAGGTCAACGGCGAGGACATCCAGGTGCGGATCGTTCGCGACGGCGACATGATCGCGCTGGGACGCTCGCTGATCCTGGTCGGCTCGCAGACCGACATCGATCGGCGGATCGCCGAGATCGCGGCCCGTCTCCCCGCCGGCGAGGAGGGGCGTGCCCGCGAGCTGGGGCAGCGCCTGCGGAAGATCGCCGCGCCGCGCCCCGACGGTCAGTCCGACCTCTCCGACTTCCCCGTGCCGATCCTCCCCGGCCAGCTCCCCTCCCTCCCGGAGCGGATGAGCCCGGCCCAGTCGGCCGAGTTCGTCGAGTTGTTCGATCACGTTCTGGCGGTGCTCCGCGAGGCGGCCGAGGGGGCGGTGATGCGCCCCGGAGCCGAACGGGTCGAGATCGATTTTGCCCACTGGCAGGGGATCCTCGATCTCCAGGGAAAGCTCGCCGCGATGCTGCGCTCGATCGCGGAGCCGCGCGATCGCTGAATGCCGGCGATCGACCCGACGAGGGGCGTGACCGCCGTTTCAGGGGGGTGCGGGAGGGGATTTCCCGCGCGGTACAATCCCTTGCCGGCGTCCGTCGGTCCCGATCCCCGGGCCCGCCTTCCCCCCCTGCGATCGCCGGCCCCCAACGTCCCCTTCCGCGAGGCCACGGATGTCCGCCCGCTCCTTCGTCCATCTCCACTGCCACAGCCACTACAGCCTCCTCGATGGAGCCAGTTCGATCGAACGGCTGGTCGA
>CALQRA010000243.1 GCA_943332855.1 Candidatus Kuenenia stuttgartensis
GACATCCCCACGCCGGCGCTGCTGCCAGTGGGGGGCACCGACGGCAATCCGACCCCGCCGTTCACCGCCGATCCGGTGAGCTTCACCGATGCCGATGGAAGAGTCACGACAATCCTCCCCCCGATCGACATCGTCCCGCCGGGAGGGTCGATGTATGTCTACGAGGACGCGGCGGCCTACCGGGCCCGGCTCGAGAAGGCGTGGACCGACCATGGCCTGCCGACCTACACCGCCACCGCAGCCTCGGGCGCGACGACCTCCGGCCAGCTCGTCACCGTCGACCACACCTGGGTTCCCCTCGACTTCCAATCGGCCACGCTGCTGTCGGTCGTCGAGTTCGACATCACCGACGACACGGCCGGGCCGGAATCGTCGACGAGCGTCGCCGGGATCTCTGGCACGGTCTACGCCTCGACGACCGGGCTCTATGTCTCGGCTGCCAATTGGGGGAGCTGGTGGGATGCACGCGACAACGGCGTGACGACGAACATCTACCACTTCGATCTCGCCGCGGCGGGTGTGCCGCTGGTGGCGATGGGCGCCGTGTCGGGGACGACGCTCGATCAGTTTTCACTCGATGAGCACGACGGCTTTCTGCGAGTGGCGACGACGAATTGGGGCAGCGGCGGCGATTGGAACTTCACCAATTCCTCCGCGGGGGTGTTTGTCCTCGGAGAGTCGGACGGAAATCTCGTCACCGTCGGCGCGGTCAAGGATCTCGCAAAGGGGGAACGGATCTATTCCAGCCGGTTCGTCGGCGACGTCGCCTACGTGAGCACCTTCAAGCAGGTCGACCCGCTGTTTGTCATCGATCTGGCCGATCCCACCCGGCCGAAGGTCGTCGGCGAGCTGAAAGTGCCCGGCTTCTCCTCCTATCTCCAGCCGCTCGACGCCACCCACCTCCTCGGTGTCGGCCGCGACGTCGATCCGACCACCGGCCGCGTTCTCGGCCTGCAGTTATCGGTGTTCGACGTCAGCGACCCGGCCAAGCCGCGGCGGGCGTCGACCTACACCTTCGCCGGGGATGGCTGGCAGTCGTGGTCGAGCGCCCTGTGGGATCATCACGCGTTGGCCTGGTTCCCCGAGCAGGGGATTTTGACGCTCCCGGTGCAGCAGGGGGATTGGTGGAGCGGGAGCACGGGGCTGGTCGTCTTCCGGGTCGATCTGGCCGCCGACGGTGCCTTCAATCTCCTCGGCGAGATCAGCCATTCGAGCCCCGTCGAGCGGGGCGTGCGGATCGGCGACTTCCTCTATTCGGTGTCGGCCGGCGAGGTGAAGGTGCATCGCGTCGACGATCCGACGGTGGAGATCGCTGGCGTGACGCTCTCGCCGCGGGACAATCCCGGCTACCCGGTGCCGATCGCCTGACGATCGGATCTGTCGGAGCCCCAGTTCAGCTGTCCCGGAAGCAGTGGTTCCGGTTCAGCCGTCCCAGCGACTGCTCGCCGTGGCCCCCGCGCTGCGCGTGCCGCAGAAGACAACGTCGATCCCCAGGGCCCGGGCGGCGGCTGCCTTGGCGAGGGCACAGCGGTCGGCACCGGCGGCGTCTTTGGCATACGCCACCTGGACGTGGTTCGCCTTGTGGCGGGCCATCATCTGGTCGCGCGACACGCCGTGCGTGACCGCGTGCATGATCGGCCACTGCTTTGTCGTCGAGTCGAGGCGCCTCTGCGTCTCCTCCTCGGGGAGCTTGATGACGCTCGCCCGGCCGATGTCCATGCAGAGCTTCTCGGCAGCCCCGGTGCCGTCGACCCAGATCCGGCTCCAGACGATCTCCCCCGGCTTGCTGACGCCGGCGAGGGTCGAGCCGCCGAGGCGGAAATACATCGGAGGCTGGCGGTAGCCGTGGGCCCCCTTCCAGCCGCCGATGAAGTGGGCCGGCGGCGCGGCGCCTGAGATCTCGAATACCCACACCCATTGGTCGGTGGTGTTCGAGCGGTCCCAGTCCCCCCAGCGGATGTCGTGGAGCGTGTTCTCCGTCGGCTCACCGAGGGCCTCGTGGACGCGTTGCGTGAGGAGGCCATCGAGGCCGGCGCATTCGTCGACCTCGTTGAAGTGGGTCAGCGGCTTTCCCTTGAAGATCGGCTTCGTGGAGCCAGGGGCACAGACCGGCGGCCGCTTCGAATCGTTGAGCATCCCCTCGACGAGGTCGCTGGCCGGGAGGAGATCCTTGAGGCCCTGCTGATACTGGATGCCGACGAGGTCGCAGCCGAAGCGTTCCGCGAGGCGGAGCGTGGCGATGTACATCCGGCACTGCGTCAGCACCTGGGCGCGGGTCAGGTCGGCGGCCTCATCCTTCCCAAAGTGGAACGTCATCCCGGCCGACTCGAGCCAGCGGAAGACCTCGCGGGCCTCGCTCTCGGAAACCTGCGTCGTCTCGTGGTAGAGGGCCGATTGGCTCAGCCGCTCCTTGAAGACCCCGGTGGCGTGGAGAAGCCGGTCGGGAATGATCGCGTTGTACATCCCCATGCACCCCTCGTCGAAGACCCCCATGAGGGCCTTTTTTTCGCGGAGCTCCGCGGCGATCCCGGTGCCGATCTGCTCGAGCTTTGCCGGCACCTTGACCGCCGCCAGCGGCACGACATGGCTCGTGTCGTGGCGAACTTTGCCGGTGGCGAGCCATGATTCGAGGTGGCGCTGGAAGGCGGCGCTTGCGAAGTCGTCGGCCCAGAGCGTGGCGTAGGGGACGCCCGCCTTGGTGAGCGAGCCGTTGAGGTTGAGCATCCCGACAAGTCCCGGCCACTGCCCCGACCAGTTGGCAACGGTGAGGATCGGGCCGGAGTGACTCGAGAGCCCGGGGAGAACGTGGTTGGAGTACTGCCAGACCGCCTCCGCGACCACCAGCGGCGCGGTCGGATCGATCTTCGAAAACACCTCGATCCCCTCGCGGGCGCTGGCGATGAAGCCGTGGCCGCGCGATTTCGACGGGGCGTGGCCGCGGACGAGCGTCCGGCCGGCGGCGGCGAAGGCCCGCGTCAGATCCCCCTCCATCTGCTTCTGGGCCGGCCAGCAGACCTTGTTGGCCCCCTCCCGCAGATCGCCACTGGCGACGAGGATCACGTCGGCTGTGGGCCGCGTGGGGGCAGGGGACTTCGCACGGGAGGGGCTGGCCATGACGCGGGTCCAAGAAGAGGGAAACAAGAGGAGGGAAACAAGAGGAGGGAAATAAACAGCCAGGAACAAGGCGTGGGGGAATCGGGGCCGGGAATCGTCCAGAAACGTGGTTGGAAACAGGGGGGCTGGGCAAACTATACTCTTTGCCACGACGGTGCGGGGAACGGGTCTGAGGGGGGAAATGTCCCCGCGTTCATCCCCCCATCCCTCGATTCAAAGAGTCTCTCGAGTGTCCTGGCAGAGGAGCCGACCATGAACTGCAGCGTCCCTGGTTTCCCCAACCGTTCGCACCGCCTCATCCGTGCGGTCGCGATCATCGTCCTGCTGGCGGTTGGCGCCGGCCGGGCCCCGGCCCAGGATCCAGCCACGCCCGCCCCCCCGGCTCCCGCTCCCAACCTCCCGGCCCACACGCGCTGGGTGATCGCCGCCGACTACACCACCGACGGCGCCCAACTCCTCACCTCCGGCGGCGAGAGCCTCCTCTACCGCCCCGGCGATGCCGCGATCTGGAATCCGGCCGACGGCAACCGGGCCGGTGACCTCGCCGGCCACCCGACGGCCGTGTGGGCGATCAAGGCCTCCAATGACGGCAAGCTCGCCGCCACGGCCGGCTACGATGGCCTCGTCAAGCTTTGGGATTTTCCCGGCCGGGCTCTCAAGGCCGATCTGAAAAAGCACAAGGGGTGGGTCCGCTCGCTCGATTTCTCCCCCGATGGCACGAAGCTCGCCACCGCCGGTGAGGATGGCACTGTCGTCGTTTGGGATACCGGCACGAATGCCGAGATCCGCACGCTTGCCGCCCACGCTGGCCCAGTCACCGCCGTCGCCTTCTCTCCCGACGGGCTGACGCTCGCCACCGGTGGTGGCGACAAGCTCGTCAAGCTCTGGGACGTGGCCGCCGGCACCGAGAAGGGGAAGCTCGAGGGGCACACCGACACCCTCTGGGCCGTCGCCTATTCCCCCGACGGCACGAAGCTGGCCAGCGCCGGTGCCGACCGGGTGGTGAAGCTCTGGAACACCGCTGACTCCAAGGAGCATGGCACGCTCGCCGGCCACAAGGATTGGGTGACGAGCGTTTCCTTCACCCCCGACAACGCCCGGCTCGCCAGCGCGAGTCTCGATGGAGCGGTGAAGTTCTGGGATGTCGCCTCGAAGGCCGAGCAGAAGGGGCCGCCGCCGGTCGAAGGGGCGAAGCCGTCGAGCGTGTGGTGCGTCGCCGTGGCCCCCAACGGCCAGACAATGTTCATTGGCAGTCATGCCGGCGGACGGATCGTTCCCGTCCCTTCGCCCGAGCTCGCCCCGGTGCCGCCGCCGCCGCCGCCGGCCGCGCCCGTCTTCGCCGCGGTCGTGCCGACCGAGTTCAAGAGTGCGGCCGGCGCCACCGGCGCCATCGCCGCCGACGGGGTCGTCGTCGTGACCGGTAGCCTCGCCAAGGATGTCTACACCCTGAAGGCGATCGTCCCGCCGGGGGGCAACGTCTCGGTGGTCAAGCTCGAGGCCCTCACCGATCCGAGCCTTCCCGCGATGGGGCCGGGACGGTCAGGGGGAGGCAACCTGGTACTGAGCCGGTTCGCGTTGGCTCACGGCGCCCCCGGCGCGGCCGACGCTGCCAACGTCGTCAAGTTCACCGAAGCAAAGGCCGACTTCGAGCAGGGGGGCTATCCTGCCGCCGCAACGCTCGACGACAATCCCGAGTCGGGGTGGGCGATCTCCCCGGAGGTCGGCAAGGATCACTCCTTGACGTTCCTGCTCGCCCCCGAGGTGGCCATCCCCGCCGGCAGCGTCCTCCTGTTCACGATCGAGCAGCAGTTCGCCGACGGCACCCACAATCTCGGCAAGTTCCGCCTCTCCCTCCTCCAAGGTTCGCCGCCAACCCCGTGACGCGCCCCGATCCGAACGTGAAGCCTCCATCGCTCCCCGGCCCGTCGGCCCCGTCGCCGGCGGGCTTGCAGGTGTCGGTGAACGGCGAGCCGAGGGCCTTTGCCGCCGGGGCCTCGGCCCTCGATGCGGTCACGGCCCTGGGCTTCGCCGGCCGGCCGCTCGCGGTGGAGATCAACGAGCGGATCGTCCCGCGCCGCGACTTGGCGGCGTGGAGGCTCGCTGCGGGGGACCGAATCGAGATCGTGACCCTCGTCGGCGGTGGCTGACCACCCCTGCGGGCAAGGCCCCGGTGCCGCGCGAGGGGCCGCGCGCCGGTCGGGAGAGGGTCGATCCCGCCCACGAAAGCGGCAGGGCGCCAGGTCGTCGAAAGCCTGATAGTCTCCGGGTTCCAACTCGCGGATCCCCTCCTTCCGATTCCCCGATGTCCCCGCCCACCACGCCCCCTGCCGCTGCGACCACCGAGACGCTCGTCGTCGGCGGGATCACGCTCTCCAGTCGCCTCGTCGTCGGTACGGGTAAATACCGCTCCTACGCCGAGATGGCCCGCTGCCTCGCGGCAGCGGGGACGGATTGCGTGACGGTGGCCGTCCGGCGCGAGCGGCTGGTCAACGCGGCCGGTGAGAACATCCTCGATCACCTCGATCCGCAGCGCTACACGATCCTTCCCAACACCGCCGGATGCTTCACCGCTGACGAGGCGGTCCGCGTCGCCCGGCTCGGCCGCGAACTGCTCCGCGATCTCGGCAATTCCGGCAGCGAGTGGGTGAAGCTCGAGGTCCTCGGCGACACGCGCACGCTTCTCCCTGACCCCATCGGCACGCTCGAAGCCACCCACCGGCTCGTCGCCGAGGGCTTTGCGGTCCTCGTCTACACCAGCGACGATCCCGTTGTCGCCCGCCGGCTCAAGGAGGCCGGGGCGGCGAGCGTGATGCCAGCCGGGAGCCCGATCGGCTCCGGCCAGGGGATTCTCAATCCCAACGCCTTGCGGATCTGCCTGGAGTATCTCAAGGGGGACGATCCCGACTATCCGGTCATCGTCGATGCCGGTGTCGGCACGGCCAGCGACGTCGCTGCGGCGATGGAGCTCGGCGTCGATGGTGTCCTCCTGAATACCGCCATTGCCCACGCCACCGATCCGGTGCGGATGGCCGCGGCCATGCAGGCAGCCTGTTACGCCGGCCGGCAGGCGTTCCTTGCCGGGCGGATCCCCCGCCGTCTCTACGCCACCGCATCCAGCCCCGACGAGGGACGGATCGGCCACTCTGCCGGAGGCTGATGCGTGCTCGCCAAGCGGATCATTCCCTGCCTCGACGTCGAGAAGGGGCGTGTCGTCAAGGGAACGAAATTCCTCGACCTCGTCGATGCCGGCGATCCGGTCGCGGTCGCTGCCCGCTACGAGGCTGAGGGGGCCGATGAGCTGGTGTTTCTCGACATCACCGCCAGCCACGAGGAACGGTCGATCATGCTCGATGTGGTCCGCCGGGTGTCGGAGACGGTCTTCATGCCGTTCACCGTCGGCGGCGGGATCCGCACGCTCGATGATGCCTGCCGGCTCATCCAGGCCGGCGCGGAGAAGGTGAGCATCAATTCCGCCGCGGTGCGGACGCCGGAGCTTGTTTCACGCGTCGCCGACCGGCTCGGCAGCTGTGCGACGGTCGTCAACATCGACCCCAAACGGGTGATGAAGGACGGCCGGGAGATCTGGGAGGTGTTTGTCAGCGGGGGCCGGGTGCCGACCGGGCTCGAGGCTGTGGCCTGGGCGCGAGAGGTCGAGCGGCTCGGGGCAGGGGAGATCGTGCTGACGTGCATGGACCGCGACGGGACGCGCGACGGCTACGACCTGGAGATCACCGCCGCGGTCAGTCGCGCCGTTGGCATTCCCGTCGTCGCCAGTGGCGGCGCCGGCCGGCCCGAACACCTTGCCGACGCGATTAC
>CALQRA010000244.1 GCA_943332855.1 Candidatus Kuenenia stuttgartensis
CAATTCCGGCTCGATGGCGGTGATCCTGATGTTCTTCTCTCCCGACGGCGTGGAGAGCTTCACCTGCACCCCGTGGGGCCAGTCGGGCCACGCCGATTCCCCCCACTATGTCGACCAAGCCGAGAAGCTCTATTCCCGGCGCGAAATGAAGAACACCTGGTGGAAGAAGGCCGATCTCCTCGAGCATGTCGAATCGGAGAAGACGTTCAGCTGGCCGAAGGAGTGAGGTCTTTCGGGGACGCTCAGGGTCGCCTGAGCCCCGTCGCCGGACGTTCGCTCCGGCCATCCATGGCAATCCGCTCTCTCCGCGCCGCCTGCGGTTCGCCCTCCTATCCTGCGCTGGCCGTCGAGGCCGGCTCCCGGAGCACAGGCGACCCCTCGCTGGCAGCGTTTATTTTTACTCCATTGCCGGTAGGGCCCCGCAGGCGTGGAGCGCGAGGATGGGCAGCGCCGTGCCGCTGTAGGTGATGAAGTGCCAGGAGTCGGTGTTGAGGCTCCGCGTCCACCACCGGCCGCTAACGCGCTGGTTGGAGCCGAGCCACGCGATGCCCCGTGTGATCCCCGCGTCGTCGGCCGGCACGCCCGCTTCGCGGAGGGCGAGGATCGCCAGCCCCGTCATGTGGCCGTCGCTGGCCGGTGAGTCGAAATCGGGCTCGCTCCGGAGCTTCGCCGCGCGGTAGCCGCCCCCCCAGGCTTCCGGAGCGGCAAAGCTGCGGATCGACCAGCCGCCATCCTCGCGCTGATGGCGGCGGAGGATCGCCACGAGCTCGGCCGTGCCGGCGGCGTCGATGAGGCCCGGGAAGCGGGTCGAGGCCTGAAGGAGGAGAACGCGGCCGTAGTCGTGGGGAGGCGGGGTATCGTGAAGATAGCTGCGCAGCCGCGCGATCCGGGCCTTGAGATCGTCGTCGCTGCCGGCCTCCGTGGCCGCAAGCCACCCCGGCGCCGTCGCTGCGGCAATCGCCGCTACCGTCGCCTCGTGGTAGGCGTCTGATTCATACGGCGGCCAGCAGTCGAGCGTCCCCCAGGTGCCGGAGTCAGCCTGGATCGCGAACATCAGCCGCAGCGCCTTGTCGGTGTCGGCCGAGAGCGTGCCGGTGACATGTCGGTCCCACTCGGCCAGCCCCGCGGCGAGGTAGATCACCTGCGCCGGCTTCGTTGACTTCCGCAGGTTTTCATGAGGCTCGGAAGCAAGGCTCGCCAGCTGCTCCTTGAAGAAACCGAGCGTCGAATCGGGGGGAGTTCCCAGCACGGCCGAGAGGGCAGGGCGGGCGAGCATGTAGGTGCCGTTGGTGTGGCAGCTGATGCAGCGGCGCTGCCCGCTCCAGGCGACGGAGCCCTGTTCGAGGTGATCGATCGCCAAGCTCGTCGAGACGCTGGCGCGGCGCGGCTCGTCGGCCGTCGCCGCCGGCACGGCGATCGACTCGAAGGCATATTGATGCGGCTCGGCAGCGGCAAGGGGCGCCGGCACCGCTGCGCACGCGAAGAGAAGCAGCAGCCGGGCGATGGGGGCGAGCATGGCGGCTCGATGAGACGGGGCGACGGTGTTCATCGGCGGAATCCTCCCGGGGCATTGGTTTGTGGGCAAGGAGACGTTGCAGAGGCGGGCAGTCGGAGGCTTGGAAGGACTTTGGCGGGATGGATCGCTCGGGTTCATCCCCCGTTCCGCAGGAGTGCGAGGAGATCGAGGATTTCGTCCGCATCGAGCGTGTCGAGGAGCCCCTGTGGCATCGGTGACACGGTCGCCGGATGGGCGCTTTCGATCTCGCTGCGAAGGAGCTTGAGCGACTCCCCCGTCAGCGCATCGACCTCGACGCCGATTTCCCGGTCGTTGACCATGTTGGCTCTCCCGGTCACGACTCGGCCATCGGAGAGGACCCACGTCGTGGCGTGATACTTCGGATCGACCACCTTCGAGGGCTCGAGGATCGACTCCACAATCGCCCGGAGATCAAACCGCTTGCCGATCGCGGAGAGATCGGGGCCGACTGCCGATCCCGACGACCCGAGCCGGTGGCATTTCAGACACTGCGCTGCGGCCAGCGCCCGCCGCCCGGCGTCGGCATCGCGCGGGGCGAGGGCCTTGTCGAGCTGCGGCTCGAGATCGGCCTGGGTCCACTGCCTCACGACGGCGCGCGGGGGCTGTGGTGGAAGCGGCTCTCCCTCGACCACGGGCTTCTCGAGGATCGCCAGGGCTGCCGCCAAGGCCGGCCGCTCGTCGTCGCGAATCGTCGCCAGGAGATCCTTCTCCATCCGGCCGATGATCTGGCCAATCAGATGCCCGCCGCGAAATTGCCGCGCCCCGGCAAACCAATCGAGGAGCCGGTGGTGGTCCTCAATCGACCAGGGGCCGTTGGAACGGACGAGAGCGTGAACGGCGTGGATTTGATCCTCTTGGCTCGCTGCCCTGTCGAGCCGGCCGATCACGCTATCGATCGCGCCGGGGGCGCCCGAGGCAACGAGCAATTCGACAAGCTCGCGCTGCACCAGGGGTGATGGGTACCCGTCGAGCTCGGCCAGGAACGCATGGAGCTTCTGGCTGTCGTCCGGCGGGAGATCGATGCCCCGGGCCAGAGCGATCGAGAGGACACGAAGGGCGAGGAGCGCCTCCGGCTCTCTTGTGCCGATGCTCCCCGCAAGCGTCGCCCGGACGACCTCCAGTCGCTCCTCTGCCGGTGCCATCCGCACCCAGGCAAGCAGTCCTTCGCCGCGGGCGAGTGGATTCCGTTCGGCGCGAACCTTCTCGCGCCACGCCGCCACCGGCTGCCGCTCCAGCGCGATCCGCGCTGCTGTCCGCAGCCAGCGATCGTCCGCCCCGAGCTCCGGCCAGAGGTTTTCGATCGCGGCCTGATTCGCTGTCGCGAGTGGCCCCCCATGAAAAGCCTCGAGCTCGCGGCGGCGGGCCCGGGCCTGCTTCGCGGCGGCGGCGACCGCGGGATCGACCGCCGGGCCAGAGGGTACGGTCGCCGCATCGCCGGTGAACGACACTCGATAGAGCCCCGACTGCGAGCCGCGGCCCCCCGTGATGAACCACAGATTGCCGTCGGGGCCGAACGCCATGTCGCAGACATTCATTGGGCTCCCCTCGGCGAACAGCTCGTCGGTGGCCGTGTACGTTGCCCCGTCGGGGGTGAACCAGGCGGCGAGGATCCGGCCATGCTGCCAATCGGCCATGTAGAGGGCGTCGCGCCACTTGCCGGGGAACGATCCTCGGCGGCCAAAGACGACGCCCGTCGGCGAGCCGAGGCCGGTCTCGAGGGTGGCCGGGAGGCTGTCGGGATAGGAAGGGGGCCAGTTGAGCGTGCTCCAGCGCCAGCCGTATTCGGCGCCCGAGACGACATGGCTGACGCGCGTCGGCCGGTACCACGGTTGGCCGACATCCCATTCCATGTCGCTGTCCCAGGTGAACCATTCGCCGTCGTCATTGAAATCAGCGTCGACTTGATTGCGGAAGCCGCCGGCGAACACGGTCCACTCCTCTCCCTCCGGGTCAAAGCGGAGGAGGTAGCCGACCCGGTCGTCCTGGCCGCCGTCGGCTGGATCGGGGAGGAGCCGATCGGTGTGCGGATCGCGGTAGGGCGATTCTGGCGAGGCGCCTTTGGGGAAGGTGACGTCATTGCCGACGATCGACCACAGGGCGCCGTCGGGGCCGACGGTGAGCTGATTCTGACCGTGTCCGTAGCGGCTGCGGTAGTCGAACGACTTGAGTTTCGTCCGGTCGGAATACGTGCCGTCGCCGGCGGCGTCGCGAAACCGCCACAGCTCCATTGAGTCGCAGGCGTTGACGTAGAGCGAGCCGTCATGGACGAGGACACCGCGGCAATGGCGGAGCGTGTCGTCAAGGCGCGTAAACGACCACGCTCCTCCGGGGCTTGTCGGCGGGGCGAGCCGGGCGACGCCGACGTCGTCGAGGCCAACGATGATCCGCCCCGCATCATCAAAGGCCATCGAGATCCAGGAGCTCTCCGATTCCTGTGCCGAGCGGACGAGCTCGACGGTGAAACCGGCCGGGACGGTGATCGACGTCGGCGGCGTGGCGGACCGCGGCGCGGCGAGAGCCGGCGAAGCGAGGAGCGCAAGGCACGCGACGAGGAGGAACCGGCTGGTCATGGTCGTGGTCCTCTGGAAGAGCGAAAAAAAGAGGCGGCGGGTCGTGGGCCGACCCGCCGCCTCCCGTGGTGACACGTGTCGGAAGCAGGTCAGGCCTTGAGGGTGTCGTCGTGGCGGCCGGTGGCCGGAGGGAGATCGCAGGCGTGGACGGCGTGGAGCGCCGCGATAGCGCCGGCCTTCTTCTCCGCGTCGTTATCCTCCCACTCGATGTTGATCGCCCCGGAGTAGCCGGCCCGGTTGAGCTCGACGATCATCTCCTCGACGTTGACACTGTCGCGCCGGCTGCCGGCGGTGACGAAGTTCCAGCCGTTGAGCTTGTTGCCCATCGGTCGGTGGCCACCGAGGCGCCCGGCGCGGGTCGGACCGTCGATCACCTGCACCCCCTTGATGTGCGCCGTGTGGATCGCGTCGCCGAACTCGCGGATGAAGGCGATCGGGCAGACCCCCTGCCAGACCATGTGGCTGGGGTCGATGTTGAAGCCGACGACGTCGGTGCCGTAGCCCGCCTTGGCCAGCGCCTGGAGATAGTCACCGGCCGACTCGATATCCCCCATCGCCCGCTCGCCCGGATGGCATTCGAGATCGAACGTCACGCCATACTTGCGGCAGGCGTCGAACACCGGAGCGAACCGTTCAACAAGGAGCTCGAGGCTGACCGTCAGGACATCCGGGATCGGGCAGCCTCCGATCGACTTCGGCCGCGGCGGAAATTCGAAGAAGTGGCTCCAGCAATGGGCCGGCGAGCCGACGAAGCCGGGGACGGCGACGGTTCGATCTTGGAGCTTGCCGAGGTAGTGGGCGAGGCGCACCGAACGGATCAGATCCTTGCAGGCCTTCTCCTGCATCAGCTTCCCCACCTCGTCGGGAACGAAGTAGGGATTGGTGCGCGGCGGCTCGTTGCCCGCCTTGCGCCACTTCACGTAGGCCTCGACGGGCTCGCCGCCGATGAACTGGAGCGTCTTGGCGGAGGGCTCGTCACCGAGCACCTGCCCCTGGAGATGGGTGGCGATTGAGAAGATCTCCAATCCGCGCTTCTTCGCCTTCTCGACCCGGCTTTTGGCATAGGCCTCAGCACCGCTTTCGGTGTCGCACTGGGGGAGATCGAGCTCCCAGGAAGCCTCCTCCCAACCGTCGAACCCGTTCTTGGCGAGGAAGTCGAGCCAGGTGTCCTCGGGGATGTCGCCAAACTGTCCGCGGACGAGGCCGATCTGGTGGTAGGAGTGCTTGCCGGAGCGGTGTGTCTTGGTCTGGTGAAAGCCCATGTTGTCTCCCATGCTGGCGCCGGCTTCCCCGGAGCGGGGGCGGCGGTGAATTGTTCCCCTGATCTGCCTGCCCACTTTCCCACCGCAAGGCGGTGGTGGCCAGCCAGACGCTCCAATCGTCGGTGGTGGCCGCGTTCCTGTAAATCCCCGCCCCTTTCCCACGGCAGCCGGCCGGGGATACAACCACTGGAGGCTTGGACCCCGGGGCGTGCGACGGGCCCCCTGGGAACCGGAGCCTTTCGCTTCCATACAAAAAGTCGGGCCTCATGGCTCCTTGGGGATGACGCCTCCGGTGGCGGCCCCGGAGGGGAGCGTCCGATCGACCCATGGCGCGGGGAGTCGATGCGATGACCAGCGACAACACAGCCCCTGATGGGGACGGGGCGGTGGCTTCGGCCGGCTTCGCCTCTCTCTACGACAGCTTCGCTGGCCGGTTGCTCGGCGCCGCGCGGACGCTCGGCTGCACCGGCACGGAGGCCGAGGACATCGTTCACGATCTGTTTGTGCGGCTGGTGCGTTCGGGGGCCTGTCTCGGCGACGTCGACGATCCCGAGGCCTATGCCTTCACGTCGCTGCGCCATGCGGTCGCCCGGAGCCGGCAGCGGAAAGCCCTAGAACGGACGGCGATCGAGCGGATCGGACGGGAACGCGAGGCCGACGGCCGGATGGTGACCGACGAGACGGCCCGCGTGTCCGACGAGCCTGACGCCAGTCTTGCCCGGGCGCTGGCCGGCCTCCCGGAGGCCCAGCGGGAGGTGGTGGCCCTGAAGATCGATGGAGGGCTGACGTTCGCGCAGATCGCGAAGGTGACCAACGTCAGTCTGAATACGGCCGCCGGCCGGTATCGCTACGCCCTCGACAAGCTCCGCACGGCCCTCGCGGTGGAGGTGATCCGATGAATCTTTGCGATCCTCACGACGCAGACGACGCTTACGGCCCCGAACCGCATTCCAGCGGCCGCACGATCGAAGCGATCCTCCGCGGTCGCAGTCTCCCGGTGCCGGATGACGGCTTCCGGGAGCTCGTTGTCGTGGCGATGGAGGAGGCGGCCCGGGAACGCCGCCTGATGCTCGCCGGGGAGGCCCGGTTTGCTCCCGCAGCGAATCCGCGGCAGCGGTTCCTGCCCGAGATGCTGGCCGGGATTGCTGCGGCGCTCGTCGTCAGCATCGTGCCATGGGGCAGCGGAAGCCGGGGTGGAGTTGCGCCGGAGGCGACGGCCGCGGCGCCGGTCATGAGCGCGCCGTTGGCTCCCGACGAGCCTTCCGACGTCCACCAGGCGCTCGTGCTCCTCGATGCCCGCCGCGATCTGTTTGCCGCGTTGTCGGGCACCGGCCGGCACCGCGCCGAGTTTTAGGTTTTCCGGCCTCGGCCTCCCGCTCGCGTGCGCTGTGATGAGCCGCTCGCGTGCGCTGTGATGAGCCGCTCGCGTGCGCTG
>CALQRA010000245.1 GCA_943332855.1 Candidatus Kuenenia stuttgartensis
GGGCTACGGTGAGCCGGGCTTGCCCTTCGGCCAACTCCGACACTTTCGCTTCTGTCCGCGACTGGGCTACGGTGAGCCGGGCTTGCCCTTCGGCCAACTCCGACACTTTTATTTCTGTCCGCGACTGGGCGTCGGCGAGCCGGGCAAAGCCCGCGTCAACGACGGCGTTGCGGGCTTCGATCGCCGCGCAGAGCTCGTGGAACTCGGCCTTCGTGACCGCGTTGCTGGCCTCCTCGAACATCGGCCCGAGGGTGTGGGCGAGTGACTTCGCAGCCTCCTCGCCAAGCGTCAGCCGTAGATCCTCGTAGATGCGGTAGGTATTCATGAAGGGATGAACTCCGATGGGGGAGCGGTCGCACCCACCACGAATGAGTGTACAGGCGTATATTTATTGAGTCAACGACGGTCCCCCGGGCAACGCGGGCCGGAATGATCGTCGAGGATGTCTTTCTTTCCCGGCGGCACGCGTTCGTCGATCCGGCCGTCAGTCGACCTTCATCCACAGCGGCGCCGCCACGAACCAGAGGATCGTGGAGACAAGCATGATCCCCTTCACGGTATCCAGCGGCATCGTGCCAAAGAGAAACGCCACAGGCGGAAGGATCGTGCCGGCTAGGGCCGCCAGCCCGACAACCTTGGCAGGCGTGTGGTACGGGGATTTTTCAAAGGTCGTCATCGCTTCGGGCTCCCGCGATCAGGCGGCCGCCGCGGCCCGGCCGCTGGCGAACTTCGAGAGGAGGATGTAGAGGATGCCGCAGGCCATCGTGCAGGGGAGCGGGAGATACCAGGGGGGCACCTCGAAGCCCCACGGGTTGACCGGTGACACGGCGGTCATCGACAGGCCGATGAGCACCGGCACGAGCCAAGCGATGAGGACAGCCATATTGACCGACGCGCCGCTTTTCGCGGCCGGATCCCGGTCGATCCCGACGACGTCAGCGAGGAAGTGATCGACGACGATCAGCCCGCCGACTGGCGCCAGGATCGTGCCATAGACACCGACAAAGTCGAGGAGCCGCATGGCGAAGGCCGGAAAGATCCCCGCCGCGATGCAGACGGCACCCGCCAGGAGCGTGGCCCCGGTGCGGGAGAGGCCAGGGAGCACTCCCTGGAAGGCCAGCCCCGCCCGGTAGATCGTCGGATTCGCCGTCGTCCAGCCGGCGATGATGATGCAGACGAGGCCGGCCCAGCCGACGGCATCATTGACCATCGTGCCGGGATCCTTTCCCTCCTGCGGGTTGACCCCCTTCTCCTTCACCCAATAAATGAGGAGGAGGGCCGCACAGATCCAGGCGACATAGTGGCCGAGGAACATCCCTGCCGCGCTCGCCCATCCCGCGCTCGGCGACTTTGCGAACCGAAGGACGGAGAGATCGGCCATGCCGATGTGCATGGCGGCATTGCAGAACCAGGCGAAGAGGACGATTCCAACGAACGAGATCGACCGCTCCGTTCCTGGCGGCGGCGTGAGGAGAGCCCAGACGTCGGTCGTCCCCAGTTTCCCGAGCGTGACGATCGCGCAGGCAAGAAAGATCAAAAACATCCACGGGGCGGAGTAGTGGCCAACGAGTGCCACGACGTCATAGCCTTTCAGCGCCACAAACGTCATCGCCGCCCCGATCACGATGCAGGCGGCGATCCAGGCGGGACCGGTGGGCATCGTCGAGGAGAACGTCGGCATGGCGATCGTCCCCTCGGGGAAGAACGGCCCGACAGCCGTCGCCGAGACCGTGATCATCGACCCGGCGAGGAAGCAGAAGAGGAGGCCGTTGGCGAGGTTGTACACCGTCACCAGGCCACGGCCGGCAATCTTCTCCATCTTGTAGTAGAGCGTGAGACGCTCGCTGCAGGCGATCGGCGCCGTCAGATAGCGCCAGGTGAGCACGGCGAGGAGATTGCCAATCAGCAGGCCGACGATCAGGCTGAAGGCATCGGCCCCCCACTTCACAAACAGCGGGCCGATCATGAACTCGGTGCCGGCCGTGTGCTCGCCGGCATACATCCCCCAGAACGAACTCGGGCCCTTGAGGGCGCGCTCCGGAACGCGCTCGCGCTCGTATTCCGAGCCGACGGCCGGCGACTCAACCTCGTCGACCATCCCCTGCCCGGCGTGTTCGTGATCCTGCGTCGTCATGTCCGTTTTCCCGTGACCTGGTCCTCGTAACGGCGGATGTCGGCGAGCCACACCTCCCCCACCGGCACCCCCTCGACCTCGCAGTGGTAGTCCCACACCGCCCCGAACGGAAGCCCCTTGGCCTCCTCCTGCAGGGCGAGCCGTGTCGTCGTGTCCCCCACCTCTTCAGCAGCCCCGATTCCCGGCGGCTCGAGGAGCGCCAGCAACAGGGCCTTGAGCATGTTCCGCGTGCCGATCGTCCAGGCGGCGATCCGGTTGATGCTGGCATCGAAGTAGTCGAGCCCGACATGCACCCGGGAGGGATCGCCACAGGCGACGATCTCGCGCGCGATCGCCTGGAGATCGTCGCTGAAGGTCACGACATGGTCGCTGTCCCAGCGAACGCCGCGGCTGACGTGGAGGAGGATCTCCGGGAGATAGAGGAGGACGCTCGAGATCTTGTCGGCGATCGTCTCGGTGGGATGGAAGTGGCCAGCGTCGAGGCAGAGGAGCTTCTTCCGGGTAATCGCATACCCGAGGTAAAACTCCGCCGACCCGACCGTGCAGGCCTCGGCCCCGATGCCGAAGAGCTTCGGCTCGACCGCATCGAGGAGATGCTTGGCGGGGAAGCTCTTCTCGAAGACCGCATCGAGCGAATCGGCAAGCCTGGCTCGGGCCCCCATCCGATCGGCGGGGGTGTCCTTGAAGCCGTCGGGCACCCAGACATTCGTCACGCAAGGGCTTCCGAGCGCCTTCCCCATCGCAGCGCCGATCTCCCGGCTCCGTCGGCAATGCTCGATCCAGAACTTCCGGATGCTCTTGTCGGTACTGGCGAGCGTGAACCCGTCGGCGGCCTTCGGGTGGGCGAAGCAGGTGGGGTTGAAATCGAGCCCCACGCCGCGCTCCTTGGCCCAGGCGATCCAGCCCTTGAAGTGGGTCGGCTCGATGCCGTCGCGGTCGACCTTTTTCCCGCCAAACTCCCCGTAGAAGGCATGGAGATTGAGTCGATGGCTCCCCGGAATCAGCGCCAGCGCCTGATCGAGATCGGCCCGCAACTCGTCGGGCGTCCGGGCCCGCCCCGGATAGTTTCCCGTCACGGCCAGGCCACCGCCGATCGCACCCGCGTGCTGCTCGAATCCCCCCACGTCGTCCCCCTGCCAACAGTGGAGCGAGATGGGAATCGCCTTCAATCGCTTCAGTGCCTTCTCGACGTCGACTCCCAGGGCGGCATACCGCTCCCGGGCGAGCTTCCAGGCGGCATCGACCTGTTTCGGAGTCGTCTTGGCGGGAGCTCGGGAAGCGCGGGGCATAAACAGATCTCGGGAATGGCGTGGGACGGGGTGACGGGCAGGGCCAGCGAGGAGTCAGCGGGCCGGCAGGACCGTGGAGCGGCTCACAGCTCCCCCTTCAGACCGAGCTCGTGGAAGTAATGGCCGACCTTTTTTTGGTTTTTCAGCAGCCAGTCGATCGTCGGCTCGTTGTTCATCGCCTTGTGGATCGCCTTGACGGTCGCCGCCCGATGTGTCTCGAAGAGCACCTCGTGATCGATCTTCACCTTCGGATCAGCGACCGAGGGATCGAGCCACACCGCCACGATGATCCCGATGTCGTTGACGGCCCCCTTGGGGATGTCACCGGCCCGGACCGCATCGAGGACGGCATTGGCTACCGCCGCCTGGACTGTCCCCATGAGGATGTTCGTGTAGCGAGCATTGGGGGCCGTGTACTTGCTCACCATGAGCGTGGCAGGGCGGACCTGCACATCGCTGTTGAGGATCGCCCAGACGCGCGTGTGCCCCTTCACCTGATCGCCGATGAGATTGGCGATCGCATGCCCCACCGGCCCGTCGAGCTCGCCGATCACCACCTCCGGCTCCGCTGCGCTCCACGCCTCGTCGGCCTCGACGAGCGCCTCGCCCGTCCGCATCACAATCCTCTTCCTCGCCATGGCTTGAGCTTCCTGGGGTGTGCCGGGCCTGTGCGTGGGCCGGGTCGAAAAGGCTCCGGTAAACGAGAGGGAAAGCCGTGGGACGATGATCACGCCGAGCGTCACTCCCCAGCGTCACTGTTGCCAGAAGGCGACTGCGCCTCTGACTCCCCGTCAGCCACCCGGTGGCCTGCATTGTGGTCGCTGAACGTGCTTTTGCAAACCGGGCCGTCGGTGCCGAGCGCGAGGCTCCCGGCAACGCGTAGCATCGACGTGTGCCGCGCCGGCCAGCGCCCCGATCTCCGATTGCACGCGCAGCGTGGGGCGCTGATAATGTTCAGGCGTCCAGTCCACTACGGCCTTGAGGAGCACGTGTATGAATGCCGAAACGATCCGCGAATACCTCCGTCGCAAGCCTTTCGAACCGTTCGTCATCCGGATGTCCAACGGCGAGGTCCACGAGATCCGCCATCCCGAGTGCGCCCTGTTGATGAAGACGAGGATGGTCGTCTACTACCCCGATGACGACCGGAGCGTGACCTGCGCACTGGTCCACATCAACAGCGTCGAGACCCTCCAGGCGAGCTGACGGCGCTCTACTTCCCACCGATTATTTTGGCGTCCGGGCGATGATTCGCACCGGACCGCCGCTCCCCCCCGCGATCTTCATCGGCAGGGCAACGACGAAGGCGCCGGTGGCGGCGACAGCATCGAGCGCTGCCACGTTCTCGATCACCGGGATGTTCGCCCCGCAGAGCACTTGATGCGAGAGAAAATGGGTCGACGGGCCATGGTCGATGCTCGCCGTGTCGATCCCGATCGCCTTCACGCGCCGCTGCTGGGCGAGCCACTTCGCCGCCTCGGGGCCAAGCCCCGGGAACTTAAGATTTGCCACCCCTTCGGCCCCCTTCAAGTCCGTGCCGAGGTAGGCCTTCCGATCGGGCCAGCGCGACGCCCAGCCGGTTTTGAGAAGGACGATCACATCGACGAACTGCCGCTGATGCTCCCCCTCCCAGGCGACGAGATCATCGGGCGTGATCTCATAGATCGGGTTCGCGGCACACTTTGCCATAACGTCGACGACGACGGCGTCGCCGACGAACCGATCGACCGGGATCTCGTCGGCGGTCTGCCCAGTCGCCGAAAAATGCCTTGGGGCGTCGAGGTGCGTCCCCCCATGCTCAGCCGTCGTAAAACGATTGGCGGCGTAGTAATAGCCCTTGGGAGTCGGTCCGTTATTCCCCGGGTCGAACTGAAAACCCTTTTCAGTCGGCCAGAAGATCGTGTCGGCGTTGAAAGGGTGCGTGAGGTCGATCCAGGTCTCCGCGGCGCCGCCCCGGGTACCAGCTCCGAGGAGGAGCCCCGCGGCCATCATCAGCCCCTTGACCCACTGCCGCCGCATCATCGTTCCCCCTCTCTTATTCCGAGCGCCCCACCGACGGTCAGTTGCCATCGCCGCCGTCGCCGCGGGGCACGGAGAGCGTCTCCTCGGCGGGCGCAGGCGCCGGGCCGCCGATCGTGGGGCGGGCGGGCTTCGTGGTAGCCGCAGCGCCATCCTTGCCGGCCGGTTCCTTCCCCTGATCGGGCACGCGTACCAGAAGCATCTGCTCCACCTTACCGGTGCCGCCGGCGGCGCCGGCATCGCGGTGGACGAGGACGGTCGTCTGCTGCTGCGTGAGGTTCGCCAGCCCCGTTTCGTAGATCGGCGTCTTCTTGTCGCCGATCGTCCAAGCGGCGCGCTGGGTCTTCTTGTCGACCTTGCCGGTGATGTTCTGCTGGGCGTCGGAGACGGCGTCGTAATACGTTCCCCGGAGAATACCCGCCTCATCGATCGCCAGGCTCAAGAACGTGCTCGGTGCGGTCTCTTCCTGGCGCGCCAGCGCAAACACCCCCAGTGGCCGCCACTGGTCGTCAGCGGCGATCTTGACGTCGGCGTTTCCCTGGTTGGCAAGCGTCGCCGCCTGCTGGGCATATTCGGGCGCCGAGGCGACCCGCTCCCCCGACACATAGACGCCGTCGTCTTGGTAGCAGATCGTGCTCCCATAGTTGTAGACAACCGGCGCCTGGCTATAGCCCCCCCAGCTGCACAGCGGTGCGTAGCCGATCCCGGTGCCCCAGCCCATCCCACCCCAGCCGGCGAGCATCCCCACACCGACGCCGAGCCCGAAGCCCCCCCCCCAGGCGCCCGGCCACCAGGGGCCGAAGTGATTGCCATACCAGCCCCGGCCGCCGTACCAGCCGCCATGATAAAAATTGTTGCGGATCATCGTTCCGCGATTGTCGAGAGTGTTGATCGAGTAGGGGCGGATGCCACGGTCGCCGATGCCGCGGTCAGCCAGACCGCGATCCCCGAGGCCGCGGAGATTGTCGAGCTGCGAGCGAGAAAACGCCCCCTCCCCGGCAAAGTGCCCCGGGCCGACGTCGCGACCGATCGCGCCGTCTCGGATCGCTCCGTCGCGCACTGCTCCGCCATCGCGCACTGCTCCGCCATCGCGCACCACTCCGCCATCGCGCACCGCTCCGCCATCGCGGATCCCGCCATCCCTCACCGCGCCGCCGTCGCGAAAGCCTCCGTCCCGGACTCCACCATCGGCGAAGCCACCGTCACGCATGCCACCGCCGTCGACGCCACCGGGGCGGCCGCCGCCATCAAAGCCGCCGCGCGCTCCGCCACCGTCAAAGCCGCCGGCGCGAC
>CALQRA010000246.1 GCA_943332855.1 Candidatus Kuenenia stuttgartensis
CGACGGCGGCTCCGCCTCTCCCTCGGCAGCGCGGATGATCCGCCACTGGTGATCGAGAGGGTCGCCGTCCATGTCGAACGTCCCCGCGCTCGAGAGCTTCACCGTGAGCGGATGACGGCCGATGTTGTTTTCGGCGGCTGCCACGGCCACCGGCGCCCGGTTGCCGCGGACATAGTCGATCCGCACCAGCCGGGCGTTGGCATTCACCCCCCAGGTGTCGCCGTACTCGAGGAGGTAGAGGGCTCCGTCGGCACCGAACTGGAGGTCAATCGGTCGCGCGAAAGGCCGATCGGGGAGGAAGCTTTCGATGCCGGCGACTCGCTGTTGGTCATCGAGCCGCACGACCTTGATCCAGTTGCGCGTCCATTCGTAAATGAACAGGCAGTTGTCGTAGTGGGAGGGGAAGCGGGTCGGCGAGTCGGCATGGTCGGCGGCGTGGTAGACCGGCCCAGCGCAGGCCGTCCGCCCCCCTTCCCCGAGCTCTGGGAACGTGGCCGAGGCGCCGTAGGGATACCAGAGGAACGCCGGACGGGCCGGGGGGAGGACGCTCGATCCGGTGTTGTTCGGTGAGGCGTTGACCGGTGCAGCTGGGTCGAAGAGCGCGCCAACGGCCGCGGTGGCATAGTCGTAGTCGGCGTAGGGGAGGTTGTCGCCGATGAAGTAGGGCCAGCCGAAATTGCCCGGCCCCTGCGCCTGGTTGATCTCGTCGTAGCCGCGCGGGCCGCGCGGACCTTCGCCACCGGCGTCTGGTCCGACCTCCCCCCAGTAGACCGTGCCGGTCTGCGAATCGACCGACATCCGCCAGGGGTTGCGGCAGCCCATGCAGTAGATCTCCGGCCGACCGGAGGAGCCGTCACGGGGGAAGAGATTCCCGGCAGGGATCTCCACGCTGCCGTCGTCGCGGGGGCGGATGCGGAGGATCTTACCGCTCAACGACGCGGTGTTGGCCGCTGATTTCTGCGCGTCCCAAGGGGCCTTCTCCGGCCGCTCGTCGATCGGCGCGTAGCCCTGCGAGTCGCCGTGCGGGTGGGTGTTGTCGCCGGTGGCGATGAACAGGCAGCCGTCGGGGCCGAAGGCGAGCGATCCGGCATGGTGGCAGCACTCCTTCCGCTGCTCTTGGAACGCCAAAAGCAGCTTTTCGGAGGCCGGGTCGAGGAGGCCGTCGCGGAGCGTGAACCGGCTGACGTGCTGCCCGTCGAAGTCGGGGGGGGAGTACTGGAGATAGAGATGACCGTTGGTGGCGAAGTTCGGATCGAGCGCCAGGCCGATGAGGCCATTCTCCTGGGCGGTCGTGACGGTCAGCTCACCGACGAGCCGCGGCTCGCGGGCGTTAGGGTCGAGGGCGAGGAGCCGACCGCCGAACTCGATCCAGTAGACGGTGCCATCGGGGGCGACCGCCAATTCCATCGGTTGCGTGAGGCCCGAGACGAGTGTCGTCAGTTCGAAGCGGGCCGGGTCGGGGTTTGGCTCCACCGCGAACGCCGCCACGGGCACAAGCGCCGCGGCCACCGCCAGCCATCTCCCCACCCGCGTCGCCGTGCGCCATCGCGATGGCTGTCGTCCCCTGCTCATCGTCTCTCCCCCACCTTCAGATTGCCTTGACGGCTTCGACCGCAGGTCGCCGGGTTTCATGTTTCATCCGCCATCCGGCCGCGACCAAAAGCACGAGATTTGCGACGAGGAACGTAAAAAATTCCGTCTGTCCCCCCTGGCCGAAGCCATACGAATGGAGCCCTGCACCGAGGAGGAAATTGACCCCGTACCACGACATCCCGATGACCGCTGCCCCGAGCACGGCGCCGCCAGCGAGGCCGAAGTTGCCGATCCAGCCGGCATAGCGGCCGTGGAGGATCACCAAGTAGGCCAGCAGCGACACCAGCGCCCACACCTCCTTCGGATCCCATCCCCAGAACCTCCCCCAGGAGACGTCGGCCCACAGGCCGCCGAGGATCGTGCCGGCCGCGAGGAGGACCACCGCCACCTGCATCGCTTTGTAGATGTAGCCGGCCAGTTCGGCACAGGCTTCGGGGGGGCGGGAACGGCCGCCGGACCCCTGCGGATAGCGGCCGAGGAGGTAGTGGCCCAGCGACAGGATCCCCAGGCCCCAGGCGAGGGCGCCGGCGGCGTAGCTGGAGACAATCGTGAGGACGTGGATCGTGAGCCAGAAGTTGTCGCGGAGGACCGGTTGGAGCGGGCTGAATTGCTTCCCGGGGATCGGGAAGAACCAGGCGATGAAGGTCCCCGCGAACGCCACAGCGGCGACGACGAGCCCGAACGATTTCCGCCGGTAGACCTCCGGCACCTCGGCCGCGAACGTCCCACGCTGCCACGAGACGGGCACGCTCACGAGCGATGTCGCGATCGTGAGGATCAAGCGGGGGAGAAACCACACCGCCGGGGCGAGCACCGACCAGCCGACGAGCCAGACGACGAGGTTGTTGAGGTTGGGGATACTCCGGTCGACATCGGTTTGCGGGAAGAGATTGATGATCGTCCGCCCGCCCGCCGCATACGGGGCCATCGCCAAAATCCACACCACCAGCGCCGAGAGGGCGATCCGGGGGAGGATGAGGAGCCAGTTGATCGCCCCCCACCCCCTCGATCCACCGTCGAGCGCATCCCGCGGATCGCTCGACACGCCCTCGCCGGGGATGAGCCTGCCGAGCGGCGAGGGGAGGGCCGTCATCCGCCAGGCATCCCCCATCCCGGCGGCCATGATCGGCGCGAGGAGGAAGCAGAGCCCGAGGAAGGTGAGAAAGAAGGGGACGTAGATCACCGTCTCGTACATGTTCGTCACCGGGGCCCAACCGGTGATCGCCACGCGCGAGGCGAAAGCCTGGGCCGTCCAGCCCAACTGAAAGAGGAGGAGGAAGGTGGCGATCCAGAACAACGGCACGCGGGCCCGGCCGATCGACACCGCGTAGGCGGCGAGGGCGAAAAGCGCTGCCACCCACGACATCCGGAACGGGTCGCCAACGTTGTAGGTCACCTCGCGGGTGGTGCTCCCGACCTGCGGGTAGGCGGTGTGCCGGAGGAGGTCGGCGTCGGGACGCTCGATCGGCAGAGCAGCGCGAAGCGGTTCGACCGCCTCCCCCAGATTCCGTAGTCTCGAGGCGAGGTTCTCGGTGGCGGCGGCGACGTCGGCCGGGCGCCCCGCAGCGGAGACCGGCGCGTTGACGGCGGTCGTGAGACTGTCGAACGCGGCGCGGATCCCCCGGATCCCCTCCGGCGGATAGCCAGCGAGGAGGTCAGGCTCCGCATCGAGGAGGGTCGGCCAAGCCAGCCAGGCTGGCATGTCGTCCTCCGCACTTCGCTCTGCCTCGAGCGCGTCGGCATGGAGGGCGGGCACCAGGTGGAGGCTGCCGCCGTTGTCGTAGAGGGCTTCGCCGAGGGCCGTGAGCCGATCGCCGAGGCGGCGCCGCAACCGGCGGATGTCGATCGGAGCGTCGTCGGGGAGGGGGATGGCCCCGATCGACTGCCGCAGGGCAGCCAGCCGCGGCAGGACCTCCGCGGTCGGAAAGCGGGTTGAGTTCCCGATCACCTCGGCGAGGTCTTGGAGCGCTGTGTCAACGTCCGCCGCCTGCCCGGGGGGGAGCTTCTCGCGGAGCGGTTTGAAGGTGGTGACGAGTTGCTGGAACGTCCGCAGGAAACGCGTCCGCCCCACCGCATCGTCGGCGGCCCGGAACACCAGTTGCCGCCAGGTGACATAGGCCTTCCAGAGCTGCTCGACCTTGGCATCGACCCCTTCGGCCCGGAACTCCCTTCCCTCTCTCACCGCTGTGGTGCGACGTTCGTCGAGGTCGATGAGCCGCTGCCGGAGCGGCTCGCAGTCGGCCACGTCGGAGGGGGCTGCATACTTCAGCCGCACCCGCCCCTTCGGCGTGTCGGCGAAGAGTTCGAGGCCGAGGAGCTTTCGCAGGTCCTCGTGTTCGGCGATGAGGAACGGAACATCTTCCCAGGCGGCGGGGCGGACGAGCCAGTCGAGGAGCAGCTCGTCGGCATGCCATTTCGCCAGTGGCTCTCCCGACACGACGGCCAGCTTCGGCTCCTGGATGTTACAGATCGACTCGATTTGGCGGCGCGCAAACGTGTCGAGCGGCATGATCCGCCCATCTTCGAGAACGGGGATCGACCGCCACGCGGCGAGGGCGGGGGAGAGCCCCGGCGACGGCGGGTCGGCGCTCGCCGGCGTGGCCCCGAACAGGGCGCCGGCGACGAGCCCTGCCAGAAGCAGAGCGCGGAGGCAGGCGGTAGAAGTGGTCCGGGGCGTGGTCATCGTGCACCTCGTGGTCGTTGGGCGGGGGCATGCCCGGGCCTGCCGCGCCGCGGATCGCGTCGCTTCCCCGGTCGGTCGGCCGATCCGTCCTCCCCGAGCTCGCGCGCGGCGGGGGGGGGATCGTCCTCCCCGTCGTCCTGCCGGCGGGGGCGAAAGAAATAGGCCTTCATATAGAACATCGTGAAGATCCCGGCGACGATCAGACCGCTGCCGAGATACTTCACCCCACGGCCGGGGTCGTAATTGACCGTGAGCACCGAGGCCTCGAGCCGCTCCGGCTTCTCGCGGGCGTTCTTCGTGAACTTCTCGTAGAGGTCGTCCCCCGGCATCCACGGCCCCATGAAGCTCTCCTGGAAGAGCCGGTAGGAGCGGCCGCTGGCAGGGTCGGAGAAGTCGACCGGGGCGTTCATCGTGATCGTCACCGGTTGCTTCACCAGCGCTTTTCCCGACCGCGAGAGAAATTCCACGACACTCGAGAAGTGGGAAGCCTGGCTCGTGCCGGGATCGAGTTTGCGTTCGAAGTTGTCGAGCTTGATGTCGAATCCGATGTCGACCGCGTCGGGAACCAGCCGCACCGTCACGCTCCGCCGGGCGGCATTGATCGTCGCCTCCTCGGTTGGACCGGGCGCCTCGTTGATCGGCTGCACCGGGATGCCGGCCAGCCAAAACTCCTCCGCCTTGCCGTCGACGGTAAGTCGGATGCGGGCCGCTCGCCGCTTCGCAGAGGGGGCCTTCACCTTGTCGAAGGGGACGGGGAGCGTGGCGATCTCGAGCTTGTCGGCAGGGAGAAAGCGATCGACCCGCATCTCCAGCTTGGCACGCGGCATCTCGAAGGCCGGCACCGGGCTCCCATCGATCGGCAGTTCGCCGCCGGTCACCTCGGGGGCCTGCCAGACTCGGTACAGGAGCCGATGCCCCCCCTTCCCCGCCGGCGCCTGGACGATGTCGATCCGACTGCGGGCTTTCCCCTGCATCCGTTCGGAGGCGTCGGTCGTGTCGCGCTCGATCCACAGCGTGCCCTGCACGCCGGTGCGCGAACCCTGGATCGAAACCTCAGGGAGGTCGGCAAGGATCACGATCTCCTCGTCGGCCCCCTCGGCACCGCGCCGGACCTTGAGTCGGGCCGCCGAGAGTTGGTCGTTGAAGTCGGTCAGCTCGACGAACAGATCGGTGCCATCAAGGGGCATCCGCGGCTGGCCGACGAGGTCGTCAACGAGCCAGCGCCTCACCTTCCCGTCGGCGACGAGAACGAGTTGGCCGCGGGTGCCGAAGCCGAGCGTCTGATCGGGGGTGGCGGCAAGAAACGCCCGCGCCTCGTTGTCGGTGGCGAGCTTCCAGAAAACGATCGTGCCGCCGCCGACGGTGCCGCGGTGCCGCATCTGGGCTCCGCGCAGCGGGTCGGGTTGCCAAGAGAGGTCGACCGGCATCCACATCCCACTGGCGCCGGCTCCCTCGAAGCTGTCGCTGCCGATGCGCAGGCGAACGCTCGGGGCGAGGGCGGCGCTGGAATCGGAGTAGAAGTCGAGGACCTCCAGCCGGACGCCACGCTCGTCGTAGAGCACGCCGGTGTCGCGGGGGGAGAACCTCCAGGGGAACGCGGCGCGATGGACCGGCGCCGCGCCACCGTATTCGTTCCAGTTGAACGGCCCCGAGCGAAACGCCACCGACCCGAGGGGCGTGCCCGTATCCCCCGCCACGGAACGCTCGAGGAGGGCGAAATGGAGGGAATCCTCGTAGGCCCTCCCCCCTTTCTCCCCTTCGAGAAGCGGGATCTGTGCGTCGATCCCCCCACGCTGGGAAAGCAGGCATCCGGTGAGGAGGACGAGCAAGCCAATGTGGGTGATCACGAACCCCGTCTGATGTCGTTTCCAGGGGTAGCGGATCGCCGCCGCGCAAAAGATGCTCACCGCCAAGAGGGCATTCAGGAGCGTGAACCACCAGGTGTTCCAGACTCCGAACTTCACCGCCTCGGTGCCGTAGGCACTCTCGACGAAGGTTCCTAGCCCCAGAATAATCGCCAGGAGGGCGATGAGGACGACCGCGAACCGGAGCGAGGCGAGGAACTCGTAGACGGAGAGCACGGCCCGCACGGCGGCAGGTTGATCGGGCGTGGCGAGCCGGCGTGCAGCCATGGGATGGAGTCGAGGGGGACGCGAGGGGTTGGGAACCGCCCAGCGATTATAGTCCCCGGACTCCTGCTGCGGAGATCGCCGGCTTCCGGGGCCCCGGGGGGGCCGGAAAGGATCACCGCCAGCCGAAGATCTCGGCCAGCGAGTTGAGCAGCGGATTGGAGAGCGTGGTGCTCTCCGGGCTGCCGATCGTGCGGACGAGGTCGTAGGCGATGAAGCCC
>CALQRA010000247.1 GCA_943332855.1 Candidatus Kuenenia stuttgartensis
AACGATCGCCTTGGCCCCACTGGCCGCCTCGGCCGTCGCGCTCTCGGCGCGATCCAACCGCAGCCCCGCCTGCCGGTGCACGCTGTCGGGCCCGTGGCACTGGTAGCAGGTGTCAGAAAGAATCGGCCGGATGTCGCGATCAAACGAGATCGCCGGCTCCGCCGCGGGGGCATGCCCGCCAAGCCCAACGAGCGTGAGCACCATGACGGCCAAGACGCGGCGGCCTCGGATTCTTAAACACTCAAGCGCCATGGAGAAGTGCCACTGGGTGAGGAAACGGCGAGGGGTGAGACCTTCCCCCCAATTCACACCGAAAGACAAGTTTACCCTGTCCGTCGCCGAGGGGGGCAGCCCAAGACATCCGCAAAAAAGAGCCAGAAATCTCCAAAAAACCGACTCATCTCCGACTCATTCTTGAACGCATCGATCGGCAGGCAAAAACCGGGTTTTTCCCACCACCCATTGCTTGCAAACTAGGGGGGGGGGGTAAGCTGGCCAGCCGCGGGGCCAGCGCTCATCCCTGCATCCAGGATTTTCGCAAAACCTGCTAAGAAGAGCCTTCTCACCCATGACTCAACAGCGATTCGAAGCCGAGCGACGCCATCTGCCCCATCGCTGGCTGGCGGCAATTCATGCGGTTGTCGTCGCAGCCATCGCCTTCTGGAGCGGAGCGACACTCTGCGCTCCCGCCGCCGAGATTGAACCACCCCCTGCGGAGGTCATGAAGCTCCTCAACAGGGCGATGCGCGATTACGAGACAGACAAAATCGATTCCGCTGACACCAATCTACGCCGGTTCCGAGAGGTCGTTGGGGCGGCGACGCTCCCCGACGACCTGCAATTTCTCGCTTTCGATATGGGAGTGCAGATCGCGATCAGGAAGGCCACGAGGGTCTTCCAGGGGCGGCCCGGTGTGGCCGATGCTTCCTCGGCCGAGTTCACCGAGGTCTGGAACGTCGTTGACGAAAGATCCGATGAGCTCCTGGCGCATTACCGAAGAAAAGTATCTGCAGCCGAGGCACGAGAAGACTTCTCTGGCTTCGTGCTCGTTTCTGCTCGTGAGCAGCGACTCCGCCGAGACAGGGCCCTCGCCCTCCAATTCATGACCGCGTATCCGGAGGCGCTCTCTGAACTCGACGAGGCGCTGGCGATCTACACTCGCTGCCTGCCGCACGCGACGGAGACCATCCAGGTGGGCATCCACTCCCCCGACGGAGAAGAGCGGACGGAACAGACTCGCGGCGACGCGTTCGGCCTGGCGACGCCGGAAGTGATCGCTCAAGAACGGATGACCGTCTTGGGGCTTTGGCTGAACGCGGCCCCCAATGATCTCGGAGTCAAGGAGATGCTGACGTCGACACGCGAGCATTTCATCCAAGACTTTCCAGACCACCCCAATACCTATTTCAATACGTACGCCGTGCTCGAAGCCCGCGGCACGCTGACCGCTGATGCCCTGAAAGCGGTTCTCGACTCGACACGAGACAAAACCTCCGCGAATCACGCCAGCAATATGATCTCGCATGCAAACCGGCTCTTTCTCGACGAGCGGCGCCTCGACGAAGCCCTCGCCGAATATGAAGTCGCGCTCACCCTGCCGGCCTGCCCCAAGAAAAGACTCGCGGAACTCTACTCGCAGATGGCCTCGATTCACCTCGAATCAAAACGGTTTGACAAGGCACGAGAATGCATCCTTGAGGCGAAACGGCATGCCGATCCGGCGCAAGCAGAAGCATTCAGCCTCGACTCCCATCTCGATTTGATTGAGAGCGCGGCGGGCAACCGGCCATTGCCCTCCGCTTCTGCCCCTGTGGCCAACGGCAATCGACGGTTGTTCATCTGGATCAATACGCTCGCCGTACTTCTCATCGGCGGGTATTACGCATGGAAACGGCTTTCACCTCGCAGGAGTGATCACACATGAACCCCCTTCGCGTCATCGGCATGCTGCTCCTTGTGATCTCGATTTCACGAGCCTCACAGGCACAACTTCCCTGCGTCGAGGCTTGGCACCACATCAGAGACATGCCGATGGTTGTCTATCAATGCATGGATTCGTGCACGCATGTCAACCGGGTCGGAACTGCGACCGTCCGATCGCTGGTCGTGTCCAAACCCGACGAAGTGCTCAAAAAACTGCCGATTACGAAGACGTTGAATATCCAGTGCTATCCGCCGAGGTTTGTCAATATGGGAGGAACCGTCAGCACTACGCAGGGAATGAGCGTGTCCGCCGCCGATTCGCAGGGAACAACCGTGAGCGCGCAAGGTACGGCTGGCTTCCAAGTCGGGGAATTTGCCAAGGGTACCATTCAGACCCAACTCGGATGGTCGCATTCCTGGAACTGGACAGTCACGAACACCTACACCGAGCAGGTGGCCATGACAGCGACCGCGAGCGATTTTTGGCCCCCTGTTAAACGAAATGTGACAGGTCCTGCTTCGCTCTCCATGACGGTCACGGTGAAGGGAATACAGGCCGCGGTTACGGTTGACGCTTGTTATGAACACAATTGCACGACTGTGGTGATGGCGAAGTACAAAGCTCTCCGGGGCTGGGAGTGCAACGGTTGGCCGGCAGGGAGCAAGCAAGTTACGAAGTATGCGAACGACGGGATGGTGGCTTTCAGCGCCACGGCATCTGGCTTTGTCCCGAAAGAAGTCGTCGTAGGTGCGATCGTCGAATCTGGTGCCATCCAGACCGGCTGCGACGGCGGGTAGGGCGGGGTAAGCAGCCAGCGTGGCGCAGCGCTGCGAGGGCTTCGCCGCCAATTCACACGTGAGGGCTCATCATGCAAGCAAGCATGCTCACCGCCGCGAATCGGGGTGTCGGCCGATACGGATGGCTTCTCGGGCTTGGCCTCGGCGCCATCGTCGCGGGGCTCGTTGTGACCAGGCCTGCCACCCTCGCGCCGAGAGCCAATCGGAAACAGGCTGCGGAAAGCATTTTCGTCGGCTTGAGCGGCCAAGCCGAGAGGCAATTGGCTCTCCTTGCCGTCGAACGATGGCGGCAGCCGACAGACGCCAACAGTACCGTGCTCGCAGCGGCTTGCGACGACTTTGTCCGCGACTTCCCCGATCATCCCCACGCTTTCAATTATGCCGTGCGGGCTCAGGACCTCCGTGGCACCCGAGACCTAGCCGCCCTCCAAGCAATCCTCGTTCGGGCATCCGACCGGCACTCGGCTCAGTTTGCCAACAACGCCATTTCCTTTGCCACGCTCCTCACCGAAGAGGGCCGGGCCATTGAGGCGCTAGCCTGCTACGAGGAGGCACTGGCCATGCCAGAGTGCCCAAAGGATCGTCGTGGTGAGGCCTGTCTCATGGTGGCGATGATCCTCCGCGGCAGCGACGAGGTTGAGCGAACGCGATCCGCCCTCCAGGAAGTTCGCCGACACACCGAACGATTTCCCGTGGTCGAAGCAGAGCTCCGACTCCTCGATCTCGAGGCTGGGAACAAACCTGCGCAAAAGGATTCGCCGGTTGGGGGCCTGATCTCGGCCGATAGCGAAATGAATGGTAGTTCCGTCGCCAACGACGCGGCGGCATCGAATCCGATCGGGCAAGTGATCTTCCAGGATCACGTGGTTCTCGACAGGGCACATATTGTCAAACTTCTTGCCGAGACGTGCTACAGCGAGGGAACCATCGAGCTCAGCGTCGGCCAAAATGGCCCGGGATTCATGAACACCGCATTCAGTACAAAATGGCCCCCATCGGGCAGCCGAAGGGTGACAGGGCCGGCGTCGCTCTCCATGGGAGCGATCGTTTACCAGGGAGGTGACGTTTACGAACCCTCTCACCTCGATTCGATTGACGAAGCGGCCCTCTGCCGCTCCACCAGGCGAGGCTGGAGCCCTTCGCGGCTCAGGGCCCTGCCGCTCGTCGAGTCTGGCGCCATCGAGGACGGGTGCGACGGCGAGTAGACGCGGCTTCGATGGCCAGCGTGTCACAGCCCCTCGAGGGCTTCAAGTTCCGCGATCGCCTCAAAATCCTTGGGGCGGCCGGCAGAGCGCTTGAGGGCGATGAGCCGCGGGAGCGTCACCACCAGGCACGATGTCCTGAAAACCCGGATTTCCACGGTGTCTGGACGGAGTTTGTCGTAGCCTCCTCCCCCGATCACCTCACCGAGAAAGTCGACGGGGCCGGCGGTCGTGTCGAGCGTGAAATTGAGCCCCGCCCGGATCGTGGGGACATCGAAGCGGAAGGGAAGTCCTGCGGGTGCGCCGCGGAGCGTGGGCTGAAAGCGGGCCATGACTCCGGCAAGACGGGCGATGTTCTCGTCATCGCGGGCGTAGACACAGTCGATGTCGAACGTCAGTCTCGCCGCCCCGTGGGCGATGCCGGCCATGCCACCGACGACGATGAAACGGACGCCCCCCTCCGCCAGTGCCGACAGGAGCGAGGAGAGATCGGTCATCGTTGGCGCCTCGCTTCGCGCCCGGCGCGGCGAAACTCCTCCGCGGCGGTTTGCCGGTCCATCACATCTTGAAACCGCTCCTCGTGCGTTCGCGCGAGTTGTCGGCGCAGGAGCGACAGATCGACGTCGCACCGATAGAGCCGGATGATGTCGGCTATGGAATCGGTTGCCACCGAGGGAACGTCGGGGCCCATTGTTTGCTTCATTCGTTCTTTCATTCGTTAAAAGGACAAAGCTGAGACGGCAAGGAAGATCGGCTGACCGGCGGCATCGCCACAGGCGCGGAAGCCCGCCGCCGACCTCACCCGAACAGCGGCCCGATCGGGCTGCCTTCGCAGACCGGGAACGGGCGGCCGAGGGTGTCGATCCATTCCTTCCGCGGCGGCACGCCGAGGGCCTGCCAGATCGTCGCCGCGAGATCCTCGGGGCGGAACGGGTCGCTGGCCGGTTCGCCGCCGAACTTGTCGGTGCTCCCCACGACGTTGCCACCACGGACCCCGCCCCCGGCGAAGAACACGCTCTGGGCCCGCCCCCAGTGATCGCGGCCGGCTTCGCGGGCCCCGGCGAGCGTGCTGATCTTCGGCGTCCGCCCAAACTCCCCCGCCATCACGATCAGCGTGTCGTCGAGGAGCCCGCGCGACTGGAGATCGTCAAGGAGCGCCGAGACGCCCCGGTCGGTCGGCGGGAGGAGATAGCGGTCGAGGTTGGTCCAAGCCGACTCGTGCGTATCCCAGGTCTCATTGTTGCCGAGATTTACCTGCACCATCCCCACGCCGGCCTCAACGAGCCGGGCCGCCAGGAGGAGCGACCAGCCGAAGGCATTCTCGCCATAGGCTTCGCGGAGCTTGGGATCGGCCTGCGAAATGTCGAAGGCGCGCGACACCTTGGGGTCGAGGAGGAGCGACGTCGCCATGCTGCGGTAGCGGTCGAAGGACCGCTCGTCGGCCGTCTTCTCGAGATCGGCCCGCTGCTTGTCGATCCCCTCGCGGAGGGCGAGCCGATCGAGAAGCCTCCCCCCCATCAGCGCCTGCGGCACGGCGAGATCGAGCGAGCGGAACTCGAGGGATTGCTTCGCGGGGCCGTCGTGGTGATGGAAGAGGTATTCGGGGTAGGCCCCGTAATTGACCGGGTTGTAGGGGGAGCAGTCGAGAAAGAATGGCTCGTGCTGCCGGCCAAGGAGCGCGGCGTACTGCCCGGGGATGACGCGGCCGGTGCGGTGGACGAGCTTTTCGGGGAGCACGATCGACGGCGGGAGATTGTTGCGGGGGGGGACGAGCTGTTGGGCGAGGGCCGCCAGCGCCGGCCAGTCGGACTTTTTCGGGGCGCTGGGATCGAAGCCTACGGGGATGTCCGATCGGCCGGTGAGCATGATGTGATGGCCGGCTGAATGGTCGTTGGACTTGTGCGTCAGCGACCGCACCACCGCCCATTTTTCGCTCCGGGCCGCGAGCATCGGCAGGTGTTCACAGACCTGGAGGCCGGGAGTCTGCGTGGCAATCGTTTTGAAGCTGCCGCGGATGTCGAGCGGGCCGTCGGGCTTGGGGTCAAAGCTCTCGTGCTGCGCCAGCCCCCCGGAGAGGAAGATGTAGATCACCGACTTCGGCGGCCGCACCGATCCCTCGGCGGCCGGCGAGGCCGCGGCCCGCGCGGCGGCAAGTGCATCGAGGGAGAGCCCGAAAAGCCCGAGGGCACCAGCCTGAACGGCCGTCCGGCGGTTGGTGACACTGCGCAGTGGATGGTGATAACGGTCTGCCATCGGCGTAGACTTTCCCCGGCCCGGCGAACAGGCTCTGGCGCAAAGGCCCAGCATCCCCTCGACGCTTCTAAGACCTTCGATGCTTCTAAGAATAGATCGGCCGCGGCGGACTGTCGACGCCGGCCCGCGTCCCTCCACCAGCCCCCGTTCGAAAGCTTGTTTTCGACCTCCCTGCCCGATCCCGAAGCCCCCGGCCGCACGATCCATGGCGTCGAGCCTGCTCACGATCGAACCGCTCGGCGACGCCTGCCTCGTCGTCCGCTTCGGCACAGGGGTCGACGCCGTCACCTCCCGGGCCGTCGCGGCCGCCACCGCCGCCCTCACCGCGGCGGCCCTGCCGGGGGTCGTCGACATCGCTCCGACGTTCAACACCGT
>CALQRA010000248.1 GCA_943332855.1 Candidatus Kuenenia stuttgartensis
CCGAGCCGAGCGCGCATCGACAAACCCTCCCGATGGAAGCGACACGCCCGGCCAGGCCCCCGAAAAGGTCGGGGGACCACCAACCGCGACCGACGATCAGTCGAGCTCGGCGACGACCTTCGCGTAGGCCGCCGTGCGGGCCGCGGCGTCGGCATTGCGAATCTCGAGGAGCATCGGCCTCATGGTCCGGGCCCAGCCGGGGTTGGCGGCGCACTTCGCGTCGGCCTTGGCACAGAGCTTCTCGGCCTCGGCCGTCGCCTTGGCCGCATCCCCACCGGCACCCGCCGCTGCCGCGGCAGCGAGGACGCCATGGAGATACTCACGGGCCTGGAGATCGGGATTGGGGGTGACCGGCGCGTTGATCCGGCCGAGGGCCCAGAGAATGCCGGCGAGGTAGTGATCCTGAAACTTCTTGTCGTTCCAGGTCGACTCGTTGTGGCCGAAGTTCGAGTAGAAGACGCGGCCCTGGCCGAAGTCGCGGATCCAGCTCACCGGCACGTGCCACGGCTCCTTCGGCGTCGAGTGGGGCATGTCGAGACTGACAAGGACGCGGACGTCATCGGGGACGAAGCGTGTGTCGTACTGGTAGATCTCGTCTTTCCAGCGGAACGCCTCCGGCAGGCTGTTCACGATCGGATGGCCGGGATCGTTGACGACGAAGGCATGCTCGTCGCCGGCATTCCACGGATGGCCGGCGAAGATGCCGCCGACGAGATCGCGGTAAGCGTCGGAGGCGTTGAAGGTGTCGGCGGCGGCATGGAAGCCGATGAACGTCTTGCCGCTCTTCACCCAGCCGAGGAAGTCGTCGAGATTCGGGATCGGCAGGGCGCCGGTGGTGCTGCAGAAGACGACGCCGTCGAACTGGTCGAGCGATTCCTTCGTGAACGCCTTGGCGAAGAGCTCGGAGAGGGACTTATTCCAGGCGGCATCGGCCACCTTGAACTTCTCGAGATCGGCTTTGTAGGCCTCCTCCTGCTGCTTCCAATCGGCGTCGCTCGTCCCATCCTTCCGCTTCGGCTCCTGCGGCTGCCCGGGCCGCCCCGGGGGAAGGCGGAGGTAATCAACATGAAATTGCCCGCTCTCCCGGCCGAGCCGCTCGAGCACCCCTTCAGCGGTCTCGATCGAGCCGTGGCGGAAGCCGTTGGTGACGGTGACGACGAGGAGCCGGGCCGGCTGCTTCGCCGTGCCATCAGCATCGACGGCACGCGCCGGGCCGACACCGGTCACGGACAGGCCGGCGACCGCCAGCAGGAAGAGGATCGACCGGAGGACATCGCGACGAACCGACGGCATGCAGCACCTCATGGAACGATCTTGCTCGTGAATACGATCTTGCTCGTGGATACGATCTTGCTCGTGGATACGATCTTGCTCGTGGATACGATCTTGCTCGTGGATACGATCTTGCTCGTGGAGAGCGACTGGGATGGCGCGCAGGGCGTGCGAATCCCCCCCAACGCCGCCGCGATGGTACCACACGCCCGAGCCCGCCGCCCGGCCCCGGGCACCCACCGGGATCCGCCCCCCCCCTTCCCCGATCGGCTACGATCTCCCCGTCCCGCACCGCGCCCGAGAGACGGGAGCGGGCGGCTTTTCCACCGCACCGCCCCGGAGCCTCACTATGCGCCTCCGTGCCCCTCTCGTCGCCACCATCCTCTCCCTGCCTCTGGCCGCCACCATGACGCACGACGCATCCGCCCAGGCCCCGCAGGAGGAGTTTAATTACGACGAGGCGCTGGTCCGGGAGTACACCCTTCCCGATCTCCTCATGATCCCCGCGGGAGATGGCCCCGATGGCGAGGCCATCACGTCCCCGGAGGCGTGGCTGACCGTGGCCCGGCCGCGCTGGCTTGGGCTCCTCGAATCGACCGAGTACGGCCGGCTGCTGCCGGCGGTGCCGGTCACGGCCGAGCACGTTGAGCGCGGCCCCGGCCCCGACGGCGCGACCAGGATCCAGGCCCGCCTCCGGCTCGGCCACGGTCCCGACGCGCCGGATACCGAAGTGCTCCTCTATCTTCCGTCGCCGTCCCGCGGCGACAAACCCGAGCTTCCGTCGCCGTCCCGCGGCGACAAACCCGAGCTTCCGTCGCCGTCCCGCGGCGACGCTCCCGAGCGCCTGCCAACGTTTCTCCATCTCAATTTCGGCGGTAACCATGCCGAGTCGACCGATCCGGCCGTCCGCATCCCATCGGGCTGGGTGCCCAACGGCAAGGATACCGGCGTCGACGACAACCAAGCGAAGGCCTCGTCGCGCGGCACACTCGCCAGCCGCTGGCCGGTCAAGCTCCTCCACGACCGCGGCTATGCCACCGCCACCGCCTACTGCGGCGACGTCTTCCCCGACCATGCCGATGGCCGGAAGGCCAGTGCCCTCCCCTCGCTCGGTTACGTCGCCCACGACGCGCGGATGGTGCGCGGCGACGAACCGGGAGCGATCTCCACCTGGGCCTGGCAGCTGTCGCGGATCCTCGATTGGCTCGTGACGCTCCCCGAGATCGACCCCACGCGCGTGATCGTCGTCGGTCACTCGCGCCTCGGGAAGACGGCGCTGTGGGCCGGCGCCGGCGACGAGCGCTTCGCGATGGTCGTCTCGAATGAATCGGGCTGCGGCGGGGCGGCGCTCGAGCGGCGCAACTACGGCGAGACGGTCAAGCGGATCACGACGTCGTTCCCCCATTGGTTCGCGCCGACGTTTGCCACCTACGCTGGCCGCGAGACGGAGCTCCCGGTCGACCAGCATGTCGTGCTCGCGATGACCGCGCCGCGGCCGCTCTACGTGTCGAGCGCCGTCGAGGATCGCTGGGCCGATCCGCGCGGTGAGTTCCTCGCGGCCGTCGCTGCCGGGCCTGTGTGGGAACTGTTCGGGAAGGTCGGGCTCGGCACCACCACCTTCCCCGCCGTCGACACGGCGATTGGCGGCACGATCGGCTACCACATCCGCTCCGGCCCCCACGACATCACCGCGGTCGACTGGGGAAACTTCGCCGCTTTCGCCACGCGGGTCCTTCCGGCCAAGAAAGGGCGGTAGCCGCGCCATCCCCACACGCTTCCGGCTAACGCCCCTCGATCGACGGGCCGAGCGTCGACGGCAGCGGTTCCTGGGTCTCCAGGGGGGGGAGGTCGGGGGTCGTCTTGCCGAGGGCGATTTCGAGACTCTCCGCTGCCTCCTTCTTCCCCGGATCGATCGCCAGCGCGCGGCGGAAGGCGGTGATCGCGGCATCGTTTCGCTCGAGCTTGTAGAGCACCACGCCGAGGTTTGTCAGCAGCATGACGTCGTCCGGCGAGCGCTTGAGCAGCTCGCGGTAGATCGCCTCGGCCTCCCCGAATCTCCCCGCCACCGCCAAGGCCTCCGCCTCGGTCCGCAGCATGCTGTCGAGATTCCGGCGGGGCTCCTCGACGCTGGGGGCCAACTCGACGGCGCGGCGCATCGAGGCAATGCCAGCCGTCCGATCCCCTCGGTTGACCTGCACGATCCCGAGGTTGAGCCAGGGTTCGAACTGCTTCGGAAAACGATCGGTGAGATCCCGGAACCACTTCTCCGCCTGCTCGTTCCGCCCGGCCGTGGCAAGCGCCAGGCCCCGGTTCATCTGCACCGGAAACATTTTTGGAAGGAGCTCCGTCGTCACCGCGAACTCCTCGAGGGCCTCGTCGGTGCGCCCCAGCGCCATGTAGGTGGTGGCGAGGTTGTTGTGGGTTTCGCCGAGATCGGGGCGGAGCCGAGTGGAGTTGGTGAAGTGGTCAAGGGCCCCATCGAGATCACCGCGGGCACCTTTCTTCGCCCCGAGCCGGTTGTGAGCCTGCCAGGCATCGGGATTGGATTTGAGCGTGTGGGTCCAGAGGGTGTCCTCGTTGGCGAAGACATGCGCGTAGCGGAAAGACCAGCCGGCCAGCCCGGCCAGGAGGAGGCATGTGCCGGCCATCGCCCCGATCTGGAGCGGCTGCCGAGCCGAGGCAAACCACGCCGCCCCCGCCGCGCACAGCGGCACAATGATGCCGATGAGCGCCACGTAGTTGAAGTGGTCGGCGACCCAGGTGATCCGCATGTAGGAGATGGTGATGAAACCGAGGATCGGGAAGATCATGAGAAGGAAGAACCCGAGCCCGAACAGCGCGTGCCGGGCCGCGGTCGGCGCGGACGCGGTTCCCCGTCTTGACCAGAGCCAGCAACCGGCCGCGACGAGGATCGGCCAGGGAAGGAATTGGAGGATCTGCGGAGGGTTGACCTTCCATTGCGGGTAGATCGGGAGGAGATGGAACGGCCAGACCACCTCCCGCAGATAGAACAGGATCGCCATCCCTGCGGTGGCGGTCCGCGACAGGAAGCCGACGACCGAGAACAGGTCGGCGACGGGCATCTTCTCCTCACCGATCGCCCGGCCGTGCTGGTAATAGATCGTGACCAGACCGAGGGCGAGGGAGACGAGGAAGAACGGCGCCGCCGCGACCACGTCGCGCGTTGTAACCCCCCCCCGCTTCCACCAGGCATGGATGAGGAGGACCACCGGGAACATCACCACCGAGGTTTTAGCGAGCATCGCTAGGGCAAAGAAGACGACCGCGAGCACCAGATCGACGGTGCCATTGCGGCGATCGCCGCTCTCACCGTCGCCGCCATCCCCCCACACCGCATCGTCATGCCTGGCGAAGAAGATCGCTGCGAGGAGGAAGAGGGGGAGTGAGATCGTGTTCTTGATCTCCGACACCCAGGCCACGCTCTCCACGCACACCGGGTGGATCGCGAACAGCACCCCGGCCAACCAGGCCCCCGGGATCCGCATCACCACCAGCAGCCGCCACAATAGGAGCGCTCCGCTGGCATGGAGGAGGATCGTGACGGCGTGGTAGCCGGTGGAGTTCGTCCCGAAGAACGGCCATTGGGCCCACAGGGCGGTGTAGGAGAGGGGGAAGTAATCGGCCCCCGTCGGGCCGACCCAGAGGCTGATGAGCCCTTCGAGCGACGCTGACTGGACGACGGCATTGGCCGTGAGGATCGAATCGTCATCCCACAGCCAATCGCCGTGGTAGGTCGGGGAATAGATCCACAACACCGCCAACAGGATCAGCCCCCCGCGGAAGAGCAGATCACGGACCGCGGCGACACGCCCCCCCCCCGGGGCAGCTTCGTCGGCGGGGGGAGCGACGGCCGTGGATGGCTGTCGGACCTTCGTTTTCTGCATGGATTCCGCTGCCGTGGAGACACAAAAAGGGACGGGAACAGCCTCGCAAGCATATCCCCAAATTTCAGGCCAAGCGGCCCCCCGGACGCTTCCCGGGATTTCTCAAGGCTGGATGCACCACAGGCTGTCGTGCGTCCGGAGGAAGATCCGCCCATCGACGCACACCGGCGTCGCCACCGTCATCTCGCCGACACTCCCTTCCCCGACGACATCGAACCGGCCGGCGCCGGCTGCCGGTCCGGCGAGGAGGGCGCTTTGGCCATCCTCGCGCGTCACGAGGATCTTCCCATCGAGGAGCACCGGTGAGGCGCTGTAGGCATGACGATTCTTCGGCAATTCCGCTTCCCACAGGGTTTTGCCGGTCGGGGCGTCGAGGCAGGCCACCTTCCCCTGGTCGGTACAGACGACCACCTTCCCATCCTGGCAGGCCGGGGTCGGGACATCGGCGCCGAGATCCTTCCGGGCCCAGGCGACGTGCGACGTGGTCACGTCCCCCTGTCCGCCGCGCTTCACGGCGGTGAGCGTGCTCCCGCGGGCATAGGGGGCGATGACGAGATCGCCCGCCACCACCGGCGAGGCGATCGAGCGGAAGTATTTCTCGCCGGCCGGATTGAGCCCCCCCACGCGCCACAGCTCGCGGCCGTCGGTGGCGTCGTGGGCGGTGACATGGTCCGCGCCGAGGACGAACATCACTTCGGCCGGCTCGCCGAACCGCTCCTCCCCCTTCACCACCAGCGGCGTCGAGTAGCTCTGCGCCGCCTCCTCCGGGGCATCGAGGTTGCGGTCGTGCTTCCAGAGGAGCTTGCCGTCGGTGCGGCCGAAGGCGGCGAGGTAGCTCGGGCCGGTCTGCATCACCGCCACGACGACCGCGTCGCGCGTTAGCACCGGGCTCGTGCCGAGATCCCACCACAGCGTGTCCTCGCCGAACCGTTCCTGGAGATTGTCACGCCAGGCCACGGCGCCGGTGGCGAGGTCGAGCGCGGCGAGCTCCCCACTCTTGAAGTAGACCCAGACATGCTTCCCGTCGGTCACCGGCGAGGGATTGCAGCCGGTCGCCTTGGCATGCTTTCCCGGCTTCTCGGCGCCGAGGGAGCGCCGCCAGCGCTCCTTGCCGGCCCGATCGAAGCAGATCGCCGCGTCGTTGCCGTCGATCGCGCAGGTGAGGACGATCGCATCGCCCCACACCGCCGGCGTGCTCGCCCCGAGCCCCGGCAGCGTCACCTTCCAGGCGACATGCGCCTCCGGGCTCCAGCTCGTCGCAAACCCCGTCCCGGCGGCGACGCCATCGAGCGCGGGACCGCGCCAATTGGGCCAGTTCTCGGCACCCGCCGGTGACAGGGGGGCGAGG
>CALQRA010000249.1 GCA_943332855.1 Candidatus Kuenenia stuttgartensis
GTTGGAAGAGCGTCCGACCGGCCGAGCCGACCGTCACCGTCACCGCGCCCTTCAGAGTCTCGCGACGCTCCCGCAGGAGTTGACCGCCGAGGGGAAGCGCGACGAGCGATGCCAGATCGATTCTGGCATTCGCCCGGGCCGGCGCCGGAATGGAGAACCGGCACTCGGAAGGGGAGCCGGTTCCCGTGTCGAGCCGAGCGATGACGTCGAGCGGATCGGAAGACGGGCTGTCGAGGGCCGTGACGACGAAGCGACGGAAGAGCCCGCCCCGGCTGCAGTGGAGGATCGAATAATTGAGCGCGGGCTCCGGCTCGCAATCGAAGACGAGGCCTTCTTGGGCCGGGGGGACGGCAGCCTTCGGAGTGGAGGGGAGGGCTTGGGATGGCGCCGGGGCAGGCGGCGCGGCCGCCAGGAGATCGCGCGCTGACCAGAGCGTGATCGCCCCGAGCCCTTCGTGATCGGGCTGGTCGCGGTTGAAGGCGATCGCCTCGCGCAGGCTTTTCATCGGGGAGGAGCCGCCGAGCCACGCCGCGTAGAAGGAGGCGAAGAACGCCGGCAGGCTCGAGTCATCGACTTCCTGGTGGAATCCGATCACGAGATCGGCCCCGGCGGCGACGGTGAGCGGCGCGAGCCTCCGGCCGGTGTAGCAGGAGCTCAAGGCCACGAGCGCCGGATGATGGGCCGCGAGCGCTTCGGCCACGTCCTGGTCGCTGGCCAGGGACTGGCGATGACGAGGGTCCGGTGGCAGCGATTCCCCTTGCGAAAGCAGTCGATCGCCGGCATCGAAGACGATCCCCTTGTCGACCGAGCGGAGCATCCAATGAACGATGGCCGCCGGCTCCTTTCTCTGCGGAGCGAGAGCGCGGCGGATCGCCTCGGGTGAATCGACCACATGGAGCGGCAGCGGCGCGGCACCGGCCTTTGCGGTCACCAGCGGGCGCCGCACGACCTTGTATTCGGAGTCGGTTCCGAAGGGGGACTCGGCGGCGTCTGTCGTGACGAGGATCTTCGCTGGGCCCGTCGCCGGGGGCGCCCGCCGCGCCGAGCACTTCAGCCAGCGGACGACGACGAGCCGCGTGGCAGGTCGAGCGTCGCTGGTCTCCCGGCAGGCCAGCGCGAGCGTCTCCTCCCAGGGGAAGAGCCGATCGGTCTCGGGGCCCGCAAACCCTTCCCAGTCGGTCTCGACCTGCACGACCCCTTCCTTCGTGGCCTGACGGAGAAAAGTGCCGAGATCTCCCTTGGAGACTCCTCCGGCCAGCGCCACCTCCTCGAGGACCGCTTTCGCTCTCTTCCGGCGCTGCGATTTCGGAATGTCGTTTCGCAGCCGCGTCGTGACGAGCCAGATGTTCCAGGGGACGGTGAGCCGATGGAGGGTGTCTCCCTGGAGAGCGAGCGTGAGTCGCGCCCCGCCGGGCGTTCGCAGCGTCACCCGGTAGCCCGAGCGGCGCGACGCCCGAGGGGCTGCCGGCCGCTTTGCCGATCGCTTCTTCGCCATCGCGGATCGCTCCCCGGTACGGTCAGCCCGGCGGAGAAATGTCGCCGGGCGCGACCGAGAATACCCACGCCCGGGGGCCTGTTCCATCAGGGTGGGGCGGGCTGTCGGGACGCCTGTCACGCCTGGCTGCGAGGGGCTCCCTCCCGGGAGCGGAGCCACTGGAGGGGCGCGATGACGATCACGGCGAGCACGCCGATGCCGATGCCCACGGCCGCTTCAGCGCCGAGCGACGCGAGCGCTCCCCACCACGGGGCATCTCCGGCAGCCCCGTGCTCGGCCCCATGGCCGGCGAACGAAGAGGTGAGCGCATGGATCGCCGGGATCCCATGGGCGATGATCCCGCCGCCGACAAGGAACATCGCCGCCGTCCCCACGATCGACAGCCCGCGCAGCAGCCAGGGGGCGGCAGCGAGGATCCCCCGCCCGATCGCCTGCATTCCCTTCGAGCCACGCAGCGCCAGCGCCAGTCCCAGATCGTCGAGCCGGACGATCGCCGCGACGAGGCCGTAGACGCCGACGGTCATCATCAGCGCGACGGCCACGAGCACCCCGAGCTGGATTCCGAGCGACTGCCCCGCCACGACGCCGAGTGTGATCACGATGATCTCGGCGGAGAGAATGAAATCGGTGCGGATGGCCCCGGCGATCTTTTCATGCTCCACGACCCGTGGCGACGTCGCCGCGGCGGGATCGGCGTGGGGAGCATGATTCGAGTCGCCGCCGCCGTGCGCATGCTTCGAGCGAGAAAAGAGCGAATGAAGAAGTTTTTCGACCCCCTCATAGCAGAGGTAGGCCCCGCCGAGCATGAGGAGTGGGCCGACGGCCCAAGGGGCGAGCCAGGAAAGCGCCAGCGCCGTCGGCACGAGGATCGCCTTGTTGCGCAGCGACCCCAGCGCCACGCGCCACACGACGGCCAGCTCGCGGGCCGGCTCGACGCCGGTGACCTGATGGGCGTTGAGGGCGAGGTCGTCGCCGATCACGCCGGCAGTCTTGGCGGTCGCCACCTTCGTCATCACGCCGACGTCATCGAGGACGCTGGCGATGTCGTCGAGGAGGAGAAGGAGGCTCGTGGCCATGGGGGCTCTTCGGGGCAGGCTGAATCGGGCCGCCCCAAGTCTACGTCACATGAAAAAGGTGCCAGCCACCATTTGTCTGAAGACCCCGGCCTCCGGCCGGGGCCGTGTCGCCTGCGGCGACCGGCAAATGGTGGCTGGCACCTTTTTCTCTCACGCCCGGCGCTTTTGCCATACGAGCCACAACAGGCCAAGCATGCCGAAAGCGATGACGAAGTCGAGCGGTGAAGCTTGCAGTGAGCGCAATCCCGCGAGCCACCAGCCGAAGATCCCGAGCGTCGTCACGGCGCCGAGGAGCAGCGCGGCGGGGAAGACGACGTCGAGAGCTCTTCCCTTTGGCGCTTGCGTATCGGCGGGGGAGTCGTCGCCGACGTCGGCCTCGTCGATCGTTGGCCGCGCGGCGGCAAGCGCCTCGCGCGCGGCTTCCGCATCGGCTGCCCGCACGACGACACAGACATTGGCCGGAGCCTCGGCCCGGAAGCCGGCAAGCGCCCCTCCGGTGACCATCGCCTCGATGCCGGTATCGGCGAGGAGATTCGTGATCAGCTGCGCCTCGATGTCGTCACGCGGGTGGGCGATGGCGACGAGGCGGGTGGTGCGATCGGGAACACCCGCATCGGTCGCGGCGGCCGTCATGGAATCCTCCGTACTCCTCTACAGGTTAGATCCATCACGGATGATAGCACCGGGCGGGACGGCGTCGTCCGTCGGGGTGGACGGCGTCGGCGCTTCGGCGGCTGGATCAGGAGCGACGTCTGGGGCGTCCTCGGCTCCGGTGTCGGCCTTGGGGTCGGCTGGCAATGGGGCGCCGGCTTCCTTGGAGCGCCACTCGATGACTTCGACCCGCACCGAACCGCGCCGTTTCGGGATGGCGTTCTCCGGAAGCGCGGGATCGATGTCAAAAGCTTCGATCGTGATCGAGGTCGGGAGTGTGACCCCGCGGGCCACCGCGTAGAAATCGCTGGCGATCGTCCGGGTGAGCGTTCGAAATCTTCCGTCGAGCGTGAAGCGGATCCGCTGCTCCTTCCGCAGGATCGCGCCGCTCTGCGGGTCGCTCGTGAGGACGATCTGCTGTTGGAAGCCATCTCCCTCTTCCATGGCCGTATTGAGAACGGGCCCATTCATTCCCCATGTCGACACGAATGTCCCCGGGGCCTTGATCATCGCCGTCACCGGCTGGCCGAGGAATGCCGTGACGAGCTCACGCTGCACGGTGGTTGGGCGGATCAATTCGAGCATCCGCGAAGCGTCGGCATCGAGCAGCGTTTCCGGGCCGATCACCATTCGAGAGGGGCTCGCACCCGCGCCCGGGAGATTCATCGTGACGTCGGCGATCGCCTCCAACGGATGCTCGGCGAGGAACCGCTCGACGCGCTCGGCGTGAGCGAGGATCGGGGCCACCTCCGGGATCGGCTGCCCGTCGTCGAGCAAGGTGCTCTCCGATGGCCGCCTTGGGTCGCCCGACGAAAACGGCGTCGCCGTGCCGGTCTGCGGCGGGGTGTCTGCCGGCATGGGCACGAAGTGTGGCAACGCGTTGGCCGGCACGGTCGCCGTCAGCACCGGCATCTCGGCCGGGGCTTGTTGGCCAGGCCAGCCGACGACCGGCATCGGATCGGGGCCGGAGGCGACGCGTGGGGCACTTGGCACGGGGATCGACATCGGCGCGATCGTCACCGGGGCGTTTTGTTGCCTCGCGATCGCCTCCATCTGGGCTTGCTTGGCGAGATTCTCGGCGTGGAGCGCGGCGACGCGTTGGGCGGCTACGCGCTCGGTCGAGCGGATCGCGATGGACAGTCCGGTGACACCGATGATTACAACCGCCGCAGTCCCGGCGAGCTTGAGGACGAGCCGGCCGAGCGAGTCGCGGCGGCCGAGCCAGGCGAAGAGGAGGCTCGTGAGCATAGCGATGACGGCGTAGACGATCGCCGGCTCGGCACGGCCGAGGGCCAGGATCGGCCAGGGAAGAAGCAGCGCCATCAGAAAGATGACAAGCGCCGCGATCGACAGGAGCCGCTGGTCGGACATGATTCGCCTCAGGGATGCGAGGAAGGTTCGGGGGGTGGCTTGGTGGTCGTGTGCCGGTGCTGCCGGAGAGGGCTTTGCCGCGGCCGCGCGGACGACCTCGGGCGGCAGCGGGATCGCGAGCGGATCGTTCACGTGTGCCAGGCACGCTTCGAGCATCCCTGCCACCTCGGTCGCGGATGAGAAGCGGGCGGCGGGATCCTTGGCCAAGAGCCGGCCGACGATCGCCGCCAGCCAGGCCGGCATGTCGGGATTGGCGAGGCGCACGTCGGCCGGCTCGACGTCGGTCACCATCCGCAGCACCGCATGGCTCGACTCGGCCCGGAACGGGGGCTTTCCGGTCGCAAGCGTGAACAGCACCGCGCCGAGCGCAAACAGATCGCTGCGGGCGTCGAGCGGCTTCCCGAGGGCCTGCTCCGGCGACATGTAGTGGGGCGTGCCGGCAAGCAGGCCGGTGACGGTGAGGCTGGCGTCGTCGGCGGCTCTCGCGAGGCCGAAGTCGGTGATCCGGACGCGTTCGACGCCATCTTCGAGGAGGATGTTTGCCGGCTTCACGTCGCGGTGGACGAGCCCCTGCGCATGCGCTGCGGCGAGGCCCCGCGCCGTCTGCAGGCCGACGCGGAGGATCTCGCGGAGAGTCATCGGGCCCGCATCGCGGACGCGCTTCTCGAGCGTCGTGCCCCGGCAGTAGGGCATGACGAGGTAGGGGAGACCGGCGAACTCGTCGACACCGTGGATGGCGATGACGTTGTCGTGGACGACCGCCGCGGCGGCCTTCGCCTCGCGGAGGAAGCGCTGCCGGGCGGCGCCGCTCGAGGCGAGGTGGGGGCTGAGGAGCTTGATGGCAACGAAGCGGTCGAGGGCCCGGTCGTGCCCCTTGAGCACGATCCCCATTCCACCGGAGCCGATGATCCCGGTGATCTCGTAGGGGCCGAGGCGGCCGAGCATCCGGTCGTCGTCGCTCGGCGCGAGGATCTTTTGAATGAGCGTGGCAAGTGCCGGGATCGGCGGAACGGCATCTTCCCCGTCGGCCTCGACGCCGGCCGAGAGCTGCTCGCGGACCGTCGACCAGCTCTCGGGAGAGGCCGCGAGGGCGTCGAGCCGGTCGCGGCAGGCGGCGCAGCCGCCGAGATGGGCTTCGAGGGCGCGCTCGCGATCGGGGGTGAGGGTGCCCGAGACGAGCGCTTCGAGCGCGGCGTCGTCGGCACACGCGAGAGGGAGCGTGGCGTCGTGCGGAGTCATGGCGTCCCCCCGTCATGTTCACTGGGCGTGGATGGATCGATCGACCACTCCGCCTCGAGCGCCCGGATCCGCTCCACGAGCTTCCGCATCGTCCGCGCCTTCGCGGCGTAGACCGCGCCCGCGGTCATCCCGAGCGTCTTCGCGACGCGCTCGGCGGAGTCGCCGTCGATCGCCGTCCGCCAAAAAGCTTCCCAGGCCGTCGGGCTCATCTCGTTCTGAATATCGGCGGCGGCCGCCAGGAACAGGCGCCGGCGGACTTCGAAGCGGAGGAGGCGGGAATCAGTGTCGCGCGCCGCGACCGCCTCGAAGGCGTGGCCCGACGCAGGGCGAACGCGGGAGCGGCGGAGGGCGTCGATCGTCTTGCGGTCGGCAATCGTGGCCAGCCACGTCGAGAACCGGGCCCGACCGGGGAGGCCCAGGCCCGGCTCAAACGTCCCCACGGCATCGGCGACGCTCCGGCAGACCTCCTGCGCGACGTCATCGGCATCGGCGGCAGAGAGCCCGCGGCGGCGCGCGAGCACGACGATCGCCGGCCGATAGAGCGCCATGAACCGCTCCCACGCGGCTTCGTCGCCGCGATCGGCGAGCCGTGCCGGAAGGCCGGGTTCGGTGGGGGGAAA
>CALQRA010000250.1 GCA_943332855.1 Candidatus Kuenenia stuttgartensis
CCCGGCGAGGATTCCCCACCATGGCCCGACTCGACGTGAAGGTGGTTCCTGGGGCTTCCCGGGAGGGGGTCTCGGGGTGGCTCGGAGACCGCCTCAAGATCCGTGTCCGGCAGCCGCCGGAACAAGGGCGCGCCAACGCCGCGGTGGCCAGGGTGCTGGCCGCTGCGCTCGGCGTCGACGAGACGACCGTCTCGCTTGCGACGGGGGATTCAAGCCCGCTGAAAACCTTTGAAATCGACGGGCTCGACGACGTCACAATCCGGGACAGGCTCGGTGGAAAAGCCCCCGCCAAGTGAAGGGAATTGCCAGGGGGTCGAGTTCCGTTAGGCTGCTGCGGTATTCAGCCAACGCCCGTCTGAGGAGACTTCCGAGCATGCATACGAAGGTCGTGGAAGCGAGTCGGAATCGACGCCTCCGATCGCAGAGCCGCCCCACGGCATCAAACCGGCTTCCCGGGTCAAACCGGCTTCCGAGGCGGTCGCTGTTGCTGGGGGGATTGGCCGGCGGTGTCGCGACGCTCCTCGCCGCCGGGTGCGCCTCCCCGAAACGGACCGCGGCGAAGCAGCTCCTCGAGTCGATCGCGAAAGCGAACCGTCGGCAGTCGATCGCGCGGAAAAAGTTCACCGACATCGTCTCCGCCCGGCTCCAGGAATCGGCGACCACTACCGACGACGATGTCGCTGCGGGACTGGAGAAGCTGAAGGCCGAGGCGCGCACGATCCAAGAGGAATCGGAGGCGTGGCCGGTGCCCAAGGAAACGGAGGCCGAGTCGTTGATGATCGCCTGCCGGAGGGTGTTCCAGGACAGGGTGCGATTGCTCGACGACTTCTCGACGCCGTTCCTCGAGACGATCCGCAATCTGGTCCTCCCGCCGCCGCAGAAGCTCCAGAAGGCAGGCAAAATATTCGAGTCGATGACCGGGGCGGACGACGCCCTGAACCTCGACCTGCGCCGGGCCCAGCGCACGTATGCCGGGGCGATGGGGGTCTTCTCCTACGAATGACGCGGGAGCGTCAGCGGCTGCTCACCGGAGCCAGCGCCTTCTCGAGGGTCATCCGCAGCCGCTCGAGCCGCTCGACGTCGTCAATCTTTCCCCCCGCCAGATCGGTGACGTGGAATCCGTCGACCACTTGGTCGAGGTAGGTGCCGACCTTCGCCGAGCGCACCGACATTCCAGCGTCGAACAGCGTGCGGGCGATCCGATAGAGGAGGCCGGGGGCATCGGTGGCGAAGACCTCGACGATCGTCGAGGTCTCCGAACTGACGTTGTCGATCGCCACCCGAACGGGATGGCACAGCGCCGGGTCGGAGCGCGGGGCGAGCGGATTGAGCCGCGGGGTGAAGGTCGGCGCCCGGTCGGCCCGGATCCCCGCACGGATCGCGGCGGCGATGTCGGCAAAGCGGTCGGGGGGCGGGGCTCCGGTGAAGTCGGGGTCGAGAACGGTGAAGTGATCGATGACGAGGCCATCGTCGAGGGTGTGGATGCCGGCGGCGAGGATCTCGAGCCGCTGGCTCGTCAACGCCCCGGTGACGCGGTGGAACACTCCCGGCGCCACGCTCTCCCTCGTTCCCACCGTCACCGCCACCGTCGAGGTGTCGGCCTGCCAGCGGCTGGCGACGAAGATCCCGTCGGCCGGAAGGCGGGCGAGTTGCACCAATTCCTCGAGAATCCGCGCCGGCGGCAGGTCGCGGAGCATCGACGCCGGGAGTTGCCGCCCAATCCGCACGACCGGATCATCCGGCTCCCATTCCTCCAGCAGCGCCTCGAGGCCGAGGCGGAGCGGCCCCGACGATGCTGCCACCCCCTCACCGTCGAGGACGCCGAGGGTCCTCGCCTGGAGATCGGCGAGGAGATCCGACTTCCACTCCGTCCACACCCCGGGCCCGACCGCGGCGACGTCCGCGGCCGTCAGGAGCGTGAGCATCGAGAGCACCTCCGGCGAACCAACCTCGTAGGCGAAGCGGATGACGAGCGCCGGGTCGCTCGAATCCCGCCGGAAGGCGAGATGTGCCATGACGAGATGCTTGTGGACGAGAAACGCCAGGATCCCGGCCTCGTCCCTGGGGAGACGGAGCCGGACGGCGATCGAATCGGCGATCCGTCGGCCGACCTCGCTGTGGTCTTCCTCGTAGCCCTTTCCGAGGTCGTGGATGAGGAGCGCCAGGAGGAGCAGATGCCGTCGACCGACATGCCTCCACAGGTCGGCCATCCACCCCTTCGAGGCGCCGTGGGCGACCGCCGCCTCCACCGCGCGGATCGAATGTTCGTCGACGGTGTATTTGTGATAGTTGTTGAATTGGAGGAGATCGCGAGCGTGGGAGAACTCGGGGATGATCCGCTCCAGGAGCCCGATGTCGTGGAGACGGCGGAGAGAGGAGCCGAGCCGCTCGGGGCGATCGAAGAGGGCGAGAAACCCCCTGCAGACGTCAACGGGGAGCGGCGAGTCGACGGGGTCGGCGCCCCCAGCGGCCCCGACCGCGACGCGGATCGCGTCCCAGGAGTCGTCATCGACCGGCCACCCGTAGGTCTGGGAGAGTTCGAGGAGGCGGAGCACCGCCACCAGACTCGCGGCGACCTCGCCCCGGTGGGCCGGCAGGACCGCGACCGTCGTCGGCCCGACGAGGTAGCGGTCCTCGACGCGGTGGCCGAGGAGTCCCGTCACCCAGGAGGAGCGCCGGGGCCGGCGGAGCGTCCGGGCCTTGACGGTCTCTACGACCCGGACCACTTCACGAGTGTGCCGGAAATACTCCCGCATGAAGATCTCGACCGGGAGGAGCCCCGGAGCGGGAGTGATGCCGCGTTCCTCCGCGAGACGCTGCTGCTCCTGCCGTGTCAGATCGTCGGCCGGGCGGCCAGCGGCGAGATGGAGATCGATCCGGATGCCATGGAGGTGGTCGGCGGCCGCGGCGAGCACCGCGGCGTCGCGGGGGGAGAGCATGCCCGCGGTGACGAGCGCTGCGGCGTCGGCCGTGCCATGCGCCACATACCCGAGCCAGTGGATGAACTGGAGATCGCGGAGCCCCCCGGGGGACCGCTTCACGTTCGGCTCGAGGAGCGCCGTCGACTCGCCGTAGCGGGAGGCTTCTTCCACACGGGCTTCGCACAGCCTGGCCACCAGGCGCTCGGGGCCGCGGCGGGCGATTCCGGCGAGATCCCGGGTGAGCCGATCGAATGGCTCGTCCGGGCCAGATGGGCCGGCGAGGAGGCGGGCCTCGATGAGCGTGGTGTACACCGTCGCATCGGAACGGGCCAGGCGGATCGCCTCCGCCACCGTCCGCACGCTCTGCCCCACCTCCAACCCGATATCGAACAGATCCTGGAGGAGCCTCCGGGCCACCGCGGCCACGCTCGTGTCGGCCGAGACCAACGAGGGAGAGTGGAGGAGCATCAGATCGATGTCGGAGTAGGGGGCCTGAGACCTCCGACCGTATCCGCCGTGGGCCACGAGGACGAGTTGCTCGAGGGAGCCCCGTTTCGCCTCGGCAGCAGCCCGCAGATCATCAATCACCGTTGTCCAGACATCGAGGACGATCCGATCGGTGAGGTCGGAGGCGATGCGGGTGATCGACCGCGGCGGCGTGCCGGCGGCCCGCTCCGCCGCCACCCGCTCCCGGAGCGCCGCCAAGCTCGCGCGTCCGCGGATGACAAGGGGACGAAAGCCGTCGGCCCCGCCGGTGTTCGACTCCCAGCGCAGTTCGCCAGTTCTGGCGGGCGGGATGCTCACGGCCGACTCGGATGCCAGGGATCGTCGGCGATCCGTTCCTGGTGGTTGGCGTGGCGGGCAAGGACGAAGAGGAGATCGCCGAGCCGGTTGAGGTATTCGATCGCGTTGACCGGGATCTTCGCATCCGGCATCGCCCCGAGTTGGACAACGCGCCGCTCGGCCCGCCGACAGACGGTCCGGGCGACGTGCATCGCCGCGGCCAGCGGCGTCCCGGTGGGGAGGATGAACGACGACAGCGCGGGGAGTGCGGCGTCGTGGCGGTCGATCGCCTCCTCGAGGGTCTCGACATGCGCCGCGGTGATCCGCTCGACGGCATCCCCCGGCGTGGCGAGCTGGGCCCCGAGTTCGAAAAGATCGCATTGGATCCGGCGCAGAAATTCGTCGATCGCCCCACTTCCGGGGATGGTGCGGACGAGCCCCAGATGACTGTTCAATTCGTCGACGGTGCCGAACGCCTCGATCCGCAGATGGTCCTTCCGCACCCGGGGACCTCCGAACAGGCCGGTTTCGCCTGCATCACCGGTCTTCGTATAGATCTTCATGGTGGACCTCCCGGGGCGCGTGGATGGATGGCAGAACGTATACTGCTACCCATGAGAAAAACCTTCAACCTCTCCACTTCCCACCGGCTCCTGGCCCGGGCTGCAACGCTCGCCGTCGCCGCCCCGTTGCTCTCCATCTGGTCCCCGGAGACCTGGCCGCTGGCGATTTGGTCACCGGCTTCCTGGTCAGCGGCTACCAAGGCCGCCGCGGAGGATTCCCCCCAGCCAGCTTCAGCGCCGCCATCCCGGGACCTTGAAGCCCGGTATCTCGCTCCTCCGGTCAAGGTCACCGACGGCCTCTCGAAAGCGGGGGAGGGATACTTCGCCCCTGACGGCCGCCACATCTGCTATCAGGGGGTGCCGACCGGCTACCCGTTTTACCAGATCTACGTGCAGTCCTTCGACGGAGCCGCGCCGCGGCCAACGCCCCCCACGCGGGTCAGCCCGGGGCGCGGTCGGACGACCTGCAGTTGGTTCTCCCCCGATGGCACGCGACTCCTGTTCGCCTCCAGCCACCCCGATCCGGCCATCGACAAGACCGAGGCCGACGCCAAAGCCCAGGCCGAGGAGGACGCCCGCACGGGCCGCCGCCGCCGTTACCAGTGGGATTTCGACCCCCACATGGACCTCTTTACCTCCCGCCCCGATGGATCGGACCTGCAGCAACTCACCACCAGCCCCGGCTATGACGCCGAGTGTTCCTGGTCCCCCGACGGGAACCGTTTGCTGTTTGTCAGCGACCGCGACGGCGACGCCGACATTTACGTTGCCGATGGCGACGACGGAGGCAACGTCCGGCAACTGACGAACGCCCCGGGCTACGATGGCGGGCCGTTCTTCTCCCCTGACGGCCACTGGATCTGCTACCGCTCCGACCGCGTCGAAAAGGACATGCTCCAGATCCACGTCATGAAAGCCGATGGCAGCGGCGACACGGCGATCACCGCCGGCAAGGGGGTCCACTGGGCTCCCTTCTGGCATCCGACGAAGCCGTGGCTGATCTGGACCGGGGCCGATCACAGCGACCCGACGCAGCGCCCCAACTACGACCTGTGGGTGGCCCGGTACGAAGCCGATCCCGCGACCGGAACGTTCCGGACCGGGGCACCGCTGCGGATCACCGATCACCCCGGGGCCGACGTCCTGCCGGTCTTCTCCCCCGACGGAACGCTCCTGATGTGGACGGCCGGCCGCGACGGGGAACGCTCGGCCAGCCAGCTTTGGGTATCGCGCCTCGATCTCGATGCCATCGATCGCGATCTTCCCGCGGTCGCGCCGGTGGAGGCTGTCCGATGACCGGTGCGACCCGTGCGACCGGCGACGCCTCCTCGATCGGGCCAATCGCGATGGTGGGGGGAGGGCAGATGGCGCTGGCCCTCGCCACGGGCTTCTGCGGGGCCGGACTCGTGTCGCCGTCGGAGATCACCGTCCACGACCCGGTCGCCGCCGCACGCGAGCGCCTCCTCGCCCGCCTGCCGGGAATCCGCCTCGCGCGCTCCTCGGCCGAGGCGGTGAAGGGGGCGGCCTTGGTCTTCCTGGCCGTCAAGCCGCAGCAGGCCGCCGCAGCGGCCCGCGAGTGCGCCCCCGCCATCGGGGCCGGGGCGACGGTCGTCTCGATCGTGGCCGGCGTCCCGGTGGCGACGCTCTCGGCCTGGTTCGGGACGCCGCGCATCATCCGCGTCATGCCGAATACGCCCTGTCTGGTGGGGAAGGGGGTTTCGGTCCTCTGCCGAGCGCCCGAGGTGACGGAGGAGGCCGCGCGGGCCGCCACGGCCCTCCTGGCCGCCGTGGGGAGTGTTCACGATGTCGACGAACACCTCCTCGATGCCGTCACGGGGCTGTCCGGCTCGGGGCCCGGATTCGTGGCCCTGCTCTGCGAAGCCCTCGCCGACGGCGGTGTCAAGGCAGGGCTGCCGCGGAGCCTGGCCCAGGCGCTCGCCGTCCAGACCGTCGCCGGCACCGCGGCCCTCATCGAACAGACTGGCGAACACCCGGCCCAGGTCAAGGACCGTGTCGCCAGCCCGGGGGGCACAACGATCGCCGGGCTGGCGATCCTCGAGCAGCGCGCCGTGCGCGGGGCGCTCATCGACGCGGTCGTCGCGGCCGCCGATCGGGCGCGGGCCCTGGGAACACCGTCGGGCGGGTGATCCGCC
>CALQRA010000251.1 GCA_943332855.1 Candidatus Kuenenia stuttgartensis
TAGAGATGAGCGAGCGTGTCGAGGACCGGTCCATTCTCAGGCTCGAGCTTGGCGGCCTTTTCGGCGGCCTCGGTCGCGGCGGCCGTGAGGGCCTCGTCGATCGGCGCTCCCTGCTCGGCGAGCGTCACAATCATCCAAGCCAGGGCGTTGAGCCCCTCGGCCGAATCGGCCTGGGCTGCGGCGAGCTTCGAGAACGCCGCCGCCGCCTTCTCCCCGCCCCCCTGGATCGCCATCTGAAGACGGACTTGGTCGAGCTGGCCGCGGACCTGCTCGAGCCTCCGTTTGACCCGCGGGCTCTTCGCGTCGGCAATCAGTTCGTCGACCATCTCGGCGGCTTCATCCCCCTTTTCGGCCTGGAGCAGCACACGGATCTCGGCGAAGACCTCGTTGACCTTCTCCATCTCCGCCATCTCCTCGGCGTAGACGGCACGGTCCCAGCTGCCGTCGACAACCTCGGCGAGTGGCCCCTCCATCTCCATCGGGTGGCCGATCCACTCGATCTCGCCGGTCTTGCCGACGATGAAGGCCGTGGGGATGCCGTTCTGCCCGGCCGCCTCCATGTAGTCGCCGTAGACCGACTTGTCGGGGTCGGTCGTCAGGCAGTAGCCCTTCGTCACGTCGGCAAACGTCTCCCCTTCGCCGTTGTCACGCTCGAGAAACTCCTTGACCGTATCGAGATCCTCGTCGCTGACGCTGATCACCTGGACATCTTTGTCGGCGTAGTCGGCCTGGATCTGGGCGATGTGGGGCATGCTCATGATGCAGGGGCCGCACCAAGTCGCCCAGAACTCGACGACGTAGACCTTGTCCTTCTCAAACTCGGTGACCGGCTTGTACTTCCCCTCGCCATCCTGCACCCAGTGCTCAACGTCGATCGCCGGCGCGGTGGAGCCGATCGTGAGCTCGGCGGCCGGCAGGGCCGCGGCGCCTCCGATGAGAAGCGAGAGCGCGGCGAGGCATCGGCGGGAAAGGGGGGGCATCGGGGGTCTCCTGTCGAGGGGGATCGTGACGACGAGCGGGGCCGGAATGGGGCGCTGTGGGGGTCGAGCCGGACGAACCGAAAGTCTACCGCTTCGGCGGCGGCTGGTCAGCTATCCTCGGGCGTGACCCCGAGGACAATGTCCCACCGGGCCGCTAGCTCGCCGATCCGCGAGCCCTCGATGGGGAGAAAATCGGCGACGACGGCGGCGGCTTCGGTCGGCGACAGCGACCGGAAGATCCCGTCCCGACCATTTCCCGGATCCCCCTTTACGTAGCACTGCGACGTGAGAAGGTGGCGGTCGCCACGGGTGACCTTCACATGGATGTGGGGGGCGCGGCCGGGGTAGGGGATCGGCTTGATGGTCCGGAAGCCATACTCGCCGGCCAGCCCGGTGAGGAACCGGCCATAGCCCTGGAAATGCCCGTCACGTTTCTCGGCGTTGCCGCTCTGGGAGTGGAGATAGGCCCCGTGGGCATCGCACTGCCAGATCTCGACGAGCGCTCCGCGGAGCGGATTCCCCGCCGCGTCGAGCACGGCGCCTGAGAACCACGTCACCTCGCCGTCGGCAGGGCTCGAGGCGTCGCCGATACGGAGGAGATCGTTGTCGGTGTCGAGGGGCAGCCGGTCGGGGAAAAACGGCCCCTCCGTCTGCTCTGGTGTGGTCGTCAATTCCTCGGCATAGGCACCGGAGCGGGCGGCAAACAGCGCCGAGAGCGCCGCCATCCGCAGCACGCGCCTCCGTCCCTCATCGGCACGCTCGAACGACTTGCGATTGAAAAGGGACATCGTGGGTCTCTCCGGAACGGTGGGCTCTCTCAGGCAAGAATCTCTTGGACGACGCGGCCGTGGACGTCGGTGAGACGATAGCGACGCCCCTGGAAGCGGTACGTCAGTCGCTCATGGTCGATCCCGCAGAGGTGCATGAGTGTGGCATGGAAGTCGTGGACATGGACGCCGTCACGAACGATGTTGTAACCGAACTCGCACGTCTCGCCGTGGCTGATGCCCCCCTTCACCCCTCCACCGGCCATCCACATCGTGAAGCAGCGCGGATGGTGGTCGCGGCCGAAGTCGCCGCCAGGCTTGTAGAGCCCCTGGCAGTAGTTCGTTCGTCCGAACTCTCCCCCCCAGACGACGAGCGTGTCGTCGAGCATGCCCCGGTCGGCGAGATCCTGGACAAGGGCCGCCGCCGGCTGGTCGGTCTGCCCAGCCTCGCCGCGGATTCCCCCCGGCAGGCCGCCGTGATGATCCCAGTCTTGATGATAGAGCTGGATGAAGCGCACCCCCCGCTCCGCCAGCCGCCGGGCGAGGAGGCAATTGGCCGCGAACGTGCCGGGGTCGTTGGCCCCCGGTCCATACTTCTCGATCACATGCGCCGGCTCGTCGGCGAGATTCGTGACGTCGGGAACGCTCGCCTGCATCCGGAAGGCGAGCTCGTAGTTAGCGATCCGAGCAGCGATCTCCGCGTCGGGATTGGTGGCGAACTGATGCTCGTGGAGCTGTTTCAATCCATCGAGGGCTGCGCGGCGGTTCTCGCGCGACACGCCAGCCGGATTGCCCAGGTAGAGGACCGGATCGCCGCCGGAGCGGAAGCGCACCGCCTGATGGCGGGTGGGGAGGAAGCCTGAGCCCCACAGATGGCTCATGAGCGGCTGGCCCCCCTTGTTCTTCGTGATCAGCACGACAAACGAGGGGAGATTGTCGCTGGAATCGCCGAGGCCGTAGTCGAGCCAGGCGCCGATGCTCGGCCGCCCCGGGATCTGGGCGCCGCTCTGCATGAAGGTGACACCGGGACCGTGGTTGATGCTCTCGGTGTACATGCTCTTGATGAAGCAGAGCTTGTCGGCCACCTTCGCCGTGTGGGGGAGGACCTCCGACAGCCACGCCCCCGACCGGCCATACTGGGCGAACTTCAACGGCGAGCCGACCAGCGGGATCGAGCTCTGATTCCCCGACATCCCCGTCAGCCGCTGCCCACCGCGGACGCTCTCCGGGAGTTGCTCGCCGGTCCGCTCGACGAGCGTCGGCTTCCAGTCGTAGAGATCGAGCTGCGACGGCCCCCCCGATTGAAACAGATAAATCACCCGCTTCGCCTTCGGCGGCAGATGGAAGGCGTCGAGCGCGCCGTGCGGCGTCGCGGGGACTGCCGCCGCCGCCCGTCGGGCGAGGAGTTCGGCCAGGGCGATCCCACCGAGCCCCATCCCGGTCGTGGCCAGGAGCCGGCGCCGGCTCATCGCCGCAGCGGCGGGGAGGGATTCGGGGGGCGTGTCCGCGGCATCGATCATGGCATGATCCCTCATCGTTTCACCACTGTTCCATCGTAGTTGAGGAGGGCGTTGAACACCCCGGCAAGGCTCGCCACGTCGACGGGGGCCAGCGCCGGATCAGCCGGCACGCTGCCGACGGTGAGGAGCTTCTGGGCGTCGTCAGGGTGCGCCGTATACCAGGCGAGTTGCTCGGCGTGCATCGAACGCAGAATCGCCGTCTCAGCCCCGTCGGGCCGGCGGCTCGTGAGTCGCTCAAACCCCTCGGCCAGGAGCGGCGAGATGTCGCCGGCCCCCGGCGGGGATCCGGTCAGGAGTTTCTGGGCGAGAACCCGCGACGCCTCGACAAACTGCGGCCCGTTCAGAAGCACGAGGGCATGGAGCGCGGTGTTGGTGGTGTCGCGCCGGGCGACGCAGACAGCCCGCTTCGGCACATCGAAGCTCTCGAGAACCGGCCCGGGGCCGGTCCGCCGCCAGAGGGTGTAGAGGCTGCGACGGTGGAGGTCGGAGCCACTGCCGGGCGTCGCCGGCTTGAACGACTCGGCAAGGTCGTAGGTGTTGACCGGAGGGCCGCCGACCTGCTCGACGAGGAGGCCGCAGGACGCGAGGATCCCATCGCGGATCATCTCGGCCGGGAGGCGATGCCGCGGCCCCCGCGCCAGCCACACGTTGGCGGGGTCATCGGCCGCAAGCTGCGTGTCGGCCGTGCTCCGCTGCCGGTAGGTCTCCGACAGCATGATCGTCTTGAGAAGCGCCTTCATGTCCCATGCCAGCCCCCCTTCCGCTCGGGACCTGGAAAACTGCCACGCCAGGGCGTCGAGGAGCTCGGGGTATTCCGGGCGGACCGACTGACTGCCAAGATCCTCGGCGCTCTTCACGATTCCGATCCCAAACAGCGTCTGCCAGAGCCGGTTGACCGTGACCCGCGCCAGGAGCGGATTGGCCGGATCGGTGAGCCAGCGCGACAGTCCCAGCCGGTTGCGCGGCTCTCCAGCGGGGAAGGGGGGGAAGGCCGCCGGCGTGTCGGGCCCGACCGCGTCACCGCGCTGGCCGTATTCGCCCCGCACGAGCACGTACGCCGTCTTTGGCGTCGTCATCTCCCGCATCACCATGATCTCCTGCGGCTGCTCGCCGAGGTCATCGCGCGCCCGCCGCGCCTCTTCGAGGGCTTTCCGCGCCGCCGACACCTCTGCGTCGAGAGCACCGGCCTGAAAGCCGCCGAGGAGATCGGCCGCACCGTCGGGGCGCTGCTCCTTGAGCATCGCGATCGAGCCAGGCGCGAACAGCTCGCGGGCCTCGAGCGCCGACAGGGCCCGATCAAAGACCTGAAAATCATCGACGAGCCCGTCCTTGAATCCCTGGTCGCGCATCCGCTCGCCGATGCGGATGTGATCGCCGCCGCCGCCGGTGATCTCGCGCGTGAGACTGTCGCGGACAATCTCCACCGCCGCCGGCCGGCCGTCGACGAAGAGCTTCAAGCCGGCCGCTGCGCCCGATCCGTCGCTCGTGACCACGAGGTGCGTCCAGCGCCCCACCGGCACCGGCTCAACCGAGCGCACGCTCGCTGCATCTCCCGGCCAGAAGTGAATCAGCGACCACTGGAAATGCCCCTCCTCGACGAGAAGCTCGTAGCCCCGGCTGCCGGCATCGGTCCAGGCCTGCGAGCGGTGGAAGACGACCGCCCGGTCGTAACGCACCGGCGCCTCCAGCCACAGCGCCACAGAAAACGGCTGACTGCGGCGGAAGTTCCCCACAGCCGTCTGCACCGGATGATCGCCAGTGAGCTTGAGCGCCTCACCAGAGTGCCCAGGGACAACCGTGATCTCTGCCGGGCTCGTCGCCGCGGCGCCACCATCAACCGAGTTCGGGAAGACGTTATCAGCGCCCCGGTTGTCGAAGGAAAAGGCGGCAATCCTTCCCGGCAGCGCGCCGGGGTTGGCGGCAGCCAGTTCCAAGGGCACGTCAGCCTTACCAGCCATCCACGCCAACACCTTCGCCCGCGAGATCCGCTCGCGGCGATCGAGCTCCGTCGCCGCCAGGCGGCAGGCTTCGTCGGCCTTCTGCATCGCCGTCTTCCAGGCATCGTCGGCCAGCCGCAGCTTCGGCGTCGGCACCGCCGGCGTGAAGTAGCTGTAGAGCCCCGCCTCGTCGACATCGTCGAAGAAGGCAAAGAACTGGTAATACTCCTTCTGCGTGAGCGGATCGAACTTATGGTCATGGCAGCGGCAGCACTCGAGCGTCAGGCCAAGGAACGCAGTGCCGAAAGTCGTGACGCGGTCATTGACGTAATTGACGCGGTACTCCTCCTCGACGCTTCCCCCCTCCGCTTCCTGCTGATGGAGCCGATTGAAGGCGGTGGCGAGGATCTGTTCGTCGCTGGCATTGGGGAGGAGATCACCGGCGAGCTGCCAGGTGACGAAATCGTTCCAGGGGAGATTGCGGTTAAAGGCGCCGATCACCCAGTCGCGCCACCACCACATCGGGCGGTCGCGATCGACCTGGAAGCCGTAGCTGTCGGCGTAGCGCGCCAGATCGAGCCAATCGGCCGCCATCCGCTCGCCGTAGCGAGGGCTCTCAAGGAGCCGATCGAGGAGTTTTTCATACGCCTCGGGGCTGTCATCGGCGACAAACGCCGCCACCTCTTCCGCGGTCGGCGGCAGCCCTGTGACATCAAACGTCGCCCGACGGACCAGCGCGATCCGATCGGCCTCCGGCTGCGGCGCGATGCCGCGCTCGGCAAGGCGCTTTCGCACAACTCGATCGATCGGATGAACCGCCGCCGCTCCCTCCGGCAACGCCGGGACTTTGAGCGATTGAAACGCCCAGTGGGGCTCGTACACGGCGCCAGCGCTGATCCAGCGCTTCAAGAGCTCGACCTGCTCCGGCGCGAGCTTCCCGAGCTTCGCTCCCGGCGGCGGCATGACGACGTCGGGATCATCGGAAACAATCCGCGCAATCATTTCGCTCGCCGCCGCGTCGCCGGGAACGATCGCCTTGGCCCCACTGGCCGCCTCGGCCGTCGCGCTCTCGGCGCGATCCAACCGCAGCCCCGCCTGCCGGTGCACGCTGTCGGGCCCGTGGCACTGGTAGCAGGTGTCAGAAAGAATCGGCCGGATGTCGCGATCAAACGAGA
>CALQRA010000252.1 GCA_943332855.1 Candidatus Kuenenia stuttgartensis
CGTCGCGGAGAGGATCACGGTAGCGGCCTCCGACGGATACGTTGGGTGGTCGAACCTACGATCAATTTGTTTGAAGGACTCCGTCGTATCCGCATTCGGTACGACGTTCTCGTTCAAAACCAGGATGCCTCGAAAGAGATTCGCGTAGCCAACATCAGTTTCCACATCGCACTGCGGAGGGGCATTTCGCTCGGACAGACGCGTTCGGACCCCCTTAGTTCGGGAACATTACCAGTTTGTCGTAGGGAGTCAACGGCCTACGGGAGGGGGCTGGATGCCGAAGTCCCGCCGGGTTCACTGCCAGAACCCGATGCACCCCCTCCGGAGAGTCCGACTCCCAATGAAATAGGCGTAAACTGGGTGCGAAACCGGACGCTGAATTTTTGGCAGTCTAGAAAAGGGCCTTTTTCACCAAGAAAGTCGGGGGTGCGCACTCAGCAACCGCGACTGCCCCCCTGCCCGCGGAAAGGGGTTTTGACGCGAATCCCGCCGTTCAGGACTTCGTCGGGTACGTTCGCCTCCCAGCTGGAGCGCTAAGCATGTCGAGGAGCCATCGAGGAGCCCTGCCGCCAACAACCATCCATGGTTGAGCGACGGCCGACGCGAGACGAGCAGGGCCACAGGCAGCTAAAAGTCAGCCGGTCGGCTCGGAGACCTAGTCGCGTCCTCTTGGTCGTCCCGAAGGGGAGGAAGGACGATTGCCATCGGAGGCACGGCCCGTCGCGACCAGCCGGAGCTGCCCCGCGGGATCAGGGATCACCGACTACCAAGCATCGCGTTCCGCAGGCGAGACGGGCGGCCGAACCAGAACAGAGTGGACGCTTCGGCTCCGGGCCCCCTGCCTTGAGAAGCCTGCCTCGAGCCTGGGAGAGCCCCAGCAACCCGCGGGGCCATGGTAGGTTTTTGGTAGGTCGATCGGCGCCAGGGCAGCCCAAAGGCTTTGTTTTCAGGGCCGAACGGAGATGCGTCAGAGAATTAAAAGTCCGCTGCTCTAACCAGCTGAGCTACAGCCCCACGACCATCCTACAAGGGCCGGCGGGGCAGGCAACGGGGCCGCAAAACGGCCGAAAACCGCGAAATCGAGCGAGTTTTTGGGGCGATCGTCGCGAAGTGCCGACCCCGAACGGAGATCCAACACAGGGCCACTTGTCAGGTGGCACGGCGGATGTGCGACCGCACCCATTCGGTGAAGGCGTTGCGCTTCAGGCGCCCCTCCGCCAAACCGAGCACGACCATCTCCTGCTCATCGACGGTCGCGATGAACTCCAGACCATTGAGAAGGAGAAACGTCTCCATCGCGGCATGGCCAATCCGCTTGTTGCCATCGACAAAGGGGTGATTGCTGACCAGCGAGAACCCGATGGCCGCAGCCTGCTCGGCCAGAGTCGGATAAAGGTCCCGGCCGTCAAAGGTCATCCGGGGCTGAGCCACGGCTGAATCAAGACCGGCGGGGTCACGAATGCCTCGGGCCCCGCCCGACTGGCCAATCATCAACCGGTGAAGCTCGACCACCTCGTCCACGGTGAGAAAGCGGGTCACGCCAGCCGCCGATAGAGTTCGGCGTTTTTCTCCAGAACACGCCCGGCGGCCTCGCGGAACTCCTCCGCAGACCTGTCGAGAAGCTGCCCGACACACCGGGCCAGATACTCCTCCAAGGGGATTCCTGCCTGGTTGGCACGGAGACGAAGCTCGCTGACTTGGTCGTCCGGAAGGGGAATAGAAACGGTCGTCATTGGAGGAACCTCCTCGGCTCGCACACGCACCCGCACCCGCACGCCCGCTCGCATGTCACTTTTCGAGCATACCACCGCAAGAAATCGGTCGATCGAAGAGCGACCGGAACTCGCGGTCAGGGGCGGCAGCCACGCGAAGCAAGCTCCGCAACGGCGCCACGGGCGGCAGCGATTTTCGCAGAACACCCACCAACCAGAAGGGCCGGCGGGGGATCGATCCAGGGCTAGAAAAACCCCGGAAATGCCCGAGAGAGGACTTGAACCTCCACCCAGTTACCTGGACAAGAACCTGAATCTTGCGCGTCTGCCAATTCCGCCACTCGGGCAAGTGGCCGCTTTCGCGACCCACGAATGCTAGCAGGGGCCAGATCGGAAACAAGGCGCCCCGGCCACCGCCGCACACGGCCGATTCCGGCATGGCTCCCCCCACCCCGATCAGGCTAAAAACCGCCTAATCTGCCCCGCCGCCCGCCAGCCCACGGAGCGCCCCATGCCCACGCAGCCCCCCGCGGCAGTGATCGTCATCCCCGCCCGACTCTCGAGCACCCGACTCCCCCGGAAGATGCTCCTCGCCGACACCGGCAGAACCCTCATCGAACACACCTGGCGCGCCGCCCGGGCCTCGTCGCGCGCCACCCGCGTGATCGTCGCCACCGATAGTCAAGAGATCGCCGCCGCCGTGGCCGCCTTCGGGGGCGAAGCGGTGATGACGTCCCCCGAGGCCCCCAGCGGCACAGCCCGGATCGTCGAGGCCCTCGGGGCGCTCGGCGACGCCGACGTGATCGTGAACGTGCAAGGGGACGAACCGGAGCTCGCCGCCGCTGCCATCGATGCCGCCATCGACCTTCTCTACCGCTGCCCAGGGGCCGGCATCGCCACGCTCGTCACGCCGATGCGATCGGCCGCCGATCTCGATGAGCCGTCAGCCGTGAAGGCCGAATTGACCCCGTGGCGCGAGCTGGCCCGCACGGGCGGATACCTCCCGGGAGCGGCAGTCGCCGGCGCCTGGCGGGCCCTGACCTTCAGCCGCTCACGCGTCCCCGCCGCCCGCGAGTGGAGCGAAAAGCTTCTCGCCGCCAACCCGCCCCTGTGGTGGCAGCATGTCGGGCTCTACGCCTACCGGCGCGAAGTCCTCGAAGCCTGGAACGAGCTCCCCGAGTCGCGCCTGGCCAGTCTCGAGAGCCTCGAACAATTGCGGCCGCTCGAGGCCGGCATCGGCATCGCCGCCTGTGCGATCGACCACGCTGCCAAGGGGATCGACACGCCGCGCGACTACGCCGCCTTTGTCGAGCGCTGCAGGCGCGGCTAGCCGTCAGCCCTTCTCAACCGGCACAAGCAACACACTCGATGGCACCCCGGTGAGGACCGCTTCGGAGGTGCTCCCCAGCAGCCAACGCGTGACCGCGTCGGATGGGGTGCGGCCGAGGATGATGAGGTTGTCGCCATGGTCGCGAACATGGGAGCGGATCTGGTCGCCCGGATTCCCCTGGACCACAATCGGGGCCTTCGCTGCGAAGGCTGGCGGAAGATGCTTCTGGAAGCCTTCGAGGGCCTTGGAGAGCGTGCCGACTTCGTCGTCGTGCTCCTGCTGCCAGGCCGACGCGATCGCCTCCGATTGCGGGTCGCGGACCTTCCGCTCCAGCCACGCCGGCAGCGGGCCGGCGAGGAGCGATTCTGCGACGCCGATCACCTCGCCTTGCGTGTCGGCGGGCCATTGGAGCTTGCTGACGACCGCGGCGACCGCCGCGGCACTGGCAGCGAGATGACAGGCGATCGGCCGGATCGGCTCACCGGCGGCGGGAGCATTGCGGACGACAAGCACAGGCAGCGTCGAGCCGTGGACCACAGCGCGCGACACGCTCCCGAGGAGGAAGCGCTCAAGCGACGTCTGGTTGCTCGCACCAACGACAACGAGATCGGCCTTCCAGCCGATCGCCGCTTCAAGGATCCCGGCCGCCGCCGACTTCGTGCTCACGATCGCCTCAACGGGGCGCGCAAACGGCTGCGGCAGCCGGGCCTCGGCCTCGTCGAAGAGCGCCTTGCTCGCCCCCTCGATGAGCGTCTGCCCCCAAGGGACGCGGCGCTGGATCTCCGCAGGGGAAAAGTAGATCGCCACCTCGTCGGCACGCGGGTCGATGAGCCGGCCGACGAGCGAAACCGCTTCCAGCGAGGCGGGCGACCCGTCGACACCGATGAGGATCTTCATGGCTGGCTCCGACGAAACTGAAGGGAAGGGTCCGGGAGGGGGAGGCAACGCTCCGCCAGAAGCATCTTACCCGAGATTCGACGACCCCCGCCGCGGCAGACCATCAGGCAATCGTCACCTTCGACGCCTCCCCAGGCACCTCGCGGACCAGCCGCGGGACCCCGTAGCCGGAGAGCTTTTGCCGGAGACCGTCGACAAGCTCCACGGCCTTCGCTTCCGGGACGTCGAAGTGGGCCGTGCCGACGACGCGATCGGGGAGGTGGAGATAGTAGGGGAGGACGCCGATCGCGAGGAGCCGCTCGGAGAGCCCGAGGAGGACGGGGAGCGTGTCGTTGACCCCGGCAAGGAGGACCGCCTGATTGAGGAGGATCGCCCGGGCGCCGGCCAGGTCGTGGATCGCCGCCGCCTGGTCAGGCCCGAGCTCCGCCGGATGGTTGGCATGGATCACGACCACGGCCGGAAAGGGGAGGCCGGCGAGGATCTCCACCAGCCGGCGCGTCACCCGGCTCGGGAGCACGATCGGCAGGCGCGTGTGGATCCGGACCCGGGTCACGGTGGGAATGGCGACAATTCTTCCGAGGAGCTCGACGAGACGGTCGTCGTCGAGGAGGAGCGGATCGCCTCCGGAGAGGATCACCTCGCGGATCGACGGATCGGCCGCGATCGCACGAAGCGCCGCGGCCGTGCCGGCCGACGAGACCCCATGCTCGGCATAGGGGAACTCGCGGCGGAAGCAGTAGCGGCAGTGGACGGCACAGGCGCCGGTCGCCAACAGGAGCGCCCGGCCCTCGTACTTCTTCACCAAGCCCGGCGCCGCCAGCGCCGCCGCCTCCTCAAGCGGATCGGCCACCCAGCCGGGCGGCGAGGCGAGCTCCGCCCCGAGCGGCAAGACCTGGCGGAGGAGCGGGTCGTTGGGATCCCCATGGGTCATCCGCTCGAGGAATGGACGGGGGACAAGGAGGGGAAAACCACCGGCAGCCCGGCGGGCCTCGGCGGCGAAGGTGGCGTCGAGCCCGAGGAGCCGGCAGAGCTCGTCGGGATCGCGGATGGCGGCCGCCAGCTCCACCTGCCAGCGTTCCCGGGGGGAACCCCGCTCGCGGAGCCCCTCGGCCGCAGGGTTGGCCGCAGGGGCCGAGACCGGCTCGGACTGCGTCGAATCGAGCGTCATGGGGGGGCAAGCTGGCCGAGGGCGGATGGATGAATCGATGGCCGGAGCCGGAGCCTGGGGCCGCCGTGCTCCCGCGGCGGCCGCGGACGTTGACATCCGCCACCGCTGCGGCCACCCTTGACGGTCTTCCGCGGAGCCCCGGAGCCCTTTCAAGGATACGACCGGCCGCCCGGAAAGGGAACGCCCGGCGGCTGGGCCGCCGGAGCGCATGATCAGGAATCGGGTTTTAGGTTCAACGTCCAGGAGCATCGAAGCAGTGGCAGGCTACAACACGAGCGAGTTCAAGAAGGGGCTCAAGGTCCAGATCGACGGCGACCCCTACCTCATGATCGAGTGCAATTTTGTGAAGCCGGGGAAGGGGCAGGCACTCTACAAGTGCAAGCTCCGCAACCTCCTCCGCGGCACGGTGCTCGACCGGACGTACAAGAGCGGCGACTCGCTCGATGCCGCCGACATCGCCACCATCGAGGCGCAGTTCCTCTACAAGCAGGGGGAACAGTTTGTCTTCATGGACAACACCAGCTACGAGCAGTATGAGCTGACCAAGGAGCAGGTCGACGACGCCTGGAAGTGGATCAAGGAGGGCACCGTCTGCTCGATGCTCCTCTACAACGGCAACCCGATCTCGATGGAGGCGCCGAACCACATGATTCTCAAAGTCGCGTATGCCGAACCGGCCATGCGCGGCAACACGGCGACGAACCTCACCAAGACGGTGAAGCTCGAGACCGGCGCCGACGTGGTCGTGCCGGCCTTCATCGAACAGGACGACATGATCAAGATCGACACCCGGACCGGCGATTACCTGGAGCGGTCGCAAAAATAGCATCCGGCGGACCTTCGGCCGCCGGACGCTTCCGCACTGCAACCGACGGCCGAGGGCCGCGGTTGAATGCGGAACGTCCTCCCGAGCGTCTCGCACCCCAAACCGGCAAGCTCGGGGCTGACCGTGCTCCGAGAGCCGGCCTCGCCGGCAAGCGAAGCCCGGAGGGCGAAAGCGCAGGCGGCGCGGAGAGAGCGGAGGGCATGGATGCCCGGAGCGAACGTCCGGCGACGGGGCACGGTCAGCCCCGAGCGGCTCCCCGTGAGAAGCACAAGAAACGACAACGGCCCGCCGGAATCCCCGGCGGGCCGCTTCGTTTGGATGACTCAGTCGAAAGCCATGGACAGCTTCGAACGGGTCTCAATTCAGTCCCACCACCACTGGCCGGCGGGGAGGTCGAGCTTCTCGCCA
>CALQRA010000253.1 GCA_943332855.1 Candidatus Kuenenia stuttgartensis
ACGATGATCGAGATGCCGATCAGGAAGACGACCACCGACACCAACGTCTTGAGGATCGCCGGCACCTTGCCACCGAGGGCTCGCGAGACGAGACGGTCCCAGATGACCGCGTCGATCAGCCGATTGACGAGTTGGGCGCCAGCGAGCACGGCCAGCGTCGAAAAGAGTTGGCGCAGCCAGGTCGTCCCCGCCTCGGTTTCAGTGATCTCGAGGAGCGATTCGAGCGGACGGGCGAGCCAGATGCCGAGCAGGGAGAGGCCAACAACAGGCAAGGCAGCGATGGTTGCGGCGCTGAGTTTGCGGTTGGATGGCATGGCAGTTCCGCGGAAGAAAACAGCAGACGAACCATGTCGCACCCGGAGGTGCTTTTCATCCCGCATAAGTCCGGACGGGCCAATCCGCCCACATCCCGCCGGAACCGTAGATTAACAAAAAAAAAGGAGATCGAAGCCGGCGTTGTGTGAGCTTTTCGTGTGTGCGCGACGCATGGAGCGGCCAATTTTGCTCGGTTTTTAAACCTCTTTCGCTGCGCCGACCGTGGCCGAAGAAGGGGCTCCTGGCATGGTGCCACGACGCCGGGTGGGCCTGCCCAATCGGCGGTCAGGGATCGGGGGCTCGGGGCCCCCGGAGGAGAGAAACTGGCGTCGACCGGGAGGGGGGGGCTCGCTACGATTCCGACCCCACCCGCCCAAGGTTCCCAAAGCACGGTTCCCAAAGCACGGTTCCCAAAGCACGATACTCAGAGCGAAAGGATTCGCCATGGTCCCGATGGTCTGCCGCCGCGGTGCGCTCCGGTTTGGTTTGGCTGCCCCGGCCGGTCTGAGCTCGATCGCCGCGATGCTCCTCCTTGTTCAACCGGCCGCGGCCCAGCTGACCCCCTTCGGCCAGCCCGCCCAGCCGGTGCAACTCCAGCAGGCGCCTTTCCAGACGATCCCTGCCGCACCCCCTGCCGGCACCTACCAGACGACGCCGAGCAACTACGCCGCTCCCGGGGCGGGGCCATCGACCTTCTCGTTCGCCGCGCCGCCGGCGCAGATCGGGTCGGGGGAAAAGGAAGCGCAGACGGTCCTCTCGGCCAAGCAGGCTCTCGATCAATTCTTCGCCCTCCAGATGGAATCGGTCCCCCCGGCGATGCTCCAGGCGGCCGAGGGGGTGGCGATCTTCCCCAACATGATCAAAGGGGGATTCATTTTCGGCGTCAATTACGGCAAGGGGGTGCTCTGTGTCCGCAATCCCGACCGCAGCTGGAGCCCGCCGGTGATGGTGACAATGGGCGGGGGGAGTGTCGGCTTCCAGGCCGGTGTCCAGGCGGCGGACATCGTTCTTGTGTTCGCCACGCCGCGCAGCCTGCAGGGGATCCTCAATGGCCAGAAGGTGACCCTCGGCGCTGATGCGTCGATCGCCGCCGGGCCGGTCGGCCGCAGTGCCAACGCCGGCACCGATGTCGGTCTTGGTGCCGAGATCTATTCCTATGCCCGCAGCCGCGGGTTGTTTGCCGGCGTCTCTCTCGGTGGCAGCGATCTCTCCGTCGATCACAACGCCGACGCGCTCCTCTACGGGCGCTTCAATGTCACCCCCAGTGACGTGTTCTCGCTGCGTGGCCTGGCGATCCGCCCCGAGGTTCAGCAGCTCGTCGAGGATCTCAACGCCCGCTCGCGCCCCCAGCCGGTGGCCGTGACGACCGGCGCCGCCCTCCCCCAGCAGTCCCTGACGCCGTTCGGGGCCCAGCCGCAGGCGGTCAACCCGGTGACGGGGGCCCTTGAGGCCAGCCAATTTCAGCCCGCCTCATTACAGCCCGCCACGGTCCAGCCCTTTCCGTATCAGCCCGCCTCGCTCCAGCCCGCCTCCCAGCAACCGGCGACCGTCCCCAGCCAGGCACCCCCGCTGGTGCCGATCGGGCCCCGGTGACGCTCCCGGCGGGGATTCACGTTCCTCGAGCCGACCATTTCCTCATCTGCCGCCGGAGGCGGTGGCCGATGCTCGCCACGGCCGCCGGCATCCGGTGGAGCCGCAGGCTCCGGGCCACGCTCCGCCGTCGGGCAACCGGATCGATCGGCGTTGTGAAGATCGTCGTGAAGCGATCGAGGATCCGCTCGGTGTTGGCGCAGGGGGGAACGGCGTTGCCCCGAAACCAGGGGCGGCCCAGGAGGGTGGCCAGAAGCGCTGGATCGCGGTCGACCGCCACGACCCGTTCGACGAGGTCGTCGAGCGACGGCGAATCGTGGGCGGAGAGGAAGCTCGTGGTGTCGAAGTCGCGGCCCACCAGCGGATCGCCCCAGTAGATCGGGATCGAGCTGACGAGCATCGGCTCGAGCACCTTTTCGGTCGTGTATCCGGGGAAGGATTCGTTCTCGAAGGCGATCGTGAACCGGCAGTCGGCGAGGAACGCCCGCTTGTCGGCGATCCGGCCGCCGACGTTGTTGAACAGCTTCCCGCCGGAGTCGACGGGAGAATAGCGAGAGAGCTTGTGGAAGAAGTCGTTGCGCGTTCGGCAGAGGGGATTGGAGACGACGAACGCGCAAAAGCGCGACTTCGCCGCGATCATCGCCGCGGCGTCGATTGCCGGCGGCTTCACCAGCGCCAGCGGGTCAGCGTAGAGAACCCACAGGGGCAGACGCAGATGCCGGGGATGGGAATCGTGGCGAAACGTGAAGGCCCAGTCGCAGTTGAGCCAGTCGGGGCCGACGTTCTCGCCGGTGAAGAAGATCCGCGTGCAGTCGTAACCGAGAAACTCCTTCCTTCGGCTGCCGACCGTGGCGTAAACGACGTAGTCGGGCGGGCTGTCGAAGTCGAGCCGCCACGCCGGCGCGAGGAGGCGGGTGAAGAAGTTGTCGCGCGGGTCGAAGCCGTCCCAGAAGCCGACGAAACGGATCCGGACGGTGGGCCGATCGTCGAACGACGCCGGGCGGGCCGGCGGGTGGGATGGAGCCAACGGGCGATCAGGCCTCATCGGTCGGGCTTCCTGGTGGGAGCAGTCCACGGAGTACCGCGCGCTTCCGTCGGCGCGGCCGCCGAGGTCAGGTGGAGCCGGCGAGGAGCGTCACGATCCGCTGCCAGAGCGTCCACAGACCGATGATGATGAAGCCGGCCGAGGATGTCACGAGGAGGATATCCCAGGCCGGGCCCGGCCGCAGCCGGGGGTCGAGCGCCCGCCAGCGGAACCAGAGCACGGCCACGCCGAGGGCGGCGAGCATTACCGCCTGGGCGGCCCCACTGGCGAGGACCATCGCCAGCGGGGCGCGGATCGCCAGTGCCAGGACCATCGCCACCAGCGGCCAAGCGATCGAGAGGCGGCGGTTCCAGGTTGTGCGCGCGGCGGCGTCCCCGGGCAGCAGGCCGGCGAGGATCAGCCCGTCGACCACCATCCGGGCGTTGCCCGCCGCGGCGACGAAGAGCGTGGAATAGAGCACCGCGAAGGCGCCGATCAGAAAGGCCCCGTTGGCCCAGGCGCCAAAGACCGGCGCGTACATCGCGCCGAGTGTTCGCACCATCTCGCTCCCCTCCGGGACGAGACCAAGGCGTCCCAGCGTTGCAGCGCCGAGGAGGTAGAAGGCCACGGTGACGGCCGTGTAGACCGCCATCGACGCCCAGGCGTCGAGTTGCATGACGCGCAGCCAACCACGGGCGCGGATCGCCCAGGCTTCGGAGTCGTCGCGCGGCCCGACAGCCACGCCGTATCCCTTCTCCAGGCACCAATAGGGATAGACCATCAATTCGCTGGCGCCCACGCCGATGATCCCGAAGGTCGCCAGGGCCGTCAGGATCGGAGAGAAATCTTTCCGCTCCTCCGGGAGGCGGAAGGCGAAACCGCTGCCGAACTCTGCCGCGGAAATCGCCCAGGCCGGATCGAATTGCAGCAGTCCGAGGGCCACGAGTGTGACCAGCGTGAACGTGCCTACGAGGATGATCGAGACCAGTTCGATGAGCTTGTAGCGTCCGACCCCCAGCAGCACGGCGGTCACGATTCCGGTGACGACCGCCCACAGCGTTTCGTCGACCGGTTTGACGAGATCCTCCTTCTCGGAGGCGAGCTCGGCCATCCGGAGGTCGAGCGAGTCGGCCTTCGCGGTGTCACCGTGGTGACGGGCCGCGGCGGCGAGGATCCGGTCGCGAGCGGCCTCGTCATGAACCCGATTCCATTCCCGCCCGGCCGCCGTCACCGGCACACCCGCGGCGAGCGTCTGGGCGACGCCGGAGAGGATCCCCCCCTGCTGCACAAGGACGAGGACGGTCATCACCACCCAGGCCCAGTAGATCCAGCCCCGCCCGGCAAAGCGTGGCCCCGGCACCCGGTCGAAGGCGTCCAGCGGCGTGCGCCCCCAGGAGAGGGTGGCACGGCCGATCTCCACCTGGGCCGCCACCTTGATGACGCAGCCGATGAGGATCAGCCACAGGAGCAGGAATCCGGCCTGGGCTCCGGTGGTTGTGGTGGCGATCAGCTCGCCGCTGCCGACGATCGAACTGGCCAGTACGATCCCGGGGCCGAGATGGCGCAGCGCTCCGACGAGGGTCTGCGGTGGATCGACGGTGGTGCGTGGCGGTTCCCCCATGGCGAAAAGAAGTGTTGCGGATCGGCGGCCGGAAGGGAATCCGCCTCCCAAAAAAAGGCCACCGGGGCCGTGTGACGGGCCCCGGTGGCACTCGCGTCAGGAGCTGGGGATCACTTCGTGACGTCGCCGGTCGGCGCGGCACCGACCACCGGGGTGGCCGTGTCGCTCGCCGGTTGCGGCGCGGCGGGAATCGACTCCCCCTTCCGGGTCGACTCGACGGAGGCCCGGGGGGCCATCGCGGCCGGATCGGCCTGACGGGCGGTCCGCGTCAGCTCGATCACCGGCTTGAGGGCGGCGACGGCCCGGTCGACGGCCGGCTGGAGGAGCATGACGTCGACGATCATGTGCTGCACGTCGCTGACGGTCGAGGTGGCATTCCGCAGGCCGTCGCGGAGATCATGAAACCTGGCCAGCGTGGCATCGGCGTCATCGAGGTGGTCGGCTCCCGACACGACCGCACTCTTCAGGGCCACGAGGCGACGGAGACGTTCCTCGGCGGGGCCGGTGACCGTATCCTGATCGACGATCGACTGAGTCAGGCCGGCGATCCGCTCGACCGTCTTCTCGGCGTCGACGATCGATGCCTCGGAGTCGATGACGGCGCGTTCCAGCCGGCCGGCACGCTCCTGGACCTTGGTGGCGTGATCGACGACGGTCGCCGCACCGGCGATCCGGGCAACGAGCTTCTGGACGTCATCGAGGACCGGCGTCGCAGCGTCGATCTTCGTCATCCCCACCGTCAGATCCTGGTGGAGGGCGTCGAGAACCGCCAGCGACGAACGGGCTTCGCGGGCCGAATCACGAGATGCCTCGATCTTCGACGACAGATCGGCCATCTCGTCGAGGACGGTCGAGGCTTCACCGACGGCCGGGCCACGGGCGGCGATCCCGGCGTGGAGGGTGTCGACGCGATCGAGGGTCGTCGTCGCCTGTTCGATCGCGGCGGTCTGGGCCGAGATCCGATCGGCGAGTTTCTCAAACCTGCCGAAAGCCTCCTCAGCATCGCCGAGTTGGCGGGCCTGGATCTGGAGCTGCGCGAGGAGGGCATTGGTGCCCTTGGCCGCGTTGCTGGTGGCATTCAGATCAGACACGGTTCGCGTCAACTGGCTCACCTGACGCTCGAGGCCGGTGAGGTGTTGTTGCGAGGGGCGGAGGAGGCCGAACCAAGCAATCAGAAGCATCGCTCCGCTGCCGACGAGGAACGACCACGTGTCGATCCTTGGGAACGCGGAAGCCGCCGGGGCGGTGCCATGGGGATTGACGACGGGCATGGTGGAATCTCCGGAAAACGGAAGTGGGGGTTGGGGAAAGGTGGATCGTTACGAACCGGTTGTTACTGGAAAAAACCGATGGAACCGACCGACGTCCGTGACCGTGGCGGCACGGTCTCGACACCCCCGGTTCCGGGAACGGCTTCTGCTCCGCCGTTGAAAAAAAGATCGGCAGATTTGCCCCACCGTCAGAGTCGGTGGAAAGAAAGACCGGCTGGGATGGCGGTGCCGGTTGAAGCGGGGAGGCGGCTGGCCCGTCAGCGCGTATACTCTTCCCGTCGCGCGCCCGTAGCTCAATTGGATAGAGCATCGGTCTTCGGAACCGAGGGTTGCAGGTTCGAGTCCTGCCGGGCGCACTTCAGGTAACGCGAGGCCGTCAGGGATGACGGACTTCGCGTGAAGACGGCCTGCAGGTTCGAGTCCTGCCGGGCGCACTTGAATGGTCGCGGGCTCGGAGCCCGCCGAGCGGGCCACGAACCGGAGGTTCGCAAGCGAGGCCGTCAGGGATGACGG
>CALQRA010000254.1 GCA_943332855.1 Candidatus Kuenenia stuttgartensis
CCGCCACCTGCTGGTGGGCCGACGGCCTCGCCGCGCCGCCGGGCTATGTCCGTCCGAGCGTGTACACGAGCCCCCAGGGGCCCGATCCCCGCCTCCAGCGGATCACGCGGAACGTCCTCGAGCGGATGGTGCGGGGGTGAGGTGGGAATCGGTTTTCTTAGGTATCATGAAACCATGCGATCGAGCCAACTGATTCCGCCGCCGGAACTCGCACCGCCGAGCATCTCGGGGTTGTCGTCCGAGGATCGGATGCGGTTGTGGGCGCGGATGGTCGACGAAGGAGACGAGTTCCTCCTGGCAGGATTTCGGGAGCGCTGTGGCTCTGATGCTGCGGCACAGCAGGCATTCCTGACCTGGCTCGATCGTCGCGATGTCGAGGGGACTGCGGCCAAGATCCGGATGTTGAAGGGCAGATCGCCGAGACCATCCGATGGCCAGTGAGGGAGTGTTGGCGACGCTCCAGGCTGGCTGGCAGGCTCTCGGAACCTGCGGAGCGGAGCGTGCGGTGATTGGCGGGCTGGCGCTCTCCGCCTGGAATCATGCCCGCTACACGCGAGATGCCGACGTCCTCATCGCGATCGATCGCGGTCGAATCGATGAATTGGTGCAATCGCTCACCGCGGCCGGTTTTCACCCGCGGCACCAGCCACCGCTGCGTTGGATCGACGGACAGGGCATCATTCAGTTTCTCTTCCAGCCGGATGGGGCTCTGATGCCCTTCCAGTTTGACGTTTTGCTGGCCGGCAGTGATTTCCATCGCGAGGCGGTGGCGCGGGCCGTCGATCGCCGCCTGCCCGGCGGCATGCTTCCTGTCAGAGTGGTGCAGCCGGACGATCTGATCGTCATCAAACTGTTGGCCGGGCGGATCATCGATCTGGCCGACGCAGCGATGGTCCTCCGAGAGAATCGTGATGCGATCGACGTTCTGCGCCTCGAGCGTTCCGTCGTCGAACTCGGACTCGCCGCCGACTATCAGCGCATCCGGCAGGACGCCTTCCCGGGGGAGGCGGATCCCCCAGCTGTCCGTTGATCCTGCGGATTTCCTGCCAGTCGACGTCCAGAAGGCCATCTTGACGCCTCTGACCGCACGAGGAGCAGGGCTTTTTGTCGTCTATGATGATGACGGGATTCGCTCGAAACGAACCTGGCAGTTAGGGGGGAGGATCGTGATGGCTGACACGCGGTTGTCGACATGGTGGAGTCGGTGGGGGGCGTTCCTGGTGTTGCCACTGGCAGTGTTCCCCTGCACGATCCTCCACGGTCAGGAGTCAGCTGCGCCCGTGGCACCGGCCCCAGTCACCCTCGCCACCTTCGACGTCGATGCCACGCCGCCGGTCGGCGCGGCGATGGCCTATGGGCCGGCGGTCCGGGCCGCCGATCTCCAGCTCCGCTGCCGGGGGATCGTTCTCTCGGGTGCCGGTGAACCCATTGTCCTTTGCGCCATCGATTGGATCGGCGTCGGCAACGCCGCTCACGATACTTTCCGGGCCAGGCTTGCCGAAGCCGCCGGCACGACCATGACACGAGTTGCCGTCCATGCCCTTCATCAGCACGACGCCCCCCAAGCCGACTTCACTGCCGAAAAGCTCCTCGCCGAGATGGGAGTCAAGGATCATCCGCGCTTTGATGGCGACTTTCACCGCGAGGTGATCGCGCGGGCGGTGGCGGCGATCAAGGAGGCGCTTCCCAAAGCGAAGCCGGTCACGCATGCCGGCTTCGGCCGAGCCGAGGTAGCGCAGATCGCCAGCAACCGCCGCCTCGTCGGCCCTGACGGGAAGTTCGTCGCTTGGCGCGGCAGTGCCACGAAGGATGTGACAATCAAGGGCTGGCCGGAGGGGACGATCGACGCCGATCTGGCCGCGCTTGTTTTCTATTCTGGCGATGATGCGCTCGCCGTGATCACCAGTTACGCCACCCATCCGATGAGTTACTACCGGACTGGCGTGCCCGGCCCCGACTTCCCCGGCATCGCCCGCTTTATTCGCGCGCAGGATCTCCCCAGCGCTCTCCACCTCCACTTCACCGGCGCCGGCGGCAACATTGCCGCGGGCAAATACAACGACGCCACCCCCTCCAACCGGGTCGTTCTCGCCACCCGGCTCGCTGCCGGTATGCGCGGCGCCGTTGACGCGGCCACGCGGAACAAAAAGCCGCTTACGGCCGCCGACATCGGCTGGGGGAGCGTGCCGGTGGTGCTCCCGGCCCGCGAAGGGCTTGGCGTCGAGAAACTCGCCGAGGAGGTCCGTGGCAAGCCCGACCGGGGGACGTTTGCCCCGATCGATGCGCTCGCGTTTGCCACCCGCGCTCAAGCAGCGCACGCGATCGACATCACCTGCCTGAAGGTGGGCAGCGCCCGGATGCTTCATCTCCCCGGCGAACTGTTTGTCGAGTATCAACTCGCCGCCCGGCAGATGCGGCCCGATCTCGATGTCTTCATGGCTGCCTACGGCGACTACGGCCCCGGTTACATCGGCACTGCCGGCGCCTATGCGCAAGGGGGCTATGAGGTCCTTCCCACGAGCTCGTTTGTCGGCCCGGAGGCGGAGGCGCCGCTTCTGAACGCGATCGGGGAATTGCTCGAGGTGGCGAAGTGACGTGGGCACGTTGTCCGGCGATGTGGTGGGCTGTCGTGGCGATCGCGATGACGGCGTGTCGAGTCGTGATCGCTGCCGACGAGTCACCCACAGGCGCCGTCGACTATGGCGACGAACTCCCCCGCATCCCGCAGTCGGCCCCCGCCGACGCTCCGGCGACGATGGTCGTCCGCCCCGGCTTCGCCGTCGATCTGGCCGTCGCCGAGCCGCTGCTTGCGAGCCCCGTGGCGATCGCGTGGGACGAGGATGGCCGCTTGTTCGTCGCGGAAATGCGTGGCTATAGCGAGGACCAGGGGGAGCGTCTGGGGCGGATCCGTCTCCTCCACGACGACGATGCCGATGGCACCTATGACCGAGCCACGATCTATGCCGACGGCCTCGCCTGGCCGACGGCACTCGTCGTCTTCAGCGGCGGGCTGTTTGTTGGCGATGCCCCCGATATCGTCTGGTTCAAAGACACCGACGGCGACGGCGTTGCCGACGAACAGAAAAAGATCTTCACCGGGTTTGGGACGGGGAATGTCCAGGGGTTGTTCAATTCGTTCGCCTTCGACGTTGACGGCCGGATCCATGGCGCTGGCAGCTCGACCGGCGGCGAGATCCGGCGGGTCGGTGACGATGGCCAGCCGATGGGCGACGCGGTCTCGATCAACGGCCGCGACTTTTCCTTCGACCCGCGCTCGTTGGATTTTCGCCCCGAGACCGGCGGCGCCCAGCATGGCCGCTCGACCGACGACGCCGGCCACGTTTACCTTTGCCACAACAGCGACCATGCGATCCGGGTGATGGTCGATGATCGTTTTCTTTCGCGCAATCCCTTCTTCCCGGCGCCGGCGGCGAAGGAGAGCATTGCCGTCGAGGGGCCGCAGGCCGCCGTTTACCGCTCGAGCCCCGTCGAACCGTGGCGCGTGTTGCGGACGAGACTCCGGGCCAGCGGGATCGTGCCCGGCATGGTCGAGGGGGGCGGGCGACCGGCTGGCTACTTCACGAGTGCCACCGGGATCACGGTTGTCCGTGGCGATGCCGTGGGGGACCTTGCCGGAATGCTCGTCGTCGGCGATGTCGGCTCGAATCTCGTCCATCGAAAAAAGCTCCTTCCTCACGGCGCCGGCGTCCGTGCCGAGCGGATCGATCAGGAATGTGAGCTGGTCGCCTCGACCGACGTCTGGTTTCGCCCGGTGCAGTTTGCCAACGGCCCCGACGGCGCCCTGTGGATCGTCGACATGCAGCGCGAGGTGATCGAGCATCCGGCGAGCCTCGCCCCACCGATCAAGCAACATCTCGATCTGACCAGCGGCCGCGACACCGGCCGATTGTGGCGGCTGGTGGCCGTGCCGGAGGGGGCACCCGATGGCGCGGCGGCAGCGACCCGGAAAGCCGCGCCCCGCCTCTCGCAGGCCCCGACCGCGACACTCATCCAGCTTCTCGGGGATCCCAACGGCTGGCACCGCGACACGGCCCGCCGCCTCCTCGTCGAGCGGAACGATCCCAATTCGCTGCCGCTCCTCCACGAGGTGGCCCGGGAGGGAGCATCGCCACTCGCGCAAACTTATGCGGCGCACGTTCTCTCCGCGCTCGGCCTGCTCGAGACAGCCGACCTTCTCCCCATGCTCGCAAGCCGTGTGACGATCGTCCGCGCGGCGGCCGCGGCGCTCGCCCAGCGCGTCGTGCCCGCCGATGCCCCGCCCCCGGCGGAGCTTGTGAAGGCGCTCACCGAGCTTGCCGCCAGCGAGCCACAGGCGTCCGTCCGCCTCCCACTTGCTCTCGTCGCCGGTGCGCTTCCGGCCGAGCCGCGCCTCGCGATCCTCCGCACGCTCCTCGAACGCGACGGGGCCGATCCTTGGGTGCGCTATGCCGCCTTCACGTCGCTTCGTGGTGACGCCGCGGAGATCGTCGCGGCGTGGCTCGACGCGCCGCAGAGCTTGGCATCCAAAGGCGCCGCGGCGGCGCTACCAGGGCTTGTGGCGCAGGTGGGGCGCAAAGCGAACGCGGCGGAGCTGTCGCGGATCGTCGCCGGCATCGACAGGCTTGCTCGAGCGCCTGCTGCGGGGGCGACCGACACCCGACCGACGGCCACGGTGCTTCTGGGTGAGCTTGCCTCGGCGCTTGCTGCCACCGGATCGGATGTTGCAAAGATCGAGCCAGTCGCCACGACCGAGGCGCTCGGCAATCGCCTCGGCGCTTACAACCGAGAGGTCGCACTTGATCGCAAGGCCGACGTGGCCCGGCGGATCCGGGCCGTGCGCGGGCTTTCCAATCCGGCCGATCTTGAAAGACTGCTCGTGGCCGAGGAACCGACGGAGCTGGTCACGGCGGCGATCCAGGTTCTCGATCGATCGCGCGATTCCGGCGTCGGGGGGATGCTTGTCGCGGCGCTCCCCCGGCTCTCGGTGGAGGCCCGCCAAGCGGCGGCCGTAGCGCTCTCCCACGATGCCGCGCGGGCGCTTGCGCTCCTCGAGGCGATTCAATCGGATCGCTTCGCGGCGAGCGATCTCGACCGACAGACGGCTGCTGCCCTGTGGGCCTTTCCAGAGACAAGTGTGGCGGGGCGGGCTGCAGAAGTGCTCGGGAGCCCGCCGCCGGCTGACCGTGAATCACTTGTGGTCGCCTACCGGGCGAGCCTGCCTGCGAAGGGAAGCGTCGAGGCGGGGCGGGCGATCTTCAAGAAGCAGTGTGTGGGCTGCCATCGCGTCGAGGGGGAGGGGCGGGAGACGGGGCCGGCGCTTGCGGCCGTGCAGGCCCGTGGCCCCGAGGCGATGCTGCTTGCGATCCTCGATCCCAACCGCGAGGTCCTCCCCGCCTACCATGCCCACGCGGCGATCGACTCAGGAGGCCGCGTCGTCACCGGCGTCGTCACGGCGCAGTCGGGAGGAAGCGTCACACTCCGCACCGCCGACGGCGTCGACGTCACTTTTCCGCGGGCCGATCTCGAAACGTTCACCAACACCAAGCGGTCGCTGATGCCCGAGGGGTTTGAAAAGACGATCGACGCCCGGGGGATGGCCGATCTGATCGCCTATCTCATGCAGGCGAAGTGACCGGCCGTCGTTGTGGTCACGGGGTGGCCGGCGCACCGACTGTCATCCTTAGGCCGATGTCGTCGTTGCCGGTGTCACACTCCTCGCTGTCTTTTTGCGGCCCACCGTCGTCGTCGCCATCGGGGCCGACTGACCAGATGAGAAGCTCCTCCGGAGTCGCCTTCAGATGGAGCGGCGCGTCGGTCGTGAACGGATCGCGGGGCACCGACGGGAGTCGAGCAGGTACGAGGGCATCGATCGACGCCGGGTGCGTGCCTGAGGCGAGACGCTCGCGCGTGGTCGCCAGGAGTACCTCCGCGGCCCGATGGCGCGCCACGGCCATGCACTGCGAGCGGAGCACGGCGTCGGTGGCCGGCACGATGAGACGGGAGAGGAAACCGTCCGGCCCGGTGCGGCGGATCTCGGCCTCGATGCCGTCGATCTGCTTCTGCGTCTGCGGCCAAGTCCGCGATTGATCGACGCCCTCTGTCACGAGCTGCCGATACGCCTCGAAGCGGCGCCGATAGCCAGCGATGTCGGCCGGGAGGATGAACGCCCGCCACACGGCCGAGAGCGGATCGATGAGGAGGGAAAAAGGTTCTTCCTGCGGGAGGATGGCGACGTTCGGGTCGCCCGCGAGCCGGCCCATGTCGTCAATACCCTGC
>CALQRA010000255.1 GCA_943332855.1 Candidatus Kuenenia stuttgartensis
GAGGTCTCGACGATCGACGCCGAGGAGCCTGCGGACGCCACCATTCCGGAAAAGACGGCGGAGGAATCGCCCTCGTCCGCGGGGGCCTCCGTCACCCCGCCCGGCCCGCTCCCGCAGGTTTCGGGGCAGTCCGAGCGTGTGGCTCCCCAGCGGCGCTCCGCCGCTCGGGTGACGCCGCAGCGGCGCGAAGCGCTCCTCGATCGGCTGCGGACGGCACTCGCCGAGGTGCCCCGTCCCCTCGGCCTCATTCCGGCTCGGCCCCGATCGAAGGCCTCGGCGCGTCAACATGCTCCCGTGCCCCGTTCCGCGGTCGTCCGCCATCCCGTCCCCGCGACGAGCCTGCCGGAACCGCTCACCGCCCAGCCGGCCACCAGCCCGACGGAGGCTTCGCTCGAGGGAGACGCATTGGCCGATGAGGCCGGCGTCGATGCCACAACGAACGAGCCGAGCTTGGCCGCCGTTGAAGCGACGGTGCCGGAGGATGGAGCCACGCCAGCCGCTGACGACGCCGGGAACGATGTGGTTGGTGCGGTCACCGAAGACACCGACGCGTTGCCACCTTCAACGGAACCGGCGGAGGAGGAAATCGCCGCCGTCGGGATCGCCGACGTCGGAATCGCCACACCCGCCAGCCAAGACGTTGCCGAAGCCACCGTTGCCGAGGCTAGCGAAGCCGAAACCACTGTTGCCGAAACCACTGTTGCCGAAACCACTGTTGCCGACGCCACTGTTGCCGACGCGGTCGCCGCGCCCCAAACCACTCCCACCGAAGCCGTGGCCGAGGCACCAGCCGTCCGCCCAGCCGTCCAAGGGCAGCCGCACCGACAGGTCCATCCCCAGCGTCCCCGGGCGCCGAGTGCCCCTCAGCCGGCGATGACGCCGCTGGATCGCCTCCAGGCCCGGCTCGAAAACATGCCCCGGGCGCTCGGTCTGGTGCCGGCCCCGCGCCCCTCGATGCACGCCAACCGGGCCCCGCGTCGCCGCGCTCCCCAGGCTGTGCCCGCCCCGGCGGACGAGCGCCTCCCGGCTGCGGCCCCGGCCCTGGCCGCAGCGGATACCGTGGATCCCGTGGCCGTCGACGACACGGCCGATCCGAATGCCACACCCGCGACTCTCAGCAGCGATGCCGACCTTGCGCACGAGGGGAGCGGCGACGACGGGCCAGACCTGATCGTCAGCCCGGCCCCCTCCGACGAAGCGCTCCCCGCCACCGTCGACGACCTCGATTCCCTCACCGCCACTGGAGACGACGGCGGGGCCACAGCCTCACCGACCTCAGCCGACAGCGCCGCGGCAGGGGATGTCGACGTCGACTCGGGGCTCTCCGCCGATGTGCCGTCGCTGGTGGCGACCACCGCCGAGGAGACCGCCATGCCGACGCCGGTAGCGGAGCCGACGCCGGTCGGGGCAGCGGCACCGGCCGCACCGGCCCTGCGGACGCCGTCGCGCCAGCCGGCCCGCCGTCCCGCGACGCCTATCGTCCGTCGCCCGATCCGCGACGCCTTGGAAACGGCGCTGGCGAACATGCCGCGCCCGCTGGGACTCTTCCCCCAGCCCGAACCGGTCGCCCCCCGTCGTTCTGTCGCGGGCCCCTCCAACGGCACCGCCACCCCCCGCGCCCTGGCGACCAAGTCGATTGGCACGCGTCCACTCGACGCCGAGCGTGAGACCGAGCCGGACGTCTCCAGGGCGATCGTCGCCACGCCCCCGACTGAGGCCGGTGCCGATGCGGCCGACACGACCTTGACCTCCGGAAACGACACGGCGGAACCGGAGCCGCTCTCCACCCCGAACCACCCGCTCGTCGCCGACACTGACGGCGTTTTGGACGCCGACAACGCACCGGCGACCCTCGCCGATCTGGCTGACGCTGGAGACGCCACCGAGGCCCCGGCAGCCTGCATCGACGTGACGATGACGGGGCCGGAGGGTTCCATCCCGCTCGGCGAACGGGTGACGCTCCACCTCACCGTCACCAACAGCGGCACCACTGCGGTCACCGACGTGACACCGGTCGTGCACTTCGGTGTCGGGCTCGAACCGCTCGGCATCCGGGGGCGCCTCGGCAGCTTCACCGCCGATGGTTCGGTGATGTTCGAACGCCTCGCCGAACTTCCTCAGGGGGAGAGCGTCGAAATCGAGATCGTGGCCGTCTGCACCATCGCCGGAACGATCCCCTATCAGGGCGCCGCCTGGTGCGGCGACGGTGAGGAACGCAACGTCGTGCCGGCCGATGCCTCGATCACGGTGATCCCGGCAACCATGGCCGCTGAACCCGCGCCGCTGCGGCGTCGCTGACCGGCCCTCAGCGCTGCCGCCGTCTCGGCCACGGCGGCCCTGCCGATGATCAATCGACGAGTCCGAGGGGGAATGGCGAGAGGAGCTCGAGGCCGGTCGGGGTGACAAGGTAGTCGTTCTCGATCCGGATGCCGACGCCGAGATCGGGGCCATACAGCGCCGGCTCGACCGCGATCACGTCCCCCTCCTCGAGCGTGTCGTCCCACGAGGGATTCAGATGGGGCGTTTCGTGGACGAACAGCCCGATGCCGTGGCCGAGGTGGCTGTTCCACGATCCGAGTGACGGCACGCCGTTGAGCCAAGCGTGGACCTCGGCGTAGATGTCGCGGCAGCTGACACCCGGCCGCCCCATCCGCTCGACGATCTGAAATGCCCCACAGACCCGCTCGCACGCCGCCGCCTGGGGGTCGGTCGGCCGACGATCGACCGACACCGTCCGGGCGTTGTCGGAGAAGTAGCCGCGGTAAGCCGGGCCGAGATCGAGGATGTAAAGCTCGCCGGCCCGGGCGCCGCGCGCCCGTGGAGCGCCTCCGCGCACGCCCGAGGCGTAGTCGTTCCCCGTATCGGTGAGCATCTCACCGCACGCCTCGACCGCCGCCCCCTGGAGGGCCGAGAAGACGGCCAATTCGCTCACGCCCGGCTCGATCATCGCGCGGGCCGTGCGGTACATCGCCCCGGTGGCATCGGTGGCGCGGCGGAGAAGCCCGAGCTCGTCGGCATCCTTGCGACGGCGGAGATCCCAGAGCAGAGGATCGACATCGACGAGCTCGGCACCGGGGAAGAGGCGGGTGACGTGGGGACAACAGGCGGAGTATTCCACGGCGACGCGCCGCGGCGTCGGCCGGCCGGAGAGCCAATCGGCGAGCACCGCCGCCGAGGCCTGGCGCTGGTCGAGCCGGAGCGTCGAGCGCCACTTGCTCTCGTAGGTGCGGACATCGTCGGCCGCGGCGGCGTCAACGACCTTGTCGGGGCAGACGAGGAGCAGCTCTCCGGCGGCATCGATCGCCGCCAGGGGTGCCCGGCCCCAGCGGTAGTCCCAACGGTGTCCGGTGAGGTACTGGACATGCTCCGGTGAGGTGAGCACGACGAGATCGGGGGCGGCGGGGGCGAGGCGTTCACGGAGGCGTCGCTGCCTCACCCGGCAGGTCTCGAGATCGAGGAGCGGGATGCCATTCATGGGAAACCTCGGGGGGGGAGCGGGGAGAGCAGAGCACCGGCGCCGGCCATGCGGTCGCCGCATCCCCGCTCACGTCAGACGGGAGAGGAGGGTGGGATCGAAGGGAGGAAAGTGGGGATCGAGCCTCTCGAGGGTCTCGCGCAGGATGCGGGCCACCACGAGGTTGCGGTACCACTTCCGGTTCGCCGGCACGATGTGCCAGGGCGCTTCGGGGGTGTTGCACCTCGTGATCGCCTCCTCGTAGGCCGCGGTGAAATCGTCCCACAGGAGACGGTCATCGAGGTCGGCAGGCCCCAGCTTCCACTGCTTCTTCGGATCCTTGAGACGGTCCTCGAGCCGCTTGCGCTGTTCCTCGCGACTGATGTGGAGAAAACACTTCACGAACTCGATTCTCCCCTCGTGGAGGAGCTTCTCGAAGGCATCGATCTGGGCGAACCGTCCCTTCCACACCTCCTTCGCCACCAGCTTCCGCACGCGGACAACGACCACGTCCTCGTAGTGGGAGCGGTTGAAGATCCCGATCTTTCCGTGCGGCGGCACCTTGGCATGAACGCGCCACAGAAAATCGTGGGAAAGCTCGAGCGAGCTCGGGGCCTTGAAGCTCTCCACCTCGAGGCACTGCGGGCTGATGCCGCCGGCGAGCATCCGGATCGTGCCGTCCTTCCCGGAGGTGTCGATCCCCTGGAGGACAACGACGACGGCCCGCTTCGATTCGGCAAACAGCCGGTAGGCAAGCTCGTCGAGCCTCTCGCAGTGCTGGCGGGTCTCGGCTTCGGCTTGTTCCTTCTCGAGCCCCTCGTGGTAACCGGGGTCGAAGTCTTCAAGCCGGCATTGCTCGCCGGGAGCGATCTGGAGGGGCTGTGGCATGGAGGGGGTGCTGGGGGGCCCGACGTCACCCGGGCAACGCGGCCCAGGTGGCGACCGCATCAGGGCAGACATGCCTGCGCTCGCAGCGAAGAGTCTACCCTTCCCCCGACGAAGCCTTCCATGGCCCCGCCTCCTGCCGGAGGTGGTCAGCCACGCGGGCCGGAGAAGAACATGGCCCGTGACGAAACGGCCCGTTGCCTGCGCCGGAGACGCGGGGCCACGATCATCCCGCCCCCGAGCGACCGCGGTTCCTCCGCCCCGTCAAGGGCGTCGACGATCCCGAGCGACTCCATCTCCTCCCAACCGAGCCGTTCCGCCTCGGGGACGGCAAGCACGTCGGCGATCGGGCAGACGCCGGTAGCGCGGATGGTGCACGGGTCGTCTCCTACCATGACGACGAAGGTCGAACCCTGGAAGGTCGAACCCTGGAACGCGCCGCGACGGCTGGTGACGTTCGGCTGGATGGCTGGCATGGGGAGGGCTCCCGTGGGAGAAGGGATGCTTCACCGGCACCCGGCCGGCGTGAGGAAGGAAAGGTGCACATGGCGCGCCGTTGGTGACCGAGTCTCCAAACTCCGGTGCGAGCCGCAACAGTCGTCCCAGACTTCCCATCCCCGTTGCCGCCGCCGCCGTCTGCTGCAATTTTTGCAACGGACAGGCGAACTGCGGCCCCCAGGGAAGCTGGGTGACCTGCAATTTCTTCCATCGTCGCACCTGGTCGGAGAGCTTGAGGGGGGGCAGGGGAGGGGCGACGGTGCGGCCCCGGCAGACTTTGCCGGATGCCGGCTCCGGCCGCCCCAGGGCCACTCACCCGTCCGGGCTGGCGTGGTCGAATCGGGGGAGGCCGTCGTCGGGGCGATCGTCACCGAACCCCCCGGCGTTATCCTCTCCCGCCACGGCCGGCCGCGACCGCAACCGGTCGCGGAGGGACGCGGCGAGCTCGTAATCCTCCGCCCGAACCGCCGCAGCGAGTTGCTCCTCGAGCGTCTGCCCCACCTCGTACTTCGTCCTCACGCTCTCGCGCATCTGCTCGAGGCGACGGACAAGCTCGTCGTCGGAGAACTGCTCGGCCGCGTCGTAGCGGGCGAACAGGGCGCGGAACTCGTCGAGGCCGACGTTGATCTCCCGGATCGCCGACGCGGCCCCCTTTTCCTCGAGGGTCGCCAGCGCCGTTGCCTGGACGCGGTGGAAGAGGACAAACGGCCGGTACTGCTCGTGGGAGAGCGTCCATTCCTCGTCGGGGGAGTGCTCACGGACGAAATCCATGAACGCCAGGCTGTGATCGGCATCCAGGGCAGCGCGACGGTATTCGCGGAGCGACAGCCAGCAGATCCGGCGGTGGTAATACTGAACAAACTCCCGATCGGCCTCGGCGCACTGCTCCTTCGTGAGCCGGAACCGCTCGCCGGTGCGGACGGCCTCCCCGACGAGATAGTCGAAATAGGTTTCAGCGCCTTGGGGGTGGAGGCCGTCGGGCCGCAGATCGGTCTCCATCTGGAGGAGACCCATGTCGACCCGCATCTGGATGATGTCGCGGCCATTGCGGGCTTTGACGAGCCGGGCACTGACCTCTCCGGGCTGGAACTCCCAACCTTTGAGGAGCGAATCGATGTCGCGGGCACCAGCCATGGAGGTTCACCTCGGATTCGGTTGACGCCCACTGCCGGACCGCCGTCGTGGCGCTGCGGCGGGCATTTCCGGCGACGCGATTATAGCATCGCCGCCGGCCGGCACCGCCGGGAGGACCGCTCACTCGGCCGGTCGACGGCGGAGCGACTTCGTCGCGCCGCGGTGACGTTTACCCTCCAGTCTCCGGGCCACGGCCGACTTCGGCACCTTCGTGCGCCGCCGGACGACGGGAGGTCGCAGCGCCCGC
>CALQRA010000256.1 GCA_943332855.1 Candidatus Kuenenia stuttgartensis
CCGGGCAACATGGTGGCCGCGGCGATGGGGATCGGTGGCCTGATCGGCTTCCAGTTCATGAAGCGTCGCAAGCTCGCCCTCGCCCGGGCCGCTGGCTGATCCGACTGCTGTCGGAATTGTCACGATCCATCCAAGCCCACACCCGGCCTTCCGGGGGTGGGCTTGTGGCATTTTCTGGCCAATAAACGGGGGTCTCCCCTCAGAACACCAGCCCCTTCTCATGAGGGGAAAGCGTGCTGGACGGCCGGTTTCCGAGGGGGGAGAATGACGTTCCAGAGTGCCATCGGCTAGGACCGTCCGACCGACCGACCGCAACCCATGAACAAAGCTTTTGAGCCGGGGCGCGACAGACCGTCGCCCGAGCCACCGCGGCCCCCCCACCCCCTCGGCCATTCCACCGATGGGAGCGCCCCGCTGCGGACGGATGAGGCTCTGACGCTGGACATCGACGGTCGGCCACAAAGGGCGCTCGTCTCCGGAGCCTGGAGTGGGATGTCTTCCGGATCCTCGTTTCCGACGGTCGCTGGCTACGAACTGCTCTCGGAACTCGGCCGGGGCACGATGGGGGTCGTGTACAAGGCACGGCAGACGGCTCTCAAGCGACTCGTGGCGCTGAAGATGATCGTGGCCGGCGGGCATGCCACAGAGGAGCAACTGGCCCGCTTCGAGAACGAAGCCCGGGCGGTCGCCGCACTCCAACACCCCAACATCGTCCAGATCCACGAGCTCGGCACCAGCGATGGGCTCCCCTTCCTGTCGCTGGAGTTCGTCGACGGCATGCCGCTCGACGCCAGGATCGACGGCACTCCGCAGCCCCCCCAGGCGGCCGTGGCCTTGATTGAGGTCCTTGCCCGGGCGATCCAGGTCGCCCACGCGCACGGCATCATCCACCGCGATCTCAAGCCGGCCAATGTCCTCGTGGCGGGTGACGGCACACCGAAGATCACCGACTTCGGCTTGGCCAAGGATCTCGAGAGCACGTCGAGCCAGACGCGGAGCGGATCGCAGATCGGCACGCCGAGTTACATGGCCCCCGAACAGGCCATGAGTGAATCGTACGGTCACCTCGTCGACGTTTACGCCCTCGGGGCGATCCTCTACGAGATGCTCGTCGGCCGCCCCCCGTTCCTCGGAGCCTCGCCGTACGAGACGACGATGCTCGTGGTCAACGAGGAACCGGTTCGCCCCTCACTGCTCGTCTCCCAGGTGCCAGCCGACGTCGAAACGATCTGCCTGAAATGCCTCCAGAAGGATCCGGACCGGCGGTATGCAGACGCCGCAGCGCTGGCCGAGGATTGCCGGCGGTTCCTCGCCGGTGAGCCGATCCTCTCGAGGCCGATCTCGCCGGCCGAACGGCTCTGGCGGTGGTGCCGCCGCAATCCCCGCACATCCGCCCTCGCCGCGGCCATCGTCGGTCTGCTGGCTCTGGTTGCCGTCGGATCGACCGCGGCGGCGATCCGAATCGCGAAGGCCCGCAACGACGCCGTCGAGGCCAATCTGGTTGCCGATGCGGCGAAAATTGTGGCCGTAGACAACGCCCTCCTCGCCGACAAGCGCACCAACCTGGCTCTCGCCTCGTACCAGACGCTCGTTGAAGCGGTTCGCAGCCTCGAGGAAACCCCCGGCACGACAACCCTCAAGAGGAAGCTCCTCGAGGAGTCGCTCAACGGCGTGAACTCCCTCGCCGAGAACATGGGCGACTCGAGCTCGACGGAAACGACCGCGCTGGCGACCCACATGCTCCTCGGCAACCTCTACAGCTCGTTGGGCAAGACATCGGAGGCCATGGATCAGTACCTCCTGGCCCACACAATCGCCTGGAATCGGGCCCGGCACATGCCACACAACGACGCGGCCCAGGGAAATCTGGCCGCGGTGCTCTCCAAGCTCGGCACCATGCGGCACGAGCTCGAGCAAGACATGGTGGCGTGTATCGATTGCTACCGGCAGTCGCTCGTCATCTGGAGAAAGCTCCAGGCCGGTCCCCCGGGCACAGAAGGGCCGGTGGAACCGGAAACGATCACGGCCAATCTCGCCGAGGGGGCAACAAATCTCGGGGTGATGCTGCTCAACCAGGGCCTGATCAAGGAGTCAACGCTGCTCATCCGGGAGGGGATCGATTCCCGCCAGAAACTTCTCGATCGATTCCCCGAAGAGGTGGCCCTCCGCTCGGCGCAGGCCGTCTCCTACCAGGCGATGGGTGAAGCCTGCTATCTGACGGGGGAGTTGCAGGAGGCGATCAGATACTACGGATTGAGTCTCTCGACCAACGAGGATCTCCACGCCGCCAATCGGGACGACGCCGCGACACAGATCGCGCTGGCCGAGGTCTTGGGCAACTTCGGCGATCTCCACCTGCGGATGGGGGAAATCGACAACGCCCGCCACGTCTTTGAGCGTTCGTTGGCCCTCCACCGCGACGCGCTGGCGCTCGACGGCAATGACGTCGATCAGGCCCGCAGCGTTGCCTACGACCTCCACCGTCTCGGCACCGTCGAATCGATGGCCGGGGATGAACAGGAGTCGGCCCGCCGGTTCGACGAGGCCCGTCGGATGCGTGAGGAGATCGTCGCCATCGATCCGAAGAACCGCGAGCGGCAGATCGAGTTGATGCTCACCCGCTCCCGATGCGGGGATGTCGAAGGTGCGCTGTCGATCGCCGCATCGATCCGTGACAGCGTGCAGGGGAGCACCACGGACCTCCTCCTGGCGCTCGCCCGCTGTCACGCCCAGTGCTCGGTCAAGCTCCGCCCCACCGACCCCGCCGCCGCCGACAGCCAGGTGAACAGCGCCGTCGAGGCCGTCCGCGATGCGGTTGCGGCCGGTTACCGCGACAGGGTCACTCTGACGATCGATCCGGACATGCTCCCGCTCCAGTCGCTATCGGCCTACCGGGAAATCGTCGCGGGGATCGCCGCGCTGTGACCGCTGGGCTGACGGTGGCTCCTCGTCATTGATCGCCTCCGCGGCCCGGAGCAAGGGAAGTAGCCAACACGCCCGCTGGCCTGTCTGAAGGCGGAGCAGGGCGAGGCTCCGCTACCGCCGCGGGGCCTTTCCAGATCTGGAACCAGCGCGAGATTCCACCCAGCGCGAGATTACTTCACGGTGTCGACAGCGTCGCCCTGACTGCCGACACGATCGATGACCCGATCCTCTTTGCCGACAAGGAACCAATCGGCCCCGAGGCCACCGATCAGCACGTCTTGGCTGCTGTCGCCAATCGATCCCTCCCGGAGGATCGAAGCGCGGGAGCCCTTTGTCGACCAGGCGGCCACGAAAGACCGGAGCTTCTGCGGATCGGTCCAGATGCCGGAGGCGGCGTTGGTGTCACCGGCCACAAGGACATCATCGTCAAAACCGCCATCGAGACGATCGGCACCGTCGCCGCCGACGAGAAGGTCATCGCCACTGCCACCGGTGAGGAAATCGTCTCCGTCACCCCCACAGAGGATGTCCTCGCCCGCCCCACCGAGGAGGATGTCGTTTCCATCCCGGCCATCGATGACGTCACCGACGTCGGTCGGGCTGGCGGTATCGAACCGCCAGGCAAAGAGCTCGTAGCTCCCCATCTGGGTCGCGTCGAAGCCGCGAACCTCGAGGTAGTAGCTTCCGTCGGCAGGAAGCACGAGGTCGATGATCGAGGGATCCTGGCTCTCGAACTCATCATCGCTCGAGGCGACCACTTTTCCGCCGGCATCGTAGACGGTCAGGTAGGCGTCGAAGCTCTGCCCCTGGTAGCGATTGAGGGCCTTCGACATCACCTGGAGATTCATCAGGTCTCCGCGGCGACCGTCGATGCGGTAGAGATCCTTCTGCCCCGACGTCGTGACCGACCCGATCACGTCGACGGCGGCGACGACGAGATCCTTGCCGGCATCGAAGCCGCGCTGGAGGGTGTTGGGGACCGGCAGGGAAGCCAAGGACAGGCTCTGAGCGGAGCTGATGCCACCATGCTGGGCAGACTGCTCGGCAACGAGGAGCCGACCATCGGGCACGATCGGGGCCCGCTGGTTGAAGGCCAGCTTGACGGCCTCTCGTTCGCTGAAGAAGTGGCTCGTGGCCAGATCGGCAAGGGTGAATCCGGTTAGGGCCGGAGTCGCCATGATCGCCGAATTGGTCTCCCACCCGGCCGGGGCCCCCGGCACGGCCGGCGCGGCCGACAGCCCGAGCGACTGCGGGGCGGTGTTCACACTGAAACCGACCGGGCCGAAAGCGTCGGCGTGCCGCAGGCCGATCAGATGGCCCAATTCATGGGCCGCCATCCAGGTGCTCGCCGCGACAAAGTTTGCCGCGGTCGCCTCGGGCCCGCCAGGGAGGCCGAGTAGACCGTTGACCTGGACGATCGCCGTGCCGCCGAGGTTGCGGTTACCGAAATCGATCTCCGAGGAATCCCCTCCCGGTTGCCCATCGGCACGAGCCTGGTTGAAAAACACCGTGGCGTAATCCCCCCGCGCCGGCGGTGCGGTCAGGAATGCGACCTGAAATCCCGCATAGATCGAGTTGAGCCCGGCGACGATCGCGGCGCGCTCGGCCGCGGTGTAGAGATGCTCGCCAGCTTCCGTGCGGGAATCGAAGTCGAGGAGCACGTTTTGGAGGCGGCCGTTGAGCGGCGTCGCCGCCCCGCCGCGATCGTCAGCCAGATCGGCTCCGAGGAGAAGATTGTCGCGGCCGTTCCCGAGGATCGTGTCGGCGGCAACGGTCCCGACGACATTCTCGATTCCCAGGGCATTGGTCAGAACGAGCGTCAAGCCTGCCCGGACCACCTGGGGGGCCGTCACGGCCAGATCGATCGTGATCCCCCCGCCGGTGAGTCGGGAGAAGTCGAGCGTGTCGGTGCCGGCATTGGCAGCTTCATCGAGCACGAGCGCCCCCGAAACCCCGCCAACGAAAAACACCTGCTCGTTGCCCAAGCCACTGGCAACGCGGCCGACGAGATTCTGGCCGCCGATCACCGCGCGGTCATTTCCTTCACCAAGGCTGACCGACAAGATCACGCCATTGCCGTGGAGTTCGTCGCACGAGGCGTCGTTGACGAACACATCATCCCCGCCGCCGGCAGCGAAGATGATCGTCACGCCGTTGCCGTCATTGATGAGGACATTTGCCTCTGAACCGCCGCTGACGTCGATCAGGCTCACCCGGTCGCCGTCGTTGCGCACCGCGCCGAACGCAGCGCCGGCCACCCGCACAAGGCCGACGCCATTGCCGGAGTTGATCAGTGAGGAGAACCGGCCACCGAGAATGTCGATCCGGGTGTTGGGGCCGGTGCCGGAGTTGGTGAGATCCGAGAACTCGTCGTTGACGAGCGTGATCTCGGTGGCGTCGGCGAGGTTTTGGATCGATTCGAAGCTGATCCCGGCGAGATTGATCTTCGTGCCGGTCCCCTTGTTGATCAGCGCGCCGAACTTGATCCCACCGAGGTTGATCGTGGCATTCTTCGTGATCAGCGTGCTGAACCTGGCCCCCCCCGTGACGATCGAGACGAGACTCCCCTCATTGATGATCTGGCCGATCTCGACGACCGGAAGAACGATCGCGGCCCCGCTCACCGTCGACTCCACAGCGCCGAAATCGGCGCCGCCGAGATTGATCTTCGTGCCGGTTCCCTTGTTGATCAGGGTGTCGAGTTTGATCCCGCCGAGATTGATCGTGGCCGTCTGCTTGATCAGCGACTTGAAGTTCGCCCCGCCGATGTTGATCGACACTCCGTCGGCGGTGTTCACAAGCGTCTCGAAGGCGACCGCCCCGACCGAGATCGGCGCCGTCTGCTCGACGAGGGCCCCCAGATCGGCGCCGCCGAGATTGATCTTCGTGCCGGTTCCCTTGTTGATCAGCGCACCGAACTTGATGCCGCCGAGGTTGATCGTGGCCGTCTGCTTGATCAGCGACTTGAGATTCGCGCTGCCGACGTCGAGGGTGGCCGCGGCGGCATAGTTGGCAAGGGTCTGGAACGTCGCTCCCGCCAAGGCGATCGAGGTCCCGGTCGCATTGCCGGAGTTCAGGAGCGTGACGAAGGTCGCGTCATGGACGACGATCGTCGATCCGCTCCCCGCATTGACCAGCGCGTCGAAGGTGACACGGGTGAGATTGATCCGTGCCCGACCGCCGACGTCGGCGAGGCCCGTCAGATCGACCCCCGGCTGGGAGACGGCGACCGGATCCCCGTTCACGAGCGTCGTGA
>CALQRA010000257.1 GCA_943332855.1 Candidatus Kuenenia stuttgartensis
GCCGATGCCGGCCCCGAGACAGCCCGCCGCAACCAGCGCTGCTTCGCCCACCTCTATCTGGGTCTCCTCGCCGAGGCCGATGGGGATGCCGCCGAGGCCGAGAAGCAGATGAAGCTCGCCGCCGGGAAATACCGGATGGACCACTTCATGGGAAAGATCGCCCAGCTCCACTGCCAACTCCGCGGCTGGAAGCCTGTGGAGTAATCAGCTTTCAGAACTGCGGTCTGGTCCGCCGCCGCGCGTGTACCACTCGAGCAACACGGTTTGGAGAACACCGGCAAGCACCGACGCCACCGCCACACCGGCGAGCACGCCCCACACCCCCTGCCCCCGCCCCGGACCCTCCCCGAGTGCGAGCCACCAGCAGAGCGGGACCATCACAACCACGTACGAGGCGACGTGGATCGCCGTCGGCGGCCAGACCACCTCGCGGGCCCGCAGAGCCATCGATGCCACCCCCTGGAGGCCGTCGAAGAGCGTGACGATCGCGCCGGCGGCGAGGAGCCTTGAAAGCAACGGCGCCAGCCGCGCGCCGTCCGGCTGCCCCTCGGCATTGAGCCCGCTGACGGCCAGCCACCCCCGCGCGCCCCACACCGCCGCCGCCATCAGCGTGCCGACGACGAGAGCGGCGACAAGGCCGAGGCGCGACGCATCGGCCACCCCCTGCCGGTCGCCCCGGCCGAACCGCTCGGCGACACGAACACTCGTCGCGCTCCCCAGCCCGACGTAGACCATGAACACCGAGCCCATCATCTGCACCGTCAGCCCCCACAGCGCCCCGGCATCGAGACCGGTGAGCGTGGCGATCACGTGGGTCAGATTGAAGCTCCCCCACTCGGCGACGTTGGCGAGCCCCGCCCCCAGGCCGACGCCGTTCTGTCGGGCGAACTCCCCCGGCGTCGGGCTCCCCCCCCACACCAGCGCCGGCGTGGTCCGTGCCACGACGACCAGCGCCACCAACGCCATCCCGTAGCGCGACAGCGTCGTCGCCCAGGCGACCCCGGCGGCGCCGTACTCCGGCACGAGCGTCAGATCGAGGAACAGGTTCGCCACCACGGCAACGGTGCCGATCGCCGTCACCACCAGTGGCCGACGGAGGGCCTCGAGATACGAGGCGCTGGCACTGAAGAGCATGTGGGCCGGGAGACCGTAGGCGAGGATCCGTGTGCACCGGGCGGTGGGGGTGGTGAACGCGGCGTCGAATCCGAGCCAAGCCAGGAGCGGGCCAGCCACGAGGGCGCAGACCGCCGCCGACGCGAGCCCGTAGAGGAGCGCGACGACGAGCCCGCGGCGCACGATCCGGCCGGTCTCGAGCTCGCGCCCCGCCCCCGTCAATTCGGCGGTGATCACCTGCACGCCGACCACGAGCCCCAGCCCGAAGCCCATCGCCACCCCCACCGGGAGGAAGGCGTTGAGGACATACGGCAGTTGCCCGGGGGCGTGGCGGGCAAGAACCACCGCATCGGTCAGCCCCATGAGCATGAAGCTCATCCGTGACAGCGCCACCGGCGCGGCGAGGCGCGTCAGATCGAGGGCGTCACGGCGGTTCAGATACGAAGGAAGCATGGCGGTCTCGGCGGACGCCACCGCCACCGCGGCCGGCACCCGGGCGACGATGGCTCGTCGACCTACCGGCCGATCTTGTGGAGCTTGGTGTTACTACGGACGTAGAGGGCGCCGTCGGCGGCGGCCGGGCTGCAGAGGATCTCGTCGCCGAGATCGAGCGTGGCCACCACCTTCCCCTCCTTCTCCCCCAGCTCCACCACCCGCACGAGCCCCGCCTCGTTCACCGCCCACAGGTGCTTGCCGTCGGTGACCGGGGTGCCGCTGTAGGGCCCCTCGATCCGCAGTTGCCAGCGACGCTTGCCGGTGGCCCGGTCGCCGGCCGTCAGGACCCCGGCGCCGTTGATCGTGTAGAGGGCATCCCCGGCCACGACGCAACTGGCCGTCGCCGGCGAGAGCGTGTTTTCGCGCCACGCCTGCGTCGGTTGCTTCGCCGGATCGGCCGGATCGAGCGTGAGCGCGGTGATCCCGTTGCTCGGCACGTAGAGGATGCCGTCGGCCAGGGCGCTCGACGACACGGTGTCGGCCCCGTCGGTGTAGCTCCAAGCGGTCGAGCCGTCGGTGGCGCGGATCGCCTCGATGCCGGTTTTCGATTGGAGGGCTACCAGCCCCGGTGCAAGGATCACCGGCGAGGTCCAATTGGCCCCCTTGGGGCGGTCGAGGCGCCACCGGTTCACGCCGGTCGCCGCGTCGATCCCGAGCGAATACGACTCGCTGTCGTTCTCCACCGGCACGATCACCGTATCGGCCGTGACGAGGAGCGAGCTGGCCATTCCCAGGCTGTTGCTGACGTTGGGATAGTCGTAGGTGATCCCCCGCAGCCACTGGAGATTGCCATCGAGGTCGAAGCAGACGAGGTCGTTCGAGGAGAAGATCGCGTAGACGCGCTTGCCGTCGCTGCACGGCGTCGGCGCGGCGACGCTCGTCTTTGAATGGCACATCGTCCGTCCTGTCGCCCACACCTGCCGGTCCCAGAGAATCTTTCCCGTCGAGGTCGAGAGGCAGACCAGATGGAGCCGATCCTGCGTCGGCCCGTCGCTGGTCGTCACGAAGGCCCGGTCGCCGACGACAAGGACGCCGGAGAGCCCACGGCCGGGCAGGTCGGCCGACCAGCGGACATCGGCGGCGGAAAGCTCCACCGGCAGCGAACCTTCCTTGACGCGGCTGGCCCCGCCGGGACCGCGGAACTCCAGCCAGTCATCTGAGCGGGCCGGGAGGGCTGCGGTGAGGAGGGCGGTCGCGATCAGGAGCGCTGGCAGGCGGGGCATGGACACGGTTCTCCGGGCTCTGGGTCGATCGATCGGATTCGAGAGGCAGTCGGGGCGGGATTCACTTTGCTACGGAGTCAGGGCCGCCGAGCGGATGGATGGCCGTCCCCACCTCGTCACAGACCCGCAGTTGGAACTCCCATTCGGTCGTCCACGGCCGGCGCTGCTCGTCCTGGCAGACCTTGATGAGGATCGTATTGGGGCCCTTGCGGAGCGTCACCGGCATCCGGTACTGGTCAATCTCCATGCCGCGGTGGTATTCCTCGCGTTCGAAGACCGGGCTGCCATTGAGCCAAATCTTCCAGGCGTTTTTCGTGCCGAGCCGGATTTCGGCCGGGCGATCCTCCGCCGAGACAAACTCGGTGACGGCATAGGCGATCACCCCCTTGAGCCCCTCCTTGCTGTCGCTGTCGGCAGGCTTCGCATCGGCGGGGGGCGCCGGGGGTGGATAGGAGAGATTGACGTTCACGACGCCGTACTCGTCGGCGGTCTCCACCGGCTGCCACGACACCTTCCCCTCCTTGCCATCGAGCGCGGCCGAGAGGTCGAGCGTCTCCTCGGGGGGATAGACCGTGGCGAACCCCTTCCCATCGGTGTTGTCAAACGGGCCGACGATCTGCCAGCCGCGGAGAAACCCGAAGTGGCCCGTCAGGTCAACCGTGCCACCGAGCTCGCGGATCGTGGTCGCCAGGGCCTGGATCTGTTCGACATTCCGCGAGGCCGAGAAGGCTTTTTGGTAGGCGACGAGAGCCTCCTCCTTCTTCTCCCCGGTTTTCAGGGCATCGGCCCGGGCGATGACCTTCGCCACCGCGTCGCGCCGCAGTTCGACGCTCGGATCCTCCACCATCCCGTCGAGGAGCTTGTCGGCCCGGGCCGCGTCGGCCCCCCGGACGAGATCGAAAGCAAGCCGCCGAGCACGCGGATCGTGCTTCGTCTCGGCGAGGAAGCGGACGAGGCTGTCGACGGGGAGCCTGGCATTTCCGCCCGCCTTCGTGACGACCGCATCGATCGCCGACCGCAACCAGTTGGCCGCGATCGGATTGGCCCCGTCCATCCCCGCGAGGATATCGGGGAGCGCCGAGGCATCGGCCGCGGCGATCACGCTCCAGGCCTTCGCGGCGGCCGCGTTTCCCTTCCCCTCGTGATCGACCGCCCTGATCACCGGCAGGGCGTCGGTGATCGGCGAGGCGACGGCGACCCCGCCGCTGGGCAGGGAGAGCAGGAGGGCAACGGCGCCCAGGAACCTGTGGTGGGAAACCATGCGGGGCACTCCGGAAAGGGGACGGACCGGGAGGGAACGATCGCCGCGAGGAGGCCGATCAGGTCTTCGCGAGGGCGTCGGCCGCCACCGTGTAGCACTGCCGGATGTCGGCCAGCGGGTTCTCCGGGTTTTCCTCGTATTCCAGCGACAGGGCGCCGGTCTTCGGGAAGTTCGTCTGCACGAGCGCCGCCATGACGGCCGGCACATCGAGATGCCCCTTGCCGAGAATCACCCCCTTGGTGACATCCTGCATGTCCTGGAAGTCCTTCAGATGGATGCCGTAGAGCCGCCCCTTCAACAGGCGGATGACCTCGGTCGGCTTCTCACCGGAGCGGATGTAGTGGCCGAGATCGGCACAGGCGCCGATCCGCTCGTCATGCCCCTCGATCGCCTTGAGAACGTCGACGACCTTGTTGTAGCGGTGCTTCGGACCGTGGTTGTGGATCGCGATCTTGATGTCAAATTCCTTGACGAGCTCGTCGAGGCTCTTGAACGCCTCCGGCGAGGGATCGGCCGAGAGGCAGGGGATCCCCGCCGCCTTGGCAAACTCAAACACCTTCCGGTTGGCGGCGGCATCAGCGCCGAAGCCGTTGACGCCATGAGCGCTGACCGTCAGCCCGAGGTCGGCGAGCTTCTTCTTCATCCCGGCGATCGCGGCGGCATCCGAATTGACCGGATACATGTCGCCGTAGAACTCGACGAACCGGAAGCCGATGTCGCGGGCGTGCTTCATCGCCTCGTCGACCTTGTAACCACGGAGCGAATAGAGCTGGATGCCGAGATTCAGATCGGCCGCGACGGCCTCCCGGGCGAAGGTGGCGAGGGGGGAGACAGCGGCACAGCTGGCAACGCCGGCGGCAAGGAAGCCACGGCGGGAGAGCGCGGGGGTCGGCATGCTCGATCCTTTGTTTGGTCAGTGGGAAAGTCGACAGGGGAGCGACAGCCCCCCGGGCGGAATCATAGCAGGCGGCAAACCGCGCCGCCCGGTCCCCTGAGGCGATGGGCCGCGGCCTGCTCCGCAGCCCCGGTCAGCCGACGACGGCCAGGCTCCGCCAGCCGGCAGACCGGGCCGCCGCGACGTCGAGTCGGAGATCGTCGCCGACAAGGAGCAGCTCCCCGGACGTGGCCTTGAGCCGGGCCTCGACGGCACGGAAGAAAGACACCGCCGGCTTCCGCCAGCCAAGCTCCGACGAGGCGAAGACATGCGTCGCCAGGCGGAGCGGATCGACAGCCCCGGCGATCGCCATCAGCCGCTCGTCGAAATTGCTCGCCAGCGCCACGCCGCAGCCGGCGTCGAGGGCCGCCTGCACGAGTCGCTGTCCCTGCTCCAGGGGACGCCACGACCCGGGATCGGCAAAATGCCCCCACAGATCGGCAAACACCGCCTCGCGGACCCCGTCCGGGGCCTCGGCCGCGAACACCTCGTGAACGATCCCCCGCCACCGTTCGACTTCCCGGGTCCGGCTCGTGGCGTAGGGGGGGATGGCGGCCGCGTCGATCGCCTCCTGACGCTGCCACGCCGCGGCAAATCTCCCCCGCAAGTCCTCGGCCGAACACTCGATCCCCTGCCGTCGGGCGGCGCGCTGGTAGGCCACCGGGACCGTCGGCCAGGGCTCGACGAGCGTACCGACGACATCGAACACGACAACCCTCACCTCCGGAGGGGGGAAAGGCACTGCCAGGGAAGGAGGCTCGAGGACGACGTCGGGCATGGGGCGGTGTACCGGCGCAGGCCGGATCTGCGGACGGGCGGGCTCCCGCTCCGGACGACTGGCCGGCTTCCCCGCTACTTCGCAGGGACGAACCGGGAGACCAGCCCGAGGTCGAGACCGAACACCCAGAACATCAGCGTGAGGATGAGGGCCAAGCCGAGATACGACAACGCGATCACCACGCGCTCGCTCGGCGGCCGGCCCGTCACCCATTCATAGATCAGGAAAACCATATGCCCGCCATCGAGAACGGGGATGGGGAGAAAGTTGACGACCGCCAGATTGGCGCTCAACATCGTGAGGAAGAGGAGGAGCGCACTGAAGCCCTCCTCGGCCGCTCCGCCGGCCTGCTGGAGAATCGCCATCGGCCCCC
>CALQRA010000258.1 GCA_943332855.1 Candidatus Kuenenia stuttgartensis
GCGCCGAGGACACGCTCCTGATCTTCTCCACCGACAACGGCACGGCGACGGGGGCGGGCGTTTTCAACGATTCAATGCGCGGTGCCAAGGGGAGCGTGTGGCGCGGGGGGACGCGCGTCCCCGCGCTGTGGCGCTGGCCCGGGACACTGCCGGCCGGAGTCGACGTGCCGGCGCTCGTGGCCCATGTCGACATCCTGCCGACGCTGTGCGAAATCGCTCGGGCCCCAATCCCTGCCGACGTGGCGGTGCGGCTCGAGGGGCGGAGCCTCGTCCCCCTCCTCCTCGACGCTCACAGCCCGTGGCCCGACCGGCCGCTGGTCACCCACCTCGGCCGTTGGGAACGGGGGGAGGTGGCCGGGGCGAAGTGGCGCCACTGCCGGATCCGTGAGGGGCGGTGGAGCCTCGTCAACGTCGACAACCGTCCCGATGCCTGGCAGCTCTTCGATGAGCTGGCCGATCCGGCCGAGATGCACGATGTGGCGGCGGCCCACGGCGCGATCGCGAAGCGCCTCGCCGCGGAATACGACCGCTGGTGGGACTCGATCCAACCAGACCTCGTCAATGAGGATCTCGACGGCCCTCCAGAAAATCCGTTCAAGACGGCGTTCGAAGCGCAGGTCGGCGTGGGTGTGACCGCGGCAACGGTGGCAGCGCCGTGACGCGGCCCCGACCGGCCCCCATCCCACCAGGACCGATGAAGCAGATGACACGATCCGCCCGTGGCAGATTCCGGGCCCTCCGCTGGGCCACGACCTTCACGATCGTGGCCGCGCTCCTCCCCGCGATCGCGCTGGCCCGCCCCCCGAGCGTGCTCGTGATCGTCGCCGATGACCAGCGGGCCGACACGATCCATGCCCTCGGCAATCCGCTTGTCCGGACGCCGGCGCTCGACGCCCTGGTGGCCCGGGGGACCTCGTTCGACCGAGCCTACTGCATGGGGGGGCAGCACGGCGCCGTCTGCATCCCCAGCCGGGCCATGATGCTCTCTGGCCGCAGTCTCTTTCATCGCGACGAACAACTTGCCGGTCAGGACACCTGGCCGGAGGTTTTCAGGCGTGCCGGCTGGTGGGCATTCCTCACCGGCAAGTGGCACAACGGCGAGGCTTCCGCGGTGCGCTGCTTTGACTCGGGGCGGAACGTGTTCTTCGGTGGGATGACCGACCAATGGAATGTTCCCGTGGCGTCGTTTCCCGCCGGAGTCGACGGCGGGGAGATGACGGCGACGGCCGTGGCCCCCGGGGTCCATTCCGCGCGGCTGTTCGGTGACGCGGCGGTGGAGTTCCTCGCCGGGGTCGGCGACGCGCCATTCTTCGCCTGGGTGTCGTTCACGGTGCCGCACGATCCGCGTCAGGCGCCGGAGGTCTTCCGGGCCCGATACCGGGGGCATGAGCCACCGCCACCGGCAAATTGGCTCCCCGAACACCCCTTCGACAACGGGGAACTGGCTGTCCGCGACGAGCTACTCCTTCCCAGGCCGCTCACCCGCGCGGGGGTGTCGGAGGAACTTGCCGATGCCTACGCCTGCGTCGAATCGCTCGATGCCGAGGTGGGGAGGATCGTGGAGACGCTCCGGGCGCGGGGCCGGCTTGAAGACACGCTCATCCTCTTCGTGAGCGATCATGGCCTGGCACTCGGCAGCCACGGCCTCCTCGGCAAGCAGAATCTCTACGAGCACTCGATGCGCGCCCCGGCGATCCTGGCCGGTCCCGGGGTGCCGGCAGGGCGGCGCGAGGGAGCGCTGTGCCATCTCCAGGATCTCGTCGCCACCGTCGGAAGCTTTGCCGGCGTGCCGAGCCCGGCGGGGAGCGAGGCGGTGAGTCTCGTGCCGGTGCTCCGCGGGGAGCAGGCGGCGATCCGCGACGATCTCCTCCTCGCCTACCGCCACTTCCAGCGCGCCTTGGTCACCCCCGACTGGAAGCTGATCTGCTATCCGGAGATCGGACGCGAGCAACTTTTCGACCTGCGGAACGATCCCGAGGAGATCCACGATCTCTCCGCGGAGGCCGACCACGCGCCACGACTGGCGGGGCTGCGGACGCGGATGGCGGAGCGGATGCATCAGGCTGACGACCCGCTGGCGCCCTCCGTCTCCCTTCGTCCGGCGACGGTCCGCCCGGCCCGCCCCCCGAACATCGTCTTCTTCCTCGCCGACGATCTCGGCACGGGGGATGTGGCGGCCCTGGGGTCGGCCCATGCCCTGACGCCGAATATCGACAGCTTGATTGCGCGCGGCACGAAGCTCACCCGGCACTGGGCCGGCAGCGCCGTCTGTGCCCCCAGCCGCTGCGTGCTCATGACAGGGCTCCATCCAGGCCATGCCCCGATCCGCAGCAACAGCGAGGTGCAACCGGAGGGGCAGCGACCGATGCCGGCAGGGACCGTCACCCTGCCGGGGATCCTCCACGATGCCGGCTACGCCACCGGTGGCTTCGGGAAGTGGGGGCTCGGGCCGCCGGGGAGCCCGTCCGATCCCCTCGCCGCGGGCTTCGATCGCTTCTTCGGCTACAACTGCCAGCGCCACGCGCACTCGTTCTATCCCACGGTTCTGTGGGACAATTCCGTGCAGGTGCCGCTCGACAATCCGCCCGTCCCGGTGACGGCGACGCTCCCTGCCGAGCCCGCTCCGAGTGCCGCCGACTTCGCCCGCTTCCGCGGCACGACCTACTCCGCCGACCGGATCGGTGACGAGGCTATGCATTTCCTCCGCACCCATGCCGACGGGCCGTTTTTTCTCTACCTACCGACGACGCTTCCCCATGTCGCCCTCCAGGTGCCTGCCGACGAGCCATCGCTCGAACGCCATCGGCGCTTCTTCGGTGCCGAGACGCCCTATCTCGGCGGGAAGGGCTACGTCCCCTGCGCCGAGCCGGCGGCCACGCTCGCCGCGATGGTGACGCGGATGGACCGGGAGGTGGGGCGGATCGTCGCGACCCTCGACGAGCTCGGGCTCACCGACGACACGATCTTCGTCTTCTCGAGTGACAACGGCGCCACCTTCCCCGGCGCCGGCGGGGTTGTCACGGATCGGATGAAGAGCAACGGGCCCTTGCGCGACTGGAAAGGCTCGCCCCACGAAGGAGGCCTGCGCGTGCCGGCGGTCGTCGTCTGGCCGGGAAGGATCGCGTCCGGCGCCTCGATCGACACCCCGACCGGCTGCGAGGACTGGCTGCCGACGCTCCTCGATCTTGCCGTACCGGGCGCGCAGCGCCCCACGGCACTCGATGGCGAGAGCCTCGCAGCCGCGCTCCTCGGCCGGCAGTCCCCGCCCACCAGTCGGACGCTCTACCGCGAGCTCACGGAGCGACAGTGGCAGACGGCGCTCGAGGTCTCCCCCGACGGGTGTTGGAAGGTGGTGCGCCGCGGCCTCGGCAGGGAGATGCCCGACCGGGCGGCGCCGGTGGAACTGTTCGATCTTGTCGCCGATCCGGCCGAGGCCCACGATCTCGCCGCGGAGCGTCCCGATGTCGTGGCCCGGATGGAACGGCTCCTCGACCGGGAGCATCGCCCCGATCCGGCCTGGCCCCTCCCCTTCGCCGACGCCGCCACGGCACGAGCCCGAGACACCGACGGCACGCCGGCACCGAAGCCCTGAGCCCGGCGGCCGGGTATACTGACGCTGTCGTTGGCAGTCCGCCGCGGCATCCATGGGGGTGGGATGTGGCAGACGATTCAGAACCGGGAAGCCGGGGGCCCGGGCGGGCGGCGAGGATCGGCTTTGGCCTGTTTTGGGTCTACGTGATCCTCTACTTCGGCTTCATCGCCCTCGTCCTCTTCCGCCCCGACATCCTCTCCAGCCGCCCGTTCGGCGGGGTGAATCTCGCCATCGCCTCCGGGCTCGGGCTGATTGCCGCGGCGCTCCTCCTTTCGGTGGTCTACATGGTGGCGGCCCGAGTGGTCGAATCCCCGGGGCGCGGGCGACGCTGATCCCCGCCCCGCCTCCATCCTTTTGTCGGCCGCCCGTTCCCGAGACCCCCGATGCTCTACGAATCATCCCCTGTCGCCATCGCGATCTTCGCCAGTTTTGTCCTCGCTGTCATCGGCCTGTCGTTCTGGCTGGGGCGGAAGGGGCAGTCGGCAAAGGGCTACTTTGCCGCCCACGGCGAGATCCATTGGTTCATCAACGGAATTGCCTTCGCCGGCGATTACCTCTCGGCGGCGAGCTTCCTCGGCATCTGCGGGATGATCGCCTTCCACGGATTCGACGGCTTCCTCTACTCGATCGGGTTCCTGGCCGGCTGGATCGTCGCGTTATTTGTGATTGCCGAGCCGATCAAATCGATGGGGAAGTTCACCTTCGCCGACGCCCTCGACGCGAAATACAACAGTCGTGGCATCAAGCTGTCGGTGGCGATCTCGACGCTCGTTGTGAGCATCTTCTATCTGATCCCGCAGATGGTGGGCGCCGGGGATCTGATCATGCCGCTCCTCGGGCTCCCCCATGCGGTCGGGGTGATCCTCGTCGGCGTGGCAGTAACGCTCATCGTCGTCACCGCGGGGATGGTGTCGACGACCTGGGTGCAGTTCATCAAGGGATCGCTCCTGGTCTTCTTCTGCGGTGTGCTGACGTCGATGATCCTCAGTCGCGGATTGACGGTGAACACAGGGAGCCTCGAACCGCAGACACGCACCGTCACACCCGACGGCCGTGTCCTCGTCGATGGGGAGCCGCAGACCCGCGACCACGATCTCCGCCCCGTGGGGACCCTCGCGGCGCTCCCGGAGCGCTACGGCGACGCGACCACGACCGGGCCCCTCGGTCCGCTTGAATACCTCTCCGTCCTCGAGGATTCCCGGATCGTCACCTGGAGCGGGAAGAAGTCGACCGACGCCTCCGGCACGCACACCATCTACACGCCGACGGTGAGGGCCGGCACCGATCTCCTCAAGCCGGGGGGCTACTTCAAGGGGCTCACCACCGGCAAGCTCGCCGACAAGCTCGACTTCGCGAGCCTCATGCTCGCGCTGTTTTGTGGCACCGCTTCGCTTCCCCACATCCTCATCCGCTACTACACCGTCAAGGATGCCGCCGCTGCCCGGAAGAGCACCGTGGTGGGGATCGCGGCGATCGGCGCCTTCTACGTCCTCACGCTGTTCCTCGGCCTGGGGGCGATGACCAGCGGCGCCCTCGACCCGACAAGCACGAACATGGCGGCGCCGCTGTTGGCAAAGAGTTTCAGCAACACGCTCTTCGCCGCGATCTCGGCGATCGCTTTCACGACCGTGCTGGGCACCGTCAGTGGGTTGATCATGGCTGGCAGTGGGGCGGTGGCCCACGACCTCGTCGAGAACGTCCTCGGCATCCCGATGAACGACGACGAGAAGGTTCGCTGCGGGAAGATCGCCGCGGTCGGCCTGGGGATCGTGGCGATGGCGCTGGGGATCCTGTTCCGCAGCTTCAACGTCAGCTTCCTCGTCGGCTGGGCCTTCAACATCGCCGCCTCGGCGAACCTCCCGTCGCTCGTCATGCTCCTCTTCTGGCCGCGGACGACGAAGGAGGGGATCATCGCCGCGGTGACGGTGGGGATGCTCGCCAGCCTGACCTGGATCCTCCTCTCCGCCGACACCTTCGAGAAGGTCTATGGTCTGTCGCGTGACGCCTCGCCCGTCCCCTTCAGCCAGCCTGGGCTCGTGACGATCCCGCTGGGATTCATCGTCCTCATCGTCGTGTCGCTGCTGACGAAGGCTCAGCCGCAGGGGAAGCCGGCATGAGTGCGGGCCCGGTGATCTGCTGCCGCGACGACCACCTCGGGGCAATCCGCGCGATCTACAACGACGCGATCCTGCACACGACGGCGCTCTACGAATACCAACCGCGGAGTGTCGAGACGGTCCGGGCCTGGTGGCAGGCCAAGCAGCAGGCGGGCTATCCAGTTCTCGGCGTCGAACGGGCCGACGGCACGCTCGCCGGCTTCGCCAGTTGGGGGCCGTTTCGGCCGTTCCCGGCCTTCAAGTATTCCGTCGAGCACTCGGTCTACGTCGCGGCCGACAGCCGCGGGGAGGGGATCGGACGGCGTCTCCTCGAGGCGATCGTCGCGGAGGCGGTCCGCCACGATGTCCACCTCCTCGTGGGGGCGATCGATGCCACCAACGCCGCGAGCCTCGCGCTCCA
>CALQRA010000259.1 GCA_943332855.1 Candidatus Kuenenia stuttgartensis
CAATGACGGCGACGATCCCCTGCCGGGTGGCGACCGGCGCGTGACGTTCGGCAAGATCGAGGAGCCATTGGGTGTCCTCGACCCAAGGGCTCGCCTCGACGACGACCGTCCCGGTGACGCCCAGCGGCTCCACGACCTGCTCCCAGTCCGTCGGGAGCACCGTGCGGTGGAGGATCCTGTCTTCCGGTCCGGGCCAGGGCACCCCTTGAGGTCGCGACGGATCGTAGAAGTGGGTGTGGGAATCGATGACCACCGGCGGCAGCGCTGGCAGTTCGTCGGTTGCGGCCCGGACCAGCGTCATCGATCGGCACGCGCCCAGTATCGAACCGATCACCATCCCCTGTCGGAGGAGCTCACGTCGACTGTTCATCATCCTCCGGCTCCCAGGGTCGGTGACCGTCGCCATGGCCCCAAGTGATCTCGGCGGCCCCCTCGCGGCGCACCGCCTCAATGACGTGGTAGTGCTTCACCTCCTCGCGGGCGACCGAGTCCCATTCGGCGGGAAGCTGCTCGAGGTACCACGACGGCTGCTTCGTCACCACAAGGAGGGTTCCCCCCGGCGTCAGGCTCCGCCGGGCGGCCTCGACAAACAGCGCCGCGATGCGGAAGTCGGCGTAGTAGGGGGGATTGGCGAGGGCGAGATCGTACGTGCCCGGATCGGGGACATTGCCGTGCGCCTCGAGCGCCACTTCCAGGTTCGGGAGGCCGTTGGTTGTCGCTCCGAAGCGGGCACATTCGACGGCCCGCGCGGCGCTGTCGAAGGCGCGGACCTGGACGGTCGGATCGCGGGCCGCCATTGCCAGCCCGACGCTCCCCGGCCCGCAGCCGATGTCGAGCACGCGGGTGTCGGGGGCGACATCGACGGCATTGAGGAGATGGCGGGCACCGGGATCGATGCGCCGATGGGAGAAGACCCCGGGGCGGGTCAGCGCCTTGAGGAGGCGGCCGCGGTCGCGGTACACGACCTCGCAGGAGAAGTCGCGGATCTTCGCCGGCTCGCGCGTCTTCTCGACAAGATACGTGACTGTCTCCGCGCCCTGCCGGACGCGGACGGTCTCCCCGGTGGCGGTGAGCTGCTCGTGGAGCCAGCGGTCGCGGGGGTTGTCGGTGGAGACGACGAGCCAGCCGCCGCTGCGGAGCTGGACGAGGGCCTGCTGGAGGAGATCGCGGGTCAATTCCGCCTCACCGCCGGAGGCGGTGGGGAGGACGACGAGATCGTAGGGGCCAGCCGGCATATCGGCGGCACAAACGAGCCTGGCACTGCCCGCTGCCGGCGTGGCAGACGGCTCCCCTGTGGCGATGTCGTCACGGGCCAGATCGTGCTGGAAGAGGTCGAGGAACCAGACGGTGACGTCTGCCGTGGGGCGTTCGGCGGCCAGCGTCCGCCCGGCCTGGGCCCGCCCGCGGGTCGTGCAGAGGATCCGCTCGCCGGGGAGGTCACGGGCGATGGCGAGGGCATGGGCCTCGGCGGGGCGGGGAGGAAGCGGTGCGTGGGGGGCTTGATGATCCATGGGGCCGATTAGAGCAGGACTGCCACAGGATTCATCCGCCGCCTCCGGATCGGCGGCCCGCCCCCTCCACGGCCTCTCCCCGGCCGCGCCGCGGAGGAGGAGCCCTGCCCACCGGCCCGTCAAAACCCGCTTCGATCTCGGCCAACCTCGACCGGAGGATGGCCGCGACCCCCGGCTCGGCGGCCAGGAGATCGCGGGTCTCACCGGGATCAGAGCCGAGATGAAAAAGCTCCGTCCCCCCGGCGGCGTTGACGACGAGCTTCCAATCGCCGGCAAAGCAGGCCCGGTCGGCCGTGGCGATCACAAACGGGGGCCGATCGTCGACGCGCCCCGCCGACAGCGCCGGCCAGAGGTCGACGCCGTCACACTGGGCGGCGGCTGGAAGCGGGATGCCGGTCGCGGCACAGAGCGTGGGAAAGAGATCCTGGACGGTGATCGGCTGATCGGAAACCGCGGCGGCCGGAAGACGGCCAGGGAACCGGACGATCGCCGGGACTCGGATCCCCCCTTCGTAGACCGTCGCCTTCCGGGCCCGGAAGGGGGCGTTGCTGCCGGAACGGTCGGCGCCGTTGTCGGAGAGGAAGAGAAGAATCGTCTCGGCCGCCAGCCCGCGCTCGTCGAGCGCCTCGAGCACCCTTGCCACGCTCGTATCGAGCACATCGATCATGCCGCAGCGCGTCGCCTGGGGCTCGGGGAGCCCTGCATATTTTGCCGTCGAGTTGGCCGGCGCGAGAATCGGGAAATGGGGCACATTGAAGGCCACCTGGAGATAGAAGGGACGGTCGGCATCCTGCCGCTGGATGATCCGCACGACCTCGTCGGCCATCAGGATGGCGGCATACCCCTCCTCCTCGACAGGAGTCCCGTCCCGCTGCCAATCGAGGTCTCCGCGCCGGTCGAGATGGGTGAAGGAGTCGATCTCGGGGCCGAGAAACCCATAGAAATGGTCAAACCCGCTCGCCAACGGCGGGCTCGAGGTGCCGAGGTGCCATTTGCCGACGAGGTTCGTGGCATAGCCGGCGGCGGAGAGGGTGCGGGGGAGCGTCAGCAGACCGGCGGGGAGGCCCGGATCACGGCGCTGAAGCGGCCGGTCGATGCCGAAGCGTCGCGGCAGGCAGCCGGTGAGAAGGGCAGCACGGGTCGGGCTGCAGACAGGATGGGCGTAGCAGCGCTGCAGCTCGACCCCTTCCGAGGCGAGCCTGTCGATCGCCGGCGTGCGTGCCGGTCCGCCATGCCGCTCGAGATCCCCCCAGCCGAGATCGTCGGCGAGGATCACGACGATGTTCGGCGGTCGAGCCTCCACCGCAGCCGTGACCGTCATCGCCACAAACAAGCCGGCGAGCCACGCAACGACGAACCTGCCGATGACACGCATGATCGCCACCAAGTGAGTGGGCTACGGTGGGAAGACAACGGCCCCGACGAGGAAGGGGAAAGGCCCGGCTGGCCCCTCCGCGGCGCGACAGCCGCGCCGCGGAGAACAGCCTTCAGGATTCACTCGGGGCGGCGCGGACGTTCGGGCCGCGGGGCACCGTCACCGTCAGGACCACCTGGCGGGCCGCTGGCACCGCCACCTCCCGGACCGCCACCTCCAGGACCGCCACCTCCAGGACCGCCACCTCCAGGACCGCCACCTCCAGGACCGCGACGGCCGCCGCGCCCTTCAGGGCCACCCGGGGGACCGCCGCCGGGGGGCCCGCCAGCTCCAGGACCACCTGGCCCACCACGCCGCCGCCCCATCTCCTCGGCAAACTTCATCAATTCGTTGCGGTCGAGCTTGCCGTCGCGGTCAGTGTCGAACGACAAGGCTTCCTCCACAAACCGCTCCGGGCTGGGCGGCCCCATCCCCGCTCCCCGGCCACCGCCAGGCCCACCCTCCGGCGGTCCACCCGGTGGCGGACCACCCGGTCCACCCTGGCCACGGTCCCCTCGACCCGGGCCCCCTGGCCCACGCTCGCCCCCCGGCCCACGCTCGCCCGGCGGGCCGCCGCGGGGGGGGCCTTCCCCCCTGCCTTCCCCTCTGGGGGGACCAAACCCTCCCGGGGGCCCTTCCCCCGGCGGCCCATGCTCCCCAGGGGGATGCGGCGGGCGAAACTCCTCGTCGTCAATGACACCGTCGCCGTTGCCGTCGAGGGCGAGGAGGGCGGTGGCGGCGTTCTTGATTTCTTCGGCATCGAGCCGGTGATCGTGATCGCGATCGAGGGCCTCGCGGAGTGGGTCAAAGGGTGGCGGGCCTGGTGGTCCTCCGCCGAACTCGGGAGGCGGCGGGCCGCCCCCCGGACCACGCGGCGGCTGGGCTATGGCCAGCGCGCCCAGGCCGATCAGCGCGACCGCCGCGGCGATCGCACCCCAGGATCGTGTTCCGAGTTTCATCGCATTCACCCTGCTTTCTGGATTGAGCACAGAGCCTTTTGAACCGCTGTCGAGCGGCCACCGATCATTCCGTCGATCCGATTGCATACAAGAACTTCCCCGAGCGCAGATAGATCCGGCCGTCGACGAGGGCTGGCGTGCCGCTGGCATCGCTGTCGTCCCCCTCGAAGACGTTGTGCGCCAGCACCTCATAGCGCGGCGCGGCGGGGAGGACGATCGTCCCGTCGTAACGGGTCACGACATACACCTTCCCATCGGCGACCACCGGCGAGGCGTAGACCGGCCTCCCCCCCGAGGTGATCTCGCGAACGCGTTCCTTGTAGATTTCCGCGCCGGTCTTCGCGTCGGAGCAGAAGGCCAGCCCCTTGTCGTCGATCCAGAAAAGGTGCCCGTCGTGGAGCACTGGCGTGGCCACGTAGGAGCTCGTGCGGCTGGTCCAGAGAACGTGCGTCTTCGAAACATCCCCCCGGCCCCCGGCCCGAACGGCAAGCGACCCTGACGAACGATAGCCACCAAAGACGTAGACCGTCTCGCCATCGACGATCACGCTCGGGCTGACATTCCCGGTCAGCCCCATCTCGGTGTGCCAGCGGAGTTTTCCCGTGCTGGGATCCAGGCCCCACACCTCCCCGGGGACGGCGACAACGATCTCCTCGGAGCCGTCGGGGAGCGTGACAACGCCCGGGGTGCCGTAGGCGAGCTCAAGGGCCGCGGCCTCGGCCTTCCAGACTTCCTTCCCGGTCCGTTTGTCGATCGCCCGGATCGACTGGCTCTCTTCTGACGCGTTGCAGATCAGATGCTCCCCATGAAGGATCAGGCTGGCCCCCGAGCCCCAACGGCGGTTGCTCGACTCGGTGCCGACGCCCGTCCGCCAGATCTCATTTCCCTCCATGTCGAAGGCAACAATCCCCGCCTTGCCGAGGAAGGCCCACACCATTTCGCCATCGGTGACCGGCGTGTTGCTCGCGTAGCCATGCTCGGTGAGGTAGCCCGCGTAGGGATCATCGGGGCCGGGCGCGGCGATGTCGCGCTGCCAGGCCACCGTCCCGTCCTTCCGATCGATCTTCACCAGGTGCCTGGTCGGCCCCTTTCCTCCGCCCCCTTCCGACCAACAGGTGACGAAGATCGCATCGCCATGAACGATCGGGCTCGACGATCCTCCCCCCGGCAGCGCCGTCTTCCAGAGGAGGTTTTTGGAGTTGCCCCACTCGACGGGCGCCGAAGTGCCGGCTGCCCGCCCCCCCGGCCCGCGGAACTGCGGCCAATCCTCGGCGGTCGCGGCGGCCGCGACCATCACCAGACAGGCCGCGGCGAGGCCTGCCGCAATCTGATCACCGATCTTCATCTCCCGGATCTTCATCGTGTCACCTTCCTGGCTTGCCCGCGGGGCCGTCATTCCACCACACGGAGAACGTCGTTGCGCTTGTAGACCCGGTTGCGACCGCCGCGGGCCGCCCCCTCAAACTCGAGATGGCAGTCGAGGAGAACGCCGAGGGTGGCATCGGCGGGGATGTCGAGCGTGATCGTGACGAGATTCCCTTCGCGGCGGATCGCGCTGGCCTCGTAGGGGCCGATCTGGACCCACGACGGCGCGCCCTCGGGCATCGGGAAAGCGCTCCGCCCGGCGCCGCGCGGCGAGATCCCCTCGCGCGGATCGAGCTCGATCGTCACGGTTCTCTTCCCGCCGGGGGCAATCGATCCCGGCACGACAGCGACGATGGCCGGATCGGTAACTGTCTCTCCTTCGGCGTTGTTCTCGATCGGGCCCGCGCCAGCGCGCCGCAGTCCGCGGTTGTTGCTCGGCTCGACGACGCCCCGGTAGCCGCCGAGGATGTAGGGAAACTGCCCCGGTGTGGCGTGGTAGTGGTAGCCGCGGTGGGGATCGGCATGGCCGTTGCAGGCGTCAAGCGCGAGGCCCAGCGGGGCGAGCGTATCGCTGTCGCGGGCCAGGATGCCATCGGCCTCATAGGGGCCGTGAATCGGAAACCCATCCCAGGCGAAGCCGATGATCGGCGAATGCTGCTTGCCGTCGTCCTTGAAGGGGCTTTTCACGCAGACCGGATACTTGTGGTAGTGGTAGACGCCGGTCTGCTGGGGGTGGCCGCAGCAGGCGTCGAGCCAAACCTCCGAATAGCCCTCGACCGCATTCATCCCTCCCTGCTCGAAGGGATTGAAAAACACGACACCATTGAGCGCCGTGCCGACCGGCCCCATCGG
>CALQRA010000260.1 GCA_943332855.1 Candidatus Kuenenia stuttgartensis
ACACTCCCGACGGCCGACCGGGGGTGGCGATTCTCGCTTTCTCGTTTTCAGCCGAAGGGGTCGCCAAGGCGATCGCCAACCGCACCGCCCAGTGCCTCCTCACCTGCCCTTCGGCCGCCGTCTTCGACGGCTTGCCGTCCGCGGCAGACCGGGCTCCTCTTGGCGGCCACGTGCGCTACTTCGGCGACGGCTTCGAGAAGACAAAAGTCGTCGACGGCCGGCGGTACTGGCGTGTGCCGGTGATGGATGGCGAGTTCCTCGTCGAGGAGACCTGCGGGATCGAAAAGGGGGTCGGCGGGGGAAACTTCATCCTCCAGGGTGCGACGCTCGACGGCACCCTCGCGGCCGTGCGGCGGGCCGTCGCCGCGATCGACCGCTGCCCCGGCGTGATCGCGCCTTTCCCGGGGGGCGCGGTGCGGTCGGGGAGCAAGGTTGGATCGCGCTGCGAGGGACTGCGGGGCTCGACAAACGAGGCCTTCTCCCCCGCGCTCATCGGCCGGGTGGTCAGCGAGCTGCACCCCGGCGTGGCAGCGGCCGTCGAGATCGTCATCGACGGCACCGACGAGACGACGGTGGCCGCTGCCATGGCGGCCGGCATCGAAGCAGCCGTCGGCCCGGAGCTGCTGGCGGTGTCGGCGGGCAACTACGGTGGCAAGCTGGGGAAGTTCCACTTCCATCTCCACCGCGTTCTCTCCCTCCCCGCCGCGGGTTGACCTTCTCCAGGACGCCCTGATTGTGGTACCTCCCTGGCGCGCCCTTTTGGTGCGCCCGGCGTGACCGGTGTCGCGACGGCGTCTCCGCAGAGGCTCCACCGATGTCCGATCGACCTTCGCGACAGGATTTCGTCGTGTCGCCGCAGACCTCGAATCTCCGGTTCGCGCTCACGGCGGCCGGCTGTGCCTGCGCCGGGTTCGGGGTCGTGTGGGCGAGTCTCGCCGTGCGCGGCATGCTCCGCGGAGCAGAGGCCCCCGCCAGGATCGAGCGCCCCGACCTCGCCGCCGAGCCGGATCCTGCTTCATCCCCAATCGCCGCGGCCGCACCACTGGCGGACGAGGCTCCAGAGCGTCGGTTCGCCCGTTTCCCCATCGAGCAGACGTCGTTCGACACGCCCCCCGGGGCCGACGCGCCGCCGGCGCCCCAGCGCTATGGCAGCCCCGGCCGGTTCGGCCAGGCACTGCCACCCGTGGAGCCGGAGCTCACCGATACCTCCACCCCAGCCATGGAAAGCGGTGGCGACGAGCGGACCGGCTCCCGAGCGCCGGGCCTGGTCACCGCGGTGTCGGGGAGCGACCCGACCGAGGCTGCACCGCCGGATCAGGACTTCGCCGGCCGCGCCGCTCCCCTTCCACAGGAGAGCCCCTTGGAGGACGATCCGGGCCTTGACGCCGGCGAGCCCGATCCTGCCACCGACCGCGAGCCACAGTCGCCGCCGGACGACACGTCGCGCTTCCAGAGCCCGGAATCTGTCGCTGGCGTCACCGCCGTGGATGAGCCCCGGCTCCCCGAAGACCTCGGCGACATCGCTGCTCCGACCGCAGACAGCCGGCCACTTGCCCCTTCTTCGCTCCCGGCCGGTCTTGGTAATCCGCTTCGCCGGTCGGCCAGCTCACCCCCTGTGAGCTCCACCGAAGCCCCACCCACGCACCCGTTTGCTGCCGCACCGCTGCCGGACGTGGCGCCGCCGCCGACCCCTTTCCCTCCACCGGCTTCCCTCTCCTCCACCGGCATCACGGCGGGGCGGACCGCCGGCTTTGCCGATCGGGCGGATGAGGACTTCGACGACGGGGCCCCGATCCCCGCTCACGCCCAGCCGGCTCGTGCAGCGGCCGCGCCGTTGGGGGCAGGCATGCCGTTCGCCGCCGCCCCACCGATCGGCCCACCCCCTTCCACCGCCTCCGGCGGAGGAGCCCTGCGGGGCGGACCTGCCCAGCGGGGAGTCAGCATGCCCCCCGATCAACCCCCGCTCACGCCCACCGGCCAGGGGCGCCCCGGCGCGATCCAGCTCGAAGGAGTGCAGACGCCGCAACTGGCGCTCGAGAAGCGCGGTCCCCGAGAGATCCAGGTTGGCAAGACAGCGCGCTTCGAGATCCTCGTCCGGAATGTCGGGAGCGCGACGGCCAACGATGTCGTGCTCCGCGATTCGGTCCCTTTCGGCACGGCGCTGGTCGCCACGACCCCCCCCGCCTCGCCGACCCAAGCACCGGGTGGCCAGGGAGGCGCATTGGCCCCTGCGTCCGATCTCGTCTGGCAACTCGGCGCCCTACCCCCGGGAGGGCAGGCCCGCGTCGCCCTCGACGTCATGCCGCTGCAGGAAGGGGATGTTGGCAGTGTCGCCAGTGTCAGCTTCCGGGCCGATGCCTCGGTCCGCGCCCGGGCGACGCGGCCGGCGCTCGAGATCGTCGCCGAGCCGCCGCTGCCGGTTCTCGTCGGGCTCGAGTCACGCCTGACGATCACGATCTCCAATCCCGGCAGCGGGATCGCCACGGGTGTCGTGCTCGAAGGGCTGCTCCCCGAAGGGCTCACCCACCGCGCCGGCCATGAGTTGGAATTCGACGTGGGCTCGCTGCCGCCAGGGGAATCGCGAACGATCGACCTCGTCCTCGCCACAACCGGCCCGGGGGTTCATGCTCTGCGGCTCACCGCCCGGGCCGATGGCCAGATCGAGGTCTCGGAGACGGTGAAGATCGCCGTCACGGCGCCGACGCTCGAACTGGCGGTCCAGATGCCGTCGCGCCGCTATCTCCAGCGCCCCGCCACTTGTGTCCTCTCCATGACCAACGCCGGTACGGCACCGGCCGTCGGCGTCGAGCTCGTCGCGCAGCTTCCCCCGGGCATGAAGTTCATCCGGGCCACCAACGCCGGCTACTACGAGGAGCGGACCCACCGTGTGCTCTGGAACCTTGAGGAGCTTCCCGCCGCCGAGACCGGTCAGGTCGAGGTTGTCGTGATGCCGATCGCGCTGGGATCGCAAAAGATCGTCGCCGCCGCTCGCACCACCGCCGGGCTGTCTGATCAAATCGGCCACACGGTGGAGGTCGAGGGGCTGGCGGCCCTCGCCTTCGAGGTCGCCGACAGCGAGGATCCAATCGAGGTCGGCGGGGTCAGCGAGTATGTGATCCGCGTCGCGAATCAGGGGACGAAGCCAGCCAGTGGCGTCCGCGTCTCCGCCACGCTCCTGGGCGATATGGAGCCGGTCGATGCCCGCGGGCCCTCGCCCCACCGCGTCGACAACCTCACGATCTCGTTTGAGCCGCTGGCGAAGCTCGCCCCGTCCGAGGAGGCCACCTACCGGATCCGCGTCCGCGGTCGCCGCGAGGGGGACCAGCGCGTCCAGGTGCAGCTGACCAGCGACGAGCAGCCGGCCCCGATCACCAAGGAAGAGATCACGCGGGTGTACGCTGATCGCTGAAGGCAGCCACCCCGGGGTGCTTCCTTCTCGCCGAGCGGCGGGCGACATGCCCCCGCTCCTCCATTTCGCCCGCGGCATCGACGTCGGGTGGTCGCCGCGGCGGGTGGGAGTCCCAAAGCTCCGGAGCAGTGATGCGTTCCCTGACCCGCGAACAGGTCCGCGCCGTCGATCTCCAGGCGATCGGGGACTATTCCCTCCCTGGCATCGTCCTCATGGAGAACGCCGGTCGGAACGCCGCCCACCTGCTGATGGCAGTTGCCTCGCTCGATCGCGTCAATCCGCCGCTCCGGGTGTCGATCGCCTGCGGCCGGGGGAACAATGGCGGCGATGGCTTCGTGATCGCCCGCCATCTGGAGAACCTCGGGGCCGAGGTCAAGCTCCTCCTCGCCTGCGACCCGTCCGCGTACCGGGGCGACGCCGCCATCAATCATGCCGTCGCCGTCCGGGCCGGGATTCCGATCGAGCCGCTCGAGTCGGCGCCGATGGAAGCGTGGTCTGCGGCGCTCGCCGGATCCGATTGGATCGTCGACGCCCTCCTCGGCACCGGCTCGAGCGGCGCCCCGCGCGGCGCGGTGGCGACGGCGATCCGGGCGATCAATCTGGCTCGCCATCCGCACGGCTCGGACTCCCGGGCTGGCAAGATCTTCGCCGTTGATATCCCGTCAGGCCTCGACTGCGACACCGGGCTCGCCGCCGGGGAATGCCTCCGCGCCGACGTCACCGCCACGTTCGTCGCCCGAAAGATCGGCTTCGATGCCCCCGGCGCCGGAGCCTTCACCGGCGCCATCCACGTCCTCGACATCGGCGTGCCGCGGAGGCTCCTCGAAGCGACCGGCGCCGAAGGCTGATGCGGCAGGGGCGTGAGCCTACTTCAGTTCCTTCGAGAGGAACGTCCACCCGAGGGCGTCCATGAAGGCCCGCTGCTTGTTGTCGGCGGCGCCGCCGTGGCCCCCCTCGATGTTCTCGTACGAGAGCACCGGCTTGCCATGCTCTTCGAGTCTGGCAGCCATCTTTCGGGCGTGCCCCGGATGGACACGGTCGTCGCGCGTGCTCGTCGTGATCAGGATCGGCGGATAGTCCTTGGCCGGATCGATGTTGTGGTAAGGGGAGAAGCCACGGATAAACTCCCACTCCTCCGGCTTGTCGGGGTTGCCATACTCCCCCTGCCAGCTCGCACCAGCCAGGAGCGTGTGGTAGCGGCGCATGTCGAGGAGCGGCACCTGACAGACGACACCCCCCCACAGATCGGGCCGGCGCGTGAGCATGTTCCCCATCAGCAATCCGCCATTGCTCCCCCCCTTGATCCCCAGATGCGGCGGAGACGTCACCTTGCGGCGGACGAGATCCTCACCGACGGCAATGAAGTCCTCGTAGGCGCGGGGCCGGTTTTCTTTGAGCGCCGCCTGATGCCAGGCTGGGCCAAACTCTCCGCCACCGCGGATGTTGGCGATCACCGAAACGTTCCCCTTCTCCAGCCATGCCGCGCCGGTGATGGCCTCGTAGCCGGGGAGGAGCGGGATCTCGAAGCCGCCGTAGCCGTAGAGGAGCGTGGGCGTCGATCCGTCGAGCTTCAGGTCCTTCGGGCCGATCTGGAAATAGGGCACCTTCGTCCCATCGGCGCTCGTCGCCTCGTGCTGCTCGACGACGAGCCCCTTCGATTCGAAGAACGACGGAGCGCTCTTGAGCTTCTCGACGCCGGTGACTTTCGGCTGACCTGAGGCCGGCAGGCTCCCCAGCGCTAGCGTCGACGGCTGGAGCGGGCTTGCCGTGACGAGGAAGAAGTCGTCGCTGTCGAGGTCGTCGACCGCCGTCACCCCCGCCGTGCCGAGATCGGGGACGCCGGCGAGCGGCTCCCGGAGCCACTTCCCCCCCTGCCAGGAGAGGGCCTCGACCCGGTTGCGGACGTTGTCGAGCGTCGTCACGAGGAGGTGATGGCGCGTGGGGGCGAATGACACCAGCGACGTCCGCGGGGAGGGGGCGAAGAGAACGTGGCAGTCGCGGTCGCCGGCCATGAAGCGTTCATGGTCGATCGCCAGGAGCGCCCCGGCCGGATAGGTCTTCGCGCCGCTGTCCCAGTCTTTGCGGAGTTCGAGGATGAGCCACTCGCGGTGGACGCTCGCATTGGCATCCTCGGGCTTGGGCACCTGGACGAGCTTGCCGTCGCGGCGCTCGAACATGTCGGTGGTCCAGAACGTCTTCTGGCGGACGTAAAACTCCCGCTCGAAGCCAGGGGTCAGATCCTTGAAGCCGGAGACGGCCATGTCGTCTTCGGTCCCTTCGTAGACGAGCTCGGCGTCGGCGAGCTTCGTCCCCCGCTTCCAGGCCCGGACGGTGCGCGGATAGCCGGAAGTCGTCATCGAGCCAGCGCCGAAATCGGTACCGACCAGGAGCGTGTCGGCATCGCGCCACGCCACCCGGCTCTTCGCCTCGGGAAGCTCGAAGCCCCCCGGCACGAAGGCCTTCGTCTCCAGGTCGTATTCCCGGATCACCTCGGCGTCGGCGCCGCCGCGCGACAGCTCCACGAGGCAGCGCTGGTCGTCGGGCTGGAGCACGGTGACGCCGTGCCACACCCAGTTTTCCTTTTCGGCGACCGCGAGGGCGTCGAG
>CALQRA010000261.1 GCA_943332855.1 Candidatus Kuenenia stuttgartensis
CCCGGAAGGAAACCCGTGGCGATGACTTCCTCTGCGCCGTTTACCGTCTCGCTGACCGCCGACTTCTACGAATCCGACGGCCAGCCAAAATACCGCGATGTCGGCCTCGACCGCTTCACGGACTCCCGCCGCTTCGCGGTCGGTCGCTTTACCAATCACCGTGCGGAGATCGCCCCGGAGCAATTCACCGGCGTCAACGGCGTCGTCGTCCTCACGCCGCGCGTCACGGCGCGGAGCCTGGCTGGGAGCAATGACCTCCTCGTCGTCTCCCGATTCGGGGTCGGCTACGACAGCGTCGATGTCCCCGCTTGCACCGCCGCCGACGTGGTGCTTTGCATCGCCACCGGCGCCGTCGACCGCCCCGTCGCGGAGGCGACGGTGGGCTGGATGCTCGCGCTCACGCACCACCTCCGCGTGAAGGACAATCTCGTCCGCCAGGCCCGCTGGAACGACCGCAGTCAGTTCATGGGCTGCGAGCTCCGCGAGCGGACGCTCGGCGTGATCGGCTTCGGCGGCATCGGGCGGGCGCTGGTGAAGCTTCTCGCCGGCTTCGGAATGAATCCGCCGCTCGTCTACGACCCCTTCGCCTCCGCGGAGGTGGTGGAAGCGCATGGGGCACGAGCCGTGGGGCTCGACGAACTCCTCGCCGGGGCCGATTTCGTCTCGATCCACTGCCCCCTCACCGAACAGACGCGCAACCTCATCGGTCCGCGCGAGCTTTCGCTCATGAAGCCGGGCTCGTATCTGATCAATACCGCTCGGGGGGGCATCGTCGACGAAGCCGCCCTCGCCGAGGCGCTGACCAGGCGGCAGATCGCCGGCGCCGCCCTCGACTGCTTCGCCGAGGAACCGCTCACCGCCCCGCCGATATTGGCCGGTTTCGACAACGTCCTCCTCGCGCCACACTGCATCGCCTGGACCGACGAGATGTTTCGCGACATCGGCCGCACCGCCTGCCAATCGATCGTCGACCTCGCGGCAGGCACGACGCCCCGCGGGGTGGTCAACCCGGAGGTTTTCAGTCGCCCTGGCTTCGTCGAGAAGTGGCGGCGACTGTCGGCTCACGTGTCGTGAATTCTTGAATGCCCCGATCCCTGATCCTATCCCACCAGGAAATAATTTCTCATGAAGAAGCTGCTGTCTGCGTGGAGCGTCTCGGGGGCGGTCGTGGTTGTTGCCTGTGTCGGGCTGCTCGCTGCGGGGGCTGCACACGCGGCTCCGCCGATCGTGCCGCCGGGGGCGGTACCGAAAAAACTCTTCGAGTCGAAGGTCCTCACCGAAGGGGTGGCGGTAGCGCCGGACGGGCAGGTTTATTTCAGCGAGATCACCTTTTCCCACCGTTCTCGGGACGAGCAGGGAACGATCGAAGCCGGCTTCATCTGGCATTACGACCCGGCGACGGGCAAGGCGGAGATCTTCCGCTCACCGAGCGGGATGTCCAACGGAATCAAGTTCGACGCGGCGGGCAACATGATCGTTGCCGAGGGGGCCGACTTCGGCGGGCGACGAGTGACTCGCACCGACATGGCTACCGGCAAGGCGCGGATCATCGCTGCGCTCCACGACGGGCAGCCGCTCAATTCCCCCAACGACATCACCATTGACGAGAAGGGGCGGATTTATTTCAGCGATCCCCGCTACGCCGGGCATGAGCCGATCGACCAGCCGCTCGAGGCGGTCTACCGGATCGACACCGACGGCTCGCTCCACCGGATCATTACCGATGCCGGCAAGGCAAACGGCGTCTGCATCTCCCCCGATCAGAAGACCCTCTACGTGGTCAGCAACGACAACGGCGGGACAGCAATTGGCCAGTTCGCCAACGCCGACGGGAAGGGGACGATTCCACTCCGAAAAGGGCTGATGGCCCTCCTGGCTTACGATCTCCACGACGACGGCTCGGCGACCTTCCGCAGAACACTCGTCGACTACGCCCCGTTTGACGGCCCCGACGGCCTGGTGGTCGACACGGAAGGAAATCTGTACGTCGCCGTCCGTGCAGAGAACCGGCCGGGGATCTGCGTCTATTCGCCCGAGGGAGAGGAGCTCGCCTACATCCCCACCGAGGTGCCGACGAACGTCGGCTTTGGCAGGGGCAAGGATGCCTCGCTCCTTTACATCACGGCAGGGGCAAGTCTGTATTCCATCCGGGTCAACCGGGAGGGCTATCACCTGCCGGCAACCAAGGAGGCTTCAGCCGGGGGGCCCAAGTAGCCCTTGGCCGGGCTCGCCTCGGTTCCGCGCCGCTCCATACCGTGAGACCGTTGACGAGATCGTCCGTTCCCACCGGAGGAAGCCGTGAGCGGAAGGGGGGATCCTGTCGAACCGTGATCCTGTCGAACCGTGATCCTGTCGAACCGTGATCCTATCGAACCGGGGCGGTATGACACGATTGACACGCACGCGAGGCAGGCGGCTGGCGTAAGAAGGGGCGTTCGCCGTGAGCGTGACGTGCCCGCGGCAGATCGACACTCACCCGTCCGCCCCGGCGGACCGAGGAGATCCTCTCGTGCCAGATCAGAAAAGCGACGGCCTCGCAGGCGATCACACCACCGGCGGATCAGTGCTCACGAGGGAACGCACGGGAGCGATCCGGTTTCTCGATTCTTCTTCGGCACGAGCGCTCGTGCGGGCCGCCGCGCGGCCGGTGCGCCTCGTCGACGGGAAGGCCGCCTACGATCCGCTCGATCCCGTGGCGGCCACCTCCTGCGGCCACCTCTGCCTCGAGCCCTCCGCCGACCCACTCCGCCACGACGACATCGACACCGTCGGCCACTATGCGGTCCATCTGTACCTCGATGGTCTCGAGTTGCTTCCCGTCTCGGTGGCCCGGGAACTCGCCCGGCACCGCGGCCACGTCTATCTCGACCGGCTGACGTCGATCACCGACTCGGCTGCGGCTGCCCTCGGCGCCCACCGTGGCGGCGGCCTGTCGTTCAACAACCTCCGCTCCCTGTCATCGGCAGCGGCCTTCGCCCTCGCCGGCCACGGCGGCGAACTCTCCTTCGACAAGCTCCGCTCGCTGGATCTTCCCGCAGCGATCGGCCTAGCGAGACATGGCTACGACCTCTATCTCAACGGCCTCCGCACGCTCGAACCAGCCGTCGCCGTGGCGCTCGCCAGGCACCATGGCCATCTCCACGTCAACGGACTTGCCGCGCCCGCCCCCGATGTCGCCGCGGCGCTTGCTCGCCATCCGGGTTCACTCCATCTCCACAGCGTGAAGGAACTCTGCGACTCTACTGCAGAGGCTTTTGGAGCCCGACGGGGAAATCTTTGCCTTAAAAATGTCGAGCGGCTCTCGGTCCGGCAGGCCCGGAGCCTCTCCGCCCATGTCGGCGGTCTCCTGCTTCTCTCCCTCGAACGGATCGACGAACCGGTCGCCACCTGGCTCGGCAGCCACCATGGCTCGCTCGATATCCGCGTGAAGAACGACGTCGGCGGCCGTGTCCTTGAGGCGGTGATCGGGCACCGCGGCCCACTTCGGATCCGTGGCCTCAACACCATCACCCCAGACCGGGCCAGGATCCTCGCCAGTCAACGTGGGCTCGGCGGACTCGCCCTTTCCGAGGTGCGCTCCCTCGACGTCGCCGCAGCCGAAATCCTGGCCCGACACGGGGCTGGCCACCTCGATCTCGGCGACATCGATCGATTCGACGCCGACGCGGCCGCAGCCCTCCGCCACCACCCCTTCCACTCCCTCGACGTCGGCCCAGTCTGACCGCCCCCGGTTCGAGGACACCCCGCCCCCACGCGCTCAGAGCGGGAAGGCCGAAACGCCCGGCGATCTGATTGACATCAAAGCCCTGAGTCAGCAGGTCATTCCAGCTGAGATGATCCGCCGTCTGGAGAATCGTCCCGTCGGCGATCGACCACTGCACCGCAGGCCGAAACAGCAACGCCGGCTCAACCCACAGGCTGACCTCATACTTCCAATCGGAGGACAGCGGGCCGCCGACGGCCTGGGTCGCCCGCTCGGCGGCTGTCGTCCCGGTGCCCGGGCCCCATTTGCTCCTTCGCGCGAGGAGGTAATTGGTGAGATCGTTGCCGGAGCCGCTCGCTGCTGCCGGAAGCCCCACAAACGACGACGCTCCCCGGAGCCATGGCGGCGCCGGGGAGCGTCGGTGAAAGGCAGTCGTTGCAGACAAGGGTCAGGGAAGAAGAACTGAGTCGATGACGTGGATCAGGCCGTTCTTGGCCGGGATGTCGGTCTTCACGACCGTCGCCGATCCCGAGGCCGTGCCCACCTTGACGCCGTCGGTCGTGGAGATCGACAGTGTGCCGCCGCCGGCAGTCTTGGCTTCGGTGAGCTTGACGACGTCCGCCGCTGCCACCTTGCCCGGCACGACATGGAGAAGAAGGATGTCGCGGAGCTTGTCCTTGTTCTCTGGCTTGAGGAGCTCCTCGACGGTGCCGGCAGGGAGCTTTGCGAAGGCGTCGTCGGTCGGCGCGAAGACCGTGAACGGGCCATCGCCTTTGAGCGTGCCGACGAGATCGGCCGCACCGAGGGCCGCCGCGAGTGTCTTGAACGAACCGGCCGCGACTGCCGTGTCGACAATGTCAGGGAGGGCCACAGACTTCGCCACCGGCGTGGGGGAGACGACGCGGACCGACTCCGTGGGGACACTCTGAACAACAACCGAATCGGTGCCGACGACATACTGGTTGACGGTGGGAGCCGACGACGCATGGACGACATGGCCCGACGAAGCATTGGCACTGGTCGTGACGGATCGGCTACTCCAAGAGGGCTGAGACGAGGACTGCGGCGCGGCGGGGGCGTGGCTGCGACGTCCCTGCATGATCCGCCCGCGACCACGGTTGCAATCACCGGCCGAGGCGGAGGGAATCCCGGCGGTCACAGTGACCGTGGCGAGGAGGAGAACGCTGGCAAAAGTACGCATGGAGGCTCCGGATGGGGGTTATCGATTTTCGATGACCGATTGTAGACCGGCCGCGCATCCTCGACAGGGGGGGTGCCCTGGGCCCCCTCCGGCGCCCTCATTTTTTTCCCCGGACCCCGCCTCACCGGTGACTTCGTGAGCCGGAAAACGAAGATTTCCTCGCCTGATACCGGGCTGATGTCGCGAAGGCAATCATCAGCCGGTCAGCTCGGCGATCGGTCGACCGTGGTCGACCAGCGCTGTCGGTCGGCCGGCGAAGTCGGGGATTGTGACCCGGGCGGCATCGATGCCGAGATGGTGATAGATCGTCGCCAGGAAATCCTGCGCCGTGCAGCGCCGCTCCACCACCTGCTCGCCCCGTTTGTCGGTCGCGCCGATCACCCTCCCGGGCTCGATGCCACCACCGGCCCAAAGGTTCGAGAACGCCTGTGGCCAGTGGTCCCGGCCGGGCTGGATCGTGCCGGCGGGTCCGCTGGCGTTCCCCGCCCCGGTGCTCGGGCCATAGCTGATCTTCGGCGTCCTCCCGAACTCTCCGCTCACCACCACCAGGACGCGGTCGGCGAGACCACGGTCGTGGATATCCTCGATGAGGGCTGCCACGGCATGGTCGTACGCCGCTGCCCGGAAGCTCAATGCCTGGAAGACGTGATGGTCGACGGCATGGTCGTCCCACACGCCGGTCCGGCCACAGAGCGGCCCGCTCAACTCGGTGGTGACGATGTCGACCCCCGCCTCCACCAGCCGCCTGGCCATCAGCAGCTGCTGCCCCCAGGCATTGCGGCCGTAGCGGTCGCGCGTTGCCTCGTCCTCACGGGTGAGATCGAAGGCGTGCCGGGCCTCGCGGCTGGTGAGGAGCTCGAGTGCCTGCGCCTCGAAGGTGTCGATGGCCTCCATCTCAAGCCGGCGACCGACCATCCGCTCGAGCCGGTCGAACCGGCTGCGCAGCCCGACACGGCGCCGCAGCCGCTCCACTTCGGCGGCATTTTCGAGTCCGAGATTCGGCACGCGGAACGCCGGATCGCTCGGATCACCGGCAACCACGAACGG
>CALQRA010000262.1 GCA_943332855.1 Candidatus Kuenenia stuttgartensis
AGGGCTTCAACAGCGTCATCCAGGCACTGAAATACGCCGCTCGCGGCTTCAAGTCATTCAAGAACTACAGAACTCGGATCCTGTTCTTCTGCGGAAGGCTCAACCTCAGACCCCAGCTACCCTGCCACTAAAATGCCGGAAGAACCTGTCCCAGAGCCGGAGTTGCTCGGGAGCGCCAAGCCACCCGAGCTGGAACTACCGCTGCCGGTGGAAGACGAGCCTGTCCCCGAGCCAGAGTTGCTGGGCAGTGCCAGGCCACCTGAATTGGAACTACCGCTGCCGGTGGAAGACGAGCCTGCACCCGAGCCAGAGTTGCTCGGGAGTGCCAAGCCGGTTGATTGAGAACCACCAGAGCCTGCGGCTGAGGCAGGAGGCGAGGCGGTGCCAGACGAGCCGGGCGTGGGGCTCGAACACGTGAGAATGATGCCGCTGGAAAAAAGAGATCCGGTGCCGGGGGGGGCGGGAGCAAGCCCTGGCGCGCTCCACGATTCGGGCCCCACGCCAGCGAGCATCGCCCGGGTTTCGAGGGACTCAATCACCATGCGCAGTGCAGAAGCGTGGTGAGGCTTTTTGGTGTTTCGCCGGTTTAATGGACTTCTCCTCGGAAGACCTCTCAGAAGAGGGCACATCGCCTCTCTTGGGATCCACCGTAGGAAAGGCTCTCATTTCCGTCAAGGAATCGGTTCGAGGTGGATTCAATTGGGCGACGGAGGGGAATCCAATCCGCGCGGCAGCTGCGGGAAAGGGCTCTTCCCCGGGTGATGGGGGCCCGGCGACGAGGTTCAGGCCAGCCGATGGCGACGAAGACTGCCGATCAAGTCTTTGGGGAGTTCCCGATCGCTCGTCGCCCAGCCAGGCCTCACCCTCTATCGCCCTTCTTCACGCCTGAAAAGCCATCCGTGGCCTTTTCAAGCTGGGTGTGCCGAGCGTCCGGCTCGGCTTCACGCCTGAAAAGGCACCTAAAAAACCGATCGAGCCCGCGGCCTCCCCAAGTGGTGGCCGCGGTTTTTTTCATTCCCTGCGGCGCACGTCACTGATCGAGCCACGCCGTAACAGCCGTAACAACCGTTCGGCAGGCGGAGGGCGCGCAAGCGGCTGGTCTGTCCATCGCCGCTGCTTTCGGCGCAGCCCGCTCTGGGATGGAGGCCAGATTCCTGAGGTCGGCGGCGAGTGTCATGACTTTCGTCGAGTCTTAGATCGACGGCGAAGCACGGTGACGACCGATGCCGGCGGGATTTGCAAGCGAGGGGATCTTGCTTCGCTGCCCGTGGAAAAGTCATCCCCGACCGACCCGGGGGGGCACTTGATCCACAGCCTGCTATCTTCATGAATCGCCCTTCCCTCCTCGGAGCCTTTCCTGTGTCGACCATCGCACTCGCAGCCACAGAGCCCAAGGGCAAGCTTGCCAAGGTAGGGATCGATCTTGGGCCCCTCGGCGATGAGCACGTTGAAATCGACGTGGCCTCGTGCGGGATTTGCCACAGTGATCTGTCGATGCTCGACAACGACTGGGGCACGAGCCAGTACCCCCTCGTGCCGGGCCATGAGGTCGTCGGCACGGTTGCGGCCCTTGGACCGCAGGCCAAGGGGCTCAAGGTCGGCCAGCGCGTGGGCCTGGGATGGTTCAGCGGTTCGTGCATGTCGTGCCGCAACTGCATGCATGGCGATCACAACCTCTGCAGCGGCATCGAGCAGACGATCGTCGGCAGGCATGGCGGCTTCGCGCAGCGTGTCCGCTCGCACTGGTCATGGGCCATACCCCTGCCCGATGCGCTCGACTTCACGCGCTCGGGGCCGCTGTTCTGCGGCGGCATCACCGTGTTCAATCCGATGATCCAGCTTGGCATCAAGCCCACCGACCGTGTCGGTGTGATCGGGATTGGTGGCCTCGGGCACATGGCGCTGCAGTTTTTGAACAAGTGGGGCTGCGAAGTGACGGCGTTCACCAGTTCCGAATCGAAGGCGGCTGAGGCCAAGCATCTCGGTGCGCACAACACCCTGAGCAGCACCGACGACGCCCAGTTGGCAACCATTGCCGGCACGCTCGACTTCATCCTCGTGACGGCCAACGTGAAGCTCAACTGGCAGGCCTATCTCGGCGCCCTCCGGCCCCGCGGGCACCTCCACTTTGTCGGTGCCGTCCTCGAGCCACTCGAGATCGGGGCCTTCCCGCTCATGGTGGGGCAGAAGACCGTCTCCGGCTCACCCTTGGGCAGCCCGGCGACCACCGCCGACATGCTCGAGTTCTGCGCGCGGCATGACATCAACGCCGTCTGCGAGACATTTCCGATGAGCAAGGCGAATGAGGCGATCGACCATCTTCGCTCTGGCAAGGCACGCTATCGAGTCGTGCTGACGCAGGATTTGTCATGACCCACGGCCGCTGTTTGCTTTCCACGTCGGACATCAGCAGCTCACGCGACTCCACACTCCGGGAACGTGTTCCGGATTCCCCACCATTCGTCTTAGCTGCCCGTGGAAAAAGTCATCCCTGAGCTTTTTCCACTTGGAAAACCTCCGGTTTTCTCGAGTGCTACGCACTCGCGACCGCCTCGTGCGGTCGGGCCAACACTTTAGCCACAGCCTGTTAGCGGGGCACCGAAGCTTCCAGGGAGGATGTGACGGACTCTCCAAAGCGGTGCTCACCTGCTTCTGCCACGAATCAACCAACAGGCTCGTCCCACGCGGGCCTGTCAGGGCTTGCTGCCTGCCGCCGCCACCATTCGGAAGGCCGCGTCGGAGACCGTGGCCTCTCCGTTCCATTCATACCCGCACAGAAAGCCCCCCTTGGCAACGCTCCAGTCGAGGCATGCCACGTTCGCGGTCTGCCTGCGCGGGGTCTTCCCATCCAGCCAGTAGTGCCCCATGAAGACCGGGCTCTGATCTGCGGGGTAGGGCACAGCATCATTGACGATGTCTGAGCTCACAGGTTCGTGCCAACGGTCGCCCTGGATTGCGGCTGGATTCTCCCGGTCCTCGCCAATCAGCGCGTAATCCCTATAGCTGCGACCGTCGGCTGGCTCGAACCACCTCGTCCGGGTCTCGGTTCGCTCGTGGCCGTCCTTGTCGAGGAAGCAGCAGCCGGCCGGCAGCTTCATCTCCTTGCCCTTGAGAATCACATCGACGGCCCGCCCGAAGCTGCTGTCGGTACTGAATCGCTCGAGAAACGCCTCGTCAATCGGGCCAGTTGCGCCACCGACAACGGCCATCCTGGTCTCGTCCCAGCAAGCGTGAACGGCCCTCACGCCATTAAGATCGAGCCACATCGGCAGGCTTCGGAACCAATCAAGATGCGAATGCCACTCCGCTTCATGGCCGACCATCTGCCGCAAGGTTTCCCTGTGCTGCCGCTGGTTCTTTTCGCTGTGGGGCCGGATGAAGGTGCCGTTCTTGCGGGGGTCGGGCGTGGCGTAGGCGATGGCGTTGAACTCGTGGTTCCCCATCACGGCCAGGGCGTGGCCTCCGTCCACCATCGGGCGAACGATCTCCAGGGTCTCGCGGATCTGAGGTCCGCGATCGATGAAGTCCCCGAGAAACACGACCTTCCGGTCTGTTCGCTGGTACGTGCCGTTGCGACGGGCATAGCCCAGCTCACAAAGGATCTGCTCCAGTTCCGTGGCGTGCCCGTGGATGTCACCGATCAGGTCGTACATGGTGCTCCTTCTGGATGTCTTGTCAGGTCAGTGAAAACGTCCGCCGCCGAGAAATTGCCCCCAGAACGGAGGCGTGAGAAGCGGACTTGAGCCGTGGTGGCTGACCATTATCACGATCCGCAGTCACTTCGTCTTCCCTGCCTTCCGCCACTCCCAGGGGGCAGCGGCGACCGTTGCTCCCGCCCACACCGCCGTAGGAGCCGGCGGGGGGCCGCGTGTATGACAGACGCTTCATCCCTTTCCCGGCCTGAACCCCTTCGTGGAGCGCACCCCCCTTGTCGACAGAGAGCCATGAAGATCTGTCCCGTCGATCGATCTTGAAGCAGGTGGCCCTCGGTGGTGACGGCCTCGTCGCGGGAGCGGCCGTCACCAGCGCCGGGAGCGAACGGGCCAGCGCCGCGATCGAGCAGGTCACCGAGAAGGGCTCCTGGCTCGCCGAGCGCGCGTCGTGCGTCAGTGGCAACAGGCTCCTGGGGCCCGACGGCGCCGGGCCAGTCATGACCAAGGCCCGGGAGATCTTCCTTCCCCGCTCGGCCGAGGAGATCGCCGACCTCGTCCGTTTCCTGCCGGCAGAAACGCCGATCGCAAGCGTGTGCGGCGGCCACGAGTCATCCAACGCCGCCGCCGTCGCCAGCGACGGCGCGATGATCTTCGACATGGCGCATCTGAAGTCGATCGAGTTCCACGAGGAGGGCGGGCGGTCGCTCGTCACGGTCGGAGGGGGCGTCGTGTTCCGCGAGCTCGTCGAGGCGGTCAAGGAGCGGAAGGGCGCTTTGCCGGTGGGGACGGGGCCCGGGGTCGGGGTCGTCGGGTATGTCGTCAACGGCGGATTGAGTGGCTATTTCTCGCGCCGGCTCGGATTGCTTGGGCAGCGCGTGACGAGGCTCACGGTGGTGACGGCTGCGGGCGAGATCCGCGTGCTCACCCCCGAAGACGAGCAGTTTACGGCGATGCTCGGGGCCGGCAGCGCCTTGGGAATCGTCGTCGATCTGACCCTCGACATGGAGCCCGAGAGCGTCGTCCAGGGGGCCGAGCAACGGGTCATCTCCTTTGAGACCAGGGACCAGGCAGTGGCCTTCGCGCGCGAGGCGCTCCGCTTCCAAGCTGATCACGTCCTCCCCGACGAAGGCGTGGCGATGGAATTGGTGGTCACGGGGACGAAGGCCCTCGTGGCGACGTTCGTGTTCTACGACACCTTCCGGGGGAGCATGGCGGAGCTCGTCGCGCCACTCGAGGCGCTCGCCCAGCGGCTCGAGCTCCCGGTCGTGGCCTCGTCGCATTTGAGTTCTTGGTACGAAACGGCAGCTGCCCTCTGGCCGGTGATTAACGCCATGAAGGGGAGCCCGCTGGCGATGCTGCAACATTGCATGGGCACCGAAGGCCCACCGACAGACGCGATCCTCGATTTTCTCTGCGACACGGTCATCGCCGACGCGCCGCTTGACGAGGCGACCTTCTCGATCGTGGAGATCCGTACGCTCGGCGGGGCGGCGATGGCGAAGAAGCCCCTCCCGAGCGGCAACTGCCGACACCGTTTCTTCGTCGATCTGATCACGATGTACGACGCAAAGGAGAAGACGCCGGCCCAGCGGCAGGAGATCGCCGACATGACCCGGAGCGTCATCGAGAAGGCCCGGGGCGTGGAGGGGCTGGCGGTCGACTTCAGCGGGACGCACTCCCAGCCCGACGATCCGGGCTCCGCCGTATCCCCCGCGCTGATCTTCGGCTCGGAGGCGATGGCGGAGATGGTCCGCGCGGAGAAGAAACGCGTCGACCCCGGGAACCGCTTCCGCTTCCACCCCTACGCGAAGTTTGTCTGACATCCGGCCCGGTGCCGGTTCGTCTTCGGCGCGGGTGGCCAGCGACCGCTGCCTAGGCGCGCGGCACGCCATGCCGGCAAACCGTGCGGCACTCGGTCCCCCCAGCCGATCCGGCCCCGGGGAGAGCAGGAAGCTGAAAACTGGCAAATCGGCGGAAAAAAGCCATTTTTAGCAGGCCAACTCCGGCACTTTCCGGATCGGCAGCGTTGTGGCACGGAGGTTGCATTCCATGATCTCCGGCCGGTTCGACAACCGGCTGCCATGGATCTGACCACTACGGAGGTGGCCCCCATGGATTGCCTGTTTCCCCTTCTGGTGTCGTGCGATGTTTGGTCCCGCGTCCGGAGGCGCCCAGTGGCGTCGTTGCGTTCCCTCTCCCGCGTTGCGGGAGAGTGTGTTCGTTTCCTGACCTCTCGCATCGGCCCCTGTCCCGC
>CALQRA010000263.1 GCA_943332855.1 Candidatus Kuenenia stuttgartensis
CGAACTCGCCCTCGGCATCGAGGGAGTCAAGGCGGTGGAGAAGTGCCGGATCCGCAAGAGCGGCACAGGCTACTTTGTCGAGCTCCATGTCGAGGTCGACGCCGACGCGAGCGTGGCGGACGGGCATGTGGTCGGCGGCAAGGTGCGCGCGGCCCTGCGGGGAGCACCGCTGCGGATCGCCGATGCCTTCATTCACATCGAGCCGTTCACGCCGCCGGCGTCAGGAACACCTTGACGAGGATGTCGGAGATGCCGACCAGCGCTGCCCCGGCGATCAGGCCGGCGCAGATCGGCTCGTGCGACCCGATCCACAGCCGGTGGCCGGCGCTCTCCGGTGACTTCCCGTAAATCGATTTCATGATGGTGAAGAACAGGGCACCAAAGAACATCGCCATCACCGAGTCGGGGGTGAGGACGACACCGAGGCCGATCGACAAAGGGCTCAAAGGAAACTTCCCCCCCGACCGGATCCGCACGACTTCCAGGACAATCCCCGCCACGACGGCGATCGCGATCGAGACCTGGATCGACGGGGTCAGAAGCGTGCCCGAGTCACCGCCGAAGACGGCCGAGACGAGCTCCGAGACCCCCTTCCACTGCAGCGCCGAAGGGAAGCCGAACTGCCCCCCTTCCGGGGCCATCGCATCCTGAACGCGCATCCCCGGCTTGTAGTCGGAGAGGAAGAGAAGATTGAAGAGAGGGGCGCTGGCGAGGGCGCCGGCCAAGATGCCGATGCAGTGGGCGACGGCCTGTTGCCTCGGCTTCGCCCCGAGCATATAGCCCGGCTTGATGTCCATGAGGAGGTTGCTGGCATTGCTCGCCACCTCGACGCACATCACCCCGGTCATGAGGTTCGTCGGCGCGTGCTTCGGGTCGAGCGCGCCGTAGATGAATTGGGGGATCTTGGAGAGCGAGCCGGTGGGGGTGATGCTCGTGAGGCCGGTGCTCGAGGCGGCGATGAGCGAGAGCACGGCCACCAGCGGCACCGCCGAGAGGCCGTAGAGGAAGGGGACGCCGAACCAGGCCTGGGCCATTCCCGCGCTGACGGCCCCGAGGATCGGGATGCCGATCAGCGAGAGCAGGTTCGGGAGCTCGATCGCGGCGAGCGGGTCGGCCCGCTTTTTGCCATCCCCGTAGCCCCCGCGGAGCGATTCAAAGGCCTTCGTGAACACCTCCGGCTTGGCAAACAGGCTCACCAGCGACGCCACGACCATGATCGTGATCCCCCACCACAGCGACCAGGTGTTGACGACATGGATCCGGCTGTAGGTGCCGTCGGCGCGGGGAGGGAGATTCCCCGTGGCAATCATCAGCGGCACGATCACCGCGAAGTTCAGGAGCATGCCAAGCATCATGCTCCCCGCCGCGCGAATCCCCATCAGCCCGCCGGCGCCGAACATCGCGATGTCGAGGGGAAGGAACGTCAGGCCGAGTTGCGGGAGCGGCACCTTCGCGAGCGTCGGCATCGGCACCTTCCCCAGCTTCTCGAGCGCGTAGTACCACTCGTCGAGGGCATGGGGGAGGTGGAAGGATGACGTGAATCCGAGGAGGCGTTCCTGGAGGAGCCGCATGAGGTTCTCCCCTTTGAGTGCCTCGAGGGTGCCGGAGAGGAGGCCGGCGGTGACCAGGGCCCGGGCCTGAGCCATCCCGGAATCGCCGCTGCCGCTGTAGAGGGTGTCGAGGACAACGCCACAGGCCTGCCCCTCGGGGAAGGGGAGCTGTTCGTCGTTGATGAACCGGCGCTTCATCGGGAAGGCGACGAGGACGCCGAGGAGCGAGAGGACGACATTGAAGGCCGCCATCTGCCACCAGGGGATGATCGTATTCTCGATCCACATGTAGGCGGCCATCCCCGAGATCAGCGGCCCGGTCATGTAGCCGGCGGCGGTGGCGACGCTCTGGGCGGCATTGTTTTCGAGGATCGTGAGATCACGGACGCCGATCTTCGAGAGGATCCGAAACGAGGCATAGGCGAGGATCACGCTCGTCAGGCCGACGCCGAGCGTCCAGCCGGTCTTCGCGCCGATGTAGAGATTCGTGGCGGAGAGGATGCCCCCGAGAAGGAAGCCGGTGGCGCCGGCCCGGAGCGTGAGTTGCGGCATGTCGCCGCGGTAGACCTTCGCCAGCCACCAGCGGTCCTTCTCCTCGGCCGTCCAGTCGCGGGCCTGCTCCGGGGTCAGCTGCTCGATGGCCATCGATCCTCCCGTGGGAATGCCGTCGGTTCACTCCAGATCGATCACGACACGATCGATGTCTCCCTCGAACCGGAAGGGGACATCGTAGCTGGTCGTCACCGGCGTGCCGGTGTCCTCGCCGATGTCGAGCGATTCATCGAGCGTCACCCGGATCGGGATCGTCCGCTCGATTCGCCCCTCGGCGACCGGCTTGCCGTCGACCTCGAGCGTGGCCTTTCCACCCTTGCCGATCCCGCCGCCGTCGTAGGCGAAGCGGAGGGCGACAACATGCCGACCGGGGGGGAGTGGCTCACGGCCGGCGATCTCGGTGTGGGCGATGTCGACGAAGTTCGAGTGGTAGATCGGCTTGCCCTCCCGGAGGAACAGGCCCATCCCACCGAACAGCCCCCCCTGCGTGATGATCATTCCGCTGGCCTTCTCCTTCACGTCGACATCGGCCGTGATCCGGAACGACCTGTTCTTCATGTTGGGGCTCGCCCCCTCCGGGATCCTCGTCATCCCGTCGCTGTAGGTGAACTTCGTCCGCCCCCGTGTCAGGCTCGGGCGGATGGCCGGATCGAGGCGGGCGGTCTTGCTGTTGTCGATCGGCAGCACCTCGTGCCGGGCGGCCTCGGTGTAGAAAAGGAGCTGGAGCTCGCGGAGCTTCTCCGGCTGGCTGGCGGCGAGATCCTCTGCCTGGGAGAAGTCGACGTCGGTGTGGTACAGCTCCCACTGGTAGCCATCGATCGCGTCGACGTCCGCGGCGGCGGGGTCCCACGGCGGCACCGGCGGCGTCGTGCAGGCGACCCAGCCATCGTGGTAGATCGCCCGGTTGCCGATCATCTCGAAGTACTGCGTCGATCGCCGGCTGGGGGCGCGGGCATCGGCGAACGAATAGGCCATGCTGACGCCATCGATCGGTTTTTGGCCGATGCCGTTGACGACCTCCGGCGGGGTCACGCCGCAGGCGTCGTAGATCGTCGGCACGACGTCGATGACATGATGCCACTGGGTGCGCACGCCGCCTTGGTCAGCGATCCCCTTCGGCCATGAAACAACGAGGCCGTTACGGGTGCCGCCGTAGTGGCTGGCGATCTGCTTCGTCCATTGAAAGGGGGTGCACATCGCGTGCGCCCAGCCGATCGGATAGTGGTTGTAGGTCTGCCAGGAGCCGATGTCGTCGACGCGCTCGAGGACCTTGGCGAGATCCTCCTTCACGCCATTGAAAAATGTCATCTCGTTGAGGAGCCCCTGCGGGCTTCCTTCGGCGCTGGCGCCGTTGTCACCGACGATGTAGAGGACGAGCGTGTTGTCGAGCTCGCCGGCTGCCTCAATCGCCTCGATCACCCGGCCGGCGTTGTGGTCGGTCTGCTCGAGGAATCCCGCATACACCTCCATCATCCGGGCGTAGACCTTCTTTTGGTCGGCTGTGAGACTGCTCCAGGCAGGGATGCCGGGGGCGAGGGGGACGAGCTTCGTGTCGGCCGGCACGATGCCGAGCTTTTTCTGGCGGGCGAGCGTCTCCACGCGGATCGCATCCCAGCCGGCGTCGAAGGTGCCGGCGTATTTCTTGACCCATTCCTTGCGGGGGTGGTGCGGGGCGTGAGTGGCGCCCGGCGCGTAGTAGAGGAAGAAGGGCTTCTCCGGGGCTACTGCCTTCTGGGTGCGGATCCACTTCACCGCCCGGTCTGCGAGGTCGTCGTCGAAGTGGTAATCGGGGTTGTCGAGATAGGGCTCGACCGGCTTCGTCCCCTCGATCGCCGCTGGCCGCCACTGGTGGGTGTCGCCGCCGATGAAACCGAAGAAGTGCTCGAAGCCGAGGCCGGTTGGCCAGAGATCGAACGGCCCGGCCTGGCTCGTCTGCCAGTCGGGAACGTTGTGGTTCTTGCCGAACCAGGCGGTGCTCCAGGCATTGAGCTTGAGGACCTCGGCGACGGTCGCCGTGTCCTTCTGCATGACGGAGTCGTAGCCGGGGAAGCCGGTGGCCGCCTCGGTGATCGCTGCAGAGTGAACGGCGTGATGGTTGCGGCCGGTGATCAGCGCCGCGCGCGTCGGGCTGCACAGGGCGGTGGTGTGAAACTGCGTGTAGCGGAGGCCACGCTTGGCGAGCGATTCGAGGACCGGTGTTTGGCAGGGGCCGCCGAAGGCGCTCGAGGCCCCGAAGCCGACGTCATCGAGGAGGATCAAAAGGACGTTCGGCGCGCCCTGCGGAGCCCGAACCGGCTGTGGGAAATCGGGGGTGGAGTCTTTGGCACGGAGGTTGATCGTGCCGCGGAACGGTGCCGGGGGGGGCGGAAGGACCTTGGGGGTCGTTCCGTTCGGTTCGGCGGCGGTGAGCCCGGCGGAGAGGCTGCCAAAGAGCACGACAAGCCACAGCGAACAGCGGACCAGCAGGGAAAGGGCACGGTTCGGCATCGCCGACTCCTTCGGGGGATCTTCTCGATGTGTAAACGTGGCAGATTCAGCGTCAGTCGGGAAGGAGCAGAGAAAACCCTGCCAAATCCCTGTCTACACAACGGTCGTTTCAACGGGTATTCTTGTCGGGCTGTTCCTCGGTCGAGGCGGCTCCCGTGCACCGTTGCTCGTTTGACGCGGCCGTTGTGCAACTGCCTCGCAGCCGTTGGCCCCTTGCAGAACCTCCCCATGACCCCGGCCGACTGGACAGTTCTCTCGCTCCACCTCGCGGCGATGCTGTTGACGGCGCTTGTCCTCGGGCAGGTGGCCCGGAAACTCGGGATCCCGGCCGTCGTCGGCGAGATCGCCGGCGGGCTTGTGCTCGGGCCGACAATCCTTGGCCGACTCTCCCCCGAGACGTTCGCCTGGCTCTTTCCGCCGACCGGCCCGGTGACGAGTGCCCGCGACGCGATCGCGCGCGTGGGGATGCTGTTCTTCATCGTCACGATCGGCCTCGACATCTCCGTCAGCGAGTTCCGCCGCCTCGGCCGCAAGGCGCTCTCGGTGGGAACGGTGGGGACGTTCGTTCCGCTCATTCTCGGCTTCCTGATGTGCTACGCCTTTCCGACGGTGGTCGGCGTCACCGAGAAAGACCGCTTCTCGACGGCGCTCTTCATGGGGTCGCTCCTCTCCCTCTCGGCCAATCCGGTCATCGCGAGAATCCTCCTCGACATGGGGCTGTTCAAGAGCGACATCGGGCGGACGATCATGTCGGCGACGCTCGTCGACGATCTCGTCGGCTGGGGTCTGTTTGCCGTGATCCTTGCCGAGTTCGGCCCGCACGCCACCGCCAAGGGGCAGGGGGCCATCGTCCTCGGGATGGTGTTCCTGTTCATCGGCGGCACGATCCTTCTCGGCAAGCTCTTCCTCCCGCGGATCATGGAGTGGATCCATGACACCATGCCGCGGCCGAGTGCCTTCATCACGGCGGTGATCCTCCTGGCATTCCTCGGGGCGGCGGGCTCGGAGCACCTCGGGCTCCATTCGTTCCTCGGGGCGTTCATCGTCGGCATCGCCCTGGCCGACGTCGCCCAGCGCCATCCAGAGCCCTTCGCCACGATCGCGGAGTTTGCCTATGCCGTGTTCACGCCGATCTTCTTCGTCTCGATGGCGATCAAGGCCGACTTCATCAAGGGCTTCGATCCCTGGCTTGTCGCTCTGATCACGGTGGTCGCCTTCCTCGGGAAGATCTCCGGCGTGTTCGTGGGCGGAAAGATGGCGGGGATGGA
>CALQRA010000264.1:0-5722 GCA_943332855.1 Candidatus Kuenenia stuttgartensis
CCCCACCGACGGGGGCATGGTAACGATCCACCAGACGGCCGTGTTCGACCCGCGCGGCCTCGGCGGCCTGGCCTACTGGTATGCCATCTGGCCGCTCCATGAGCTGATCTTCGGGGGAATGCTGGCCGGTATTGTGGCCCGGGCCAAGAACCCAGTGGGGAGGGCCGATGGATGAGCCGTGGGGGAGAGCCTTCGGGGAGCCGTGGGGGAGCCGTGGGCCGCGTTCCCGGCCAATCTCCCCAGCCGTCGCAGTCGCGTGGGGAGATCGTCTCAAGTCCCTTGATGTGGGGGAAGTCCCCCGTCAGGGCGGCTGGACTTTTGCCCGTTTGGGACCGATCCTTACGGAGTCGTAGGAAACGGTTCAGCGTCATCCGTCGGTCCCGACGACCGTCCGTATCAAAGCCAGACGAGCGAGCCAGACGAGGAGCCGGGCAGCCCCCGGCCTGCGACCCGATCCATGCCGCTCACGCTCATCGCTTCCGCCGCTTCGGCCCTCCGCATCTGGCTACGATCGGTCGCGCTGACGCGCGAGGCGATCGTCACGGCGGGCTGCCTGGCCCTCGTCTTCGGGATGACCTACCTGGCAGCGTACCTCACCCGCAGCGAGCTCCTCCTCCGGGGGAGCGACGCAGCGACGATCGTCCGCACGATCGGCTGGGTCGTGCTTGTGAAGCTGGTTGTCTTCTACACCCGCGGCATCTGCCACCGGTCGCTCCGCACGATCCGCTTCGAGGACTTGAGCATCCTTGTCCGGGCCACCACCACCTGCCTGCTGGTTCTCGTGGCGGCCAACTACTACCTGACCACGCTGCAGCTGGGCTGGATCCAGATTCCCCGGACCGTCCTCCTCCTCGATTGGGCCTTCACCCTCCTCGCCGTCGGTGGCCTCCAGGCGGCGGCGCGGAGCATCTACGAAGAGTTGATGCCGGCCGATCCGGTTGGCCATCAGCGCAATGCCCTCGTCATCGATGGCTCACCGCAGGGGGGGGCGACCGCCGCCCAGCTGATGTCGGCGAAGCGGGGGGGGTATTTCGTGTCGGGTCTGCTCGATGACGATCCCACCCGACATGGCTCCCAAACGGCCGTGGCCAGAGTGATCGGCGGCATCGACCAGGTCGCCGCCTGCGCTCAGCGGCTGCGTGTGACCGATGTCGTCGTCTGCTCCGGGAGCGTGTTCGGCAGCCGGCTGCGGCAGATCTGCGAGGCCTGCACCGCGATCGGTGTGCGCGTGACGATCGCCGAACCGGGCGGCGAGCAGGCCGACGCCGAGGTCCGCGTGCGCGGCGTGGAACTGCGCGACCTCGTCACCCACCCCGATCCGATGGCGTCCGCGCACGGCCCTAGGCTCGCCTCCTGGGTGCATGACGAGACGGTCATGGTCACCGGTGCCGGTGGATCGATCGGTGCCGAGATCTGCCGGCTGCTGGTGAAGCTCCGTCCGGCGCGGATCCTGCTGGTCGATCGGTCGGAATCGAGCCTTTTCGAGATCCATGGGGAGTTGCAGGAACGGTCCACCGCGCCCGGGGAAGGGGAGATCGGCCTCGTTCCCTGCCTCGTCGACATCCACGACACGGAGCGGCTGGAGGATGTTTTCCAGAGCCACCGGCCGAGGATCGTCATCCACGCCGCCGGCCACAAGCACGTGTCGATGCTCCAGGGGCACCCCGTGGAGGCGATCGAGAACAACATCCTCGCCACGGCGGCGCTCGCCGACCTCGCCGAGGCCCACGGCGTGAAGACGTTTGTCGCGCTCTCGACCGACAAGGCCGTCAACCCGACGGGCGTGATGGGGGCTTCGAAGCTCGTGGCGGAGCGGTTCCTCCAGTCGCTCGGCGAGGGCTCGACGACGAAGTTCGTGGTGGTGCGATTCGGGAACGTCATCGGCTCCAGCGGCACCGCCGTGCCGATCTTCACCCGGCAACTCGTCCGCCGTCAGCCGATCACCGTCACCCATCCCGACGTGGCCCGCCGATTCCTCACGGTGTCGGTTGCCGCCCGTCTCTCACTGGAGGCCGGGGCATTGGCCGAGGGGAGCGGGACGTTCGCCCTCGACATGGGCGAGCCGGTGAAGATCGTCGAAATCATCAAGAGCCTGGCGTTCGTGATGCGCGTGCCGAAGGAGGATGTCGAGATCCGCTTCGATCGCCTCCGCGACGGGGAGAAGCTCGCCGAGGAGCTGTTCTTCGACGACGAGAGCAGGCATTCGGTCGGGGGTGGTCTTGTGGTCCAAGTCTTCCGTCCCAGCCGCCCGCTGGCCGAGGTCCGTCAGTGGCTTGGCGATCTCAAGGCCGCGATCCTCGCCGACGGCCCCGATGCCGCCCGCGGGATACTGATGGAGATCGCGGCGCTGGAATGCATGGCGTCCTCCGTGGGGACTGCGCCGCTGCGTGAGGATGACGATCCGCGGGAGTCGCGGTCGTGAACCCACCCCTGGCGCCGGAACGGCTGTTCCCCACGCTCGACTCGCTCGAGTCGATCCTCTGGCCAGGCCTGGCCCTCGTGGTGTTCGTCGTCACGGCCGTGCTCGTCGATGTGATGATCCTCCTCGCGACGCGGTTGCGGCTGGTCGATGTGCCGAGTGGTCGTAGCGCCCACTCCCTTCCCACGGCCCGGGGCGGGGGGATGCCGCTGGTGCTGAGCTGTTGCCTGGCCTCGACGGCGGTCTGTTTCCGCTGGCCGGTCTATGCCCCCCCGGTGGCCCTGGGCGTCATCCTCCCCAGTCTCATCATCGCCATCGTCGGCTTCTGGGACGACATCCGTCCGCTCCGGGCCCTGCTCCGGCTCGTCGTGCAGATCGGCGTGGCGGCGGGAATCGTGGCCGTGCTCGGCCCGGTGCGCGGGCTGCACCTGCCGGGGATACCGTTTATCGATTTCGGCTGGCTGGCCTGGCCGTTGAGCGTCGTGTGGATCGTGGGGTTCATCAACGCCTTCAACTTCATGGATGGGTCGGATGGCATGGCGGCGCTTGCGGCGGTGGCCGTGGCGGTCGGGTTCGTCGGTATCTCGTACTCCGACGGCGACTTTCCGGTCGTTTTGCTGTCGTCCTTCGTCGGCGCGGCCGCCGCCGGATTCCTCGTCTTCAATTGGCCTCCGGCCCGGGTTTTCATGGGGGACGTCGGGAGTGCGTTCCTGGGAACCTTCTTTGCCGCCCTGACCCTGTTTGACGTGACCGGTTCGACCGAACTGAACTTCATGCCGCTGGCGATGGCGGCCTGGCCCTACATCTACGATCCGTTCCTGACGGTGATCCGGCGCGTCTGGAGCGGTCACAATCCGCTCGTGCCGCATCGCGAGTTCCTCTTTCACCGCCTGGTTCGCTCGGGGATCAGCCATGCTGCCGTCGCGGTGCTCTATGCACTGCTGGCCGCGGCGGGGGCGGTCGCCGGCTGGATGATGCTCGAGCCCTCCGTGCCGATCGACGTTCGGCGTTGCCTGCCGTTGACGGTCGTCTTCTTGGCGGCGGTGCTGACGGCGTGGACCGAGTGGCGGTTTCGTCGCTTTTGCCCCGTGGCGCGGGCGGCGAAGGTCGCCCCGACCACAACGGTCGGTGGGTCGGCGGCCTGATCGATCCGGTGGCTGATCCTCACAGGCTGTCGGCGGGCCTCTGCGGGCAGCAGCGGCACGCTTCCTCGGACTCCAGTTGGATCGTCGTGTGGACGATGCCGAAGCGGGCGCGAAGATCGTCCGACGCCGTAGCGAGCACCTGCTCGTGTCCATCCCGTTGGGGGACGACAAGATGGACCGTCAGCGAGATCTCCGAGGTGCTCGCATTCCAGACGTGGAGATCGTGGACCTCGCTGACCCCCGGGATCGCGGCGAGGAGGTCGGTGATGGCGGCCGGCTCGATTCCCCGCGGCACGGCGTCGAGGGCGAGATCGATGCTCTCGCGGAGCAGTCCCCAGGTGCCGGCGAGGATCGCCAGCGTGATCGCGATCCCCACCAGCGGGTCGATCCAATTGATCCCAGTGAATGCGATCACGATCCCCGCCACGACCACCCCGGCCGAGACGGCGGCATCGGCCGCCATGTGGAGGAAGGCCCCGCGGACGTTGGCGTCGGCGTGCGAACCGCGGAGGAAGAGGAGCGCCGTCAGCGTGTTGATCACGACGCCGGCCGCGGCCACGATCCCCACCCACGGCCCCGCCACGGAGACCGGATCACGGAGGCGGTGGATCGCCTCCCAGAGGATGCCGCCGCAGGCAAAGATCAGGAGCAAGGCGTTGGCCAGGGCGGCGTAGATCGTCGACCGGCGGAAGCCCCAGGTGTAGCGGTTGGTCGGTGGGCGGCGGGCGAGGCGGGAGGCGCCCCACGCCAGGAGGAGGCCGACCACGTCGCCGGCATTGTGACCGGCATCGGCCACCAGCGCCAGCGATCCCCCCCACAGTCCGGCGGCGATCTCGACGAGCACGAAAGCCGCATTCAGACCGACGCCGATGGCCATCGCCCGGTCGAGCCGCTCCGGTGAGAAGTGCCGGTGGCCGCCGTGGCCTGTTCCGTCGCGGTGGTCGTGATCGCAGGGCATCGTGGCGACAGCTCCGAGGCGCGGCATGTGTTACAACTTCCGCGGGGCGGAAGAGGATCATACGCTTCCCGACGGCCCGCGGCAGCAGCCCGCCGTGCGTGGAACGACATCGTGGGAGGAAGTCAGACAATGACAACGCAACCGCTGCGCGTCGCGGTCGTCGGCAGGACGGGACGGGGCGACTGGGGGCACGCGATCGACGAACTGTGGACCGCGGTCGAGGGGACGGAGCTCGTCGCCGTGGCCGACGAATCGGCCGACGGCCTCGGCAAGGCCGTCGAGCGGCTCGGCCGCGCTGCCGGGAGCCCCCCGTCGGGTTTTCGCGACTGGCGCGCGATGCTCGCGGAGGTCAAACCGGAGATCGTCTCGCTCTGCATGCGCCACATCGACTGCCATGCGGAGATGGCGATCGCCGCCGCGGAGGCGGGGGTGGCGGGGATCTTTTTGGAGAAGCCCTTCGTGCGCACGGCCGCCGAGGCCGACGCGGTCATCGCCGCCTGCCGTGCCTCGGGAACGAAGCTCGCCCTGGCGATGGTCAACCGCCACAGCCCCACCTACGCGGTCGTCCGCGATCTCGTCGAGGATGGCCGAATCGGCCGGCTCCTCGAGCTCCGGGGCCGCGGCAAGGAGGATGCGCGGGGCGGCGGCGAGGATCTGTGGGTGCTCGGTTGCCACGTCCTCGACATGATGGCCGATCTCGGCGGGGCCCCCCGCTGGTGCCAGGCCACGATCACGCGCGACGGCAGGCCGATCACGCAGGCGGATGCCATGGAGGGCCCCGAGGGGCTCGGCGCGATCGCCGGCGATGCCGTCGAAGCGATGTACGGGCTGGCCGACGGACCGGTCGGGTTCTTCGCCAGCGTCCGCGAGGCCGGGCTGAAGCAGCCCAACTTCTCCCTCACCCTCGTCGGCACGAAGGGGGCGATCCACATCCGCCCCGACAACCTTCCCCACGCGTATCTCCGTGAGGCGCCGCTGTGGCGCGTCGACAAGGAGGTTCCGTGGCTGCCGATCGGCCCCGAGGGGATCGGCGCCGGACTCCCCGTCGAGGAAGCCGATCGGACTGCCGAGCGCGCGTCGTGGGCGCGGCGGGCCGCTGCCGATCTCGTCGCGGCGATCGTCGAGGACCGGGAGCCGACGGCGGGGATGTTCGCCGGCCAGACAACGGTGGAGATGACAGCCGCGGCGTTCGCGTCGGGG
>CALQRA010000265.1 GCA_943332855.1 Candidatus Kuenenia stuttgartensis
CCGGCCGTCACCGCCGGCCTCGCCGCCAGCGGCCGCTTCCCCGCCAAGGATGTCCCCGGCTATGTCGTGGCGCAGTGCCTCGGTGGCCTTGCCGGCGCCGGCGTGCTCTACATGATCGCCCGCGGCGCCCCGGGCTTCTCGATGGATGGCGGCTTCGCCTCCAACGGCTACGGTGAGCACTCCCCCGGCCAGTACTCCCTCGCCGCCTGCTTCATCGCCGAGTTCGTGCTCACGGCCTTCTTCTTGTTCGTGATCCACGGGGCTACCGACAAGCAGTCGGGGACGATGATCGCCCCGATCGCCATCGGCCTCTGCCTGACGCTCATCCACCTGATCAGCATCCAGGTGACGAACACCTCGGTGAACCCGGCCCGCAGCCTCGCCACCGCGTTCTTCGTCGGCGGCTGGGCGGCCCAGCAGTTGTGGCTCTTCTGGGTGGCGCCGATCCTCGGCGGCATCGTCGGCGGCCTCCTCTACAAGTGTGTCGACGACGCCGAGGACTGATCCTGGCTGAGTCTGACCCGTGGCTCAAACGAACCGGCCGTCCGCCCCGCGCGGACGGCCGGTTTTTTTCGTTGCCACGCTGCGGAGTGGGAGGGCTGGCCTCACTGGTGTCATGCCTTCGTGCGATCCGTCGGCGGGGCCGGCAAAAGTCTCGTCGTTCCTCGGAGGAACCTCGTCACTCCTCGAGCGTTCGCCGATCCCCGCCTCTTTCTGGGCGCCGCGACCGTGCACCGGCAGGATGAGTCGGTGGTGATTTTGGGTCTGATATCGCGCACAAAAAAACCCCCGGGGCGGCCGCGCCCCGGGGGTCGTGCTTCGTCGCGGCGGTGATCCGCGGGATCACTCAGCCTTGATGTCGTAGCAGAGGATCGCGTCCTGCTCGCGGAGGTAGAGCTTCCCATCGAGGATCACCGGATGCGCCCAGCTCGGCCGGGCGTCGCTGTCGGGGATCTTGAACGTGCTGACTTCCTTGAAGCCCGCCGGATCGGCCTTCACCAGCGCCAGGATCCCATCCTGAAACCGCAGGTAGACATGGCCGTCAGCGGCGACCACGGCGATCGAGCCCTTGCCGGTGGCACGTTCCTTCCAGACGATCTTGCCGGTCATGAGCTCGGCACAAAACGGGATCCCCTGGTCGTCGGAATCGCCATACAGATGGTCGCCGACGAGGACGACGCCGCCATGCTTGTTGGCAAGCTCCTGCTTGAGTCCGTAGATCTCCTCCATCTTCACCCCGTCAGCGGTCGCCACCTGCTTGAGCAGCGCGCCGCCGCGCCGGTAGCCGGCCGAGAAGAAGACGAGGTCGCCGCGGATGATCGGCGTGGGAATGACGGCGGTGGTCTGGTCGATCGGATAGCTCCAGAGAAGCTTGCCACTGGCGGCGTCGACACCGACGGCGCCGCTGGCGGTGGTCTGCACGTAGACCTTCCGATTGCCCACCTTCGAGATCACGATCGAAGAGTGGCCGGCGCCGCGGCAATCCTTCATCGGGCACTTCCAGATTTCCTTGCCCGTCTTCTTGTCAAGCGCGACCATCATCGCGTCGTCGCCCCCCGGGGTGACGATGAGACGATCGCCGTCGACCAGCGGCGACTCGCTGTAGCCCCAGCCATCCCCCTTCTTGCCGCCGAAGGTGGCCTTGAGGTCGATGCGGAGCTTCTCGGCGCCATCGGAGGTCTGGCAGCCGATGAGCACCCCCTGCGGCGTGATCACGTAGACGAGATCGCCGTCGACCGTCGGCGTGCTGCGGGAGCTCTGCCACGACTCCGGCCCCTCGTTCCAGGGCTGGCCGGTCTTCGTCTTCCAGAGCTGCTTCCCCGACTCCCGGTCGTAGCAGGTGAGGTATTCGTCCTTGTCGTCACCGGCGGTGGAGAGGCCGTCGCCGAGGGTGTAGATCCGCTTGCCTGCGATCGCCGGGGTGGCGTAGCCGCGGCCAGCGCCGACCGCCTTCCAAAGGAGCTTCGGGCCCCCCTCCGGCCAGGATTCGAGGAGGTTCGTGTCGGGGGCCACGGCGGTACGGGCCGTGCCACGGAACGTCGGCCAGTCGTCGCCGTGGACCGTGCCGGTGACGAGCATGCCGCCGACGGCGAGGAGGGAGGCGAGGGGGACGGAGTGGCGAAGACGGGGCATGAACGGGGCTCCGGACGGTGAAAACGGGTGAGCGGGGGGGGAAAGGGCGGGCATCAGGGACGTGTCGAGGGTACGGGCTGGGCGCCGGGGCGGTCAAGATTCCGCCCCCTCCCCCACCCCATGATGAGCGAGTAGAAGACCGGCGTGAAGAAGATCCCGAAGGCGGTCACCCCGAGCATCCCCGAGAACACCGCCGTTCCCAGCGCCACGCGCATCTCGGCCCCGGCGCCACGGCCAAGGACGAGGGGGACGACGCCGAGGATGAAGGCCAGGGATGTCATCAGGATCGGCCGCAGCCGCATTCGGGCCGCCATCACCACCGCCTCGGCAAGCGGCCGGCCGGCGTCCTGCTGCTGCTTGGCGAACTCGACGATCAGGATCGCGTTCTTCGCCGCCAATCCGACGAGGACCACCAGCCCGATCTGCGTGAAGATCGAGTTGTCGAGGCCGGCGATCCACACCCCCGCGATCGCCGCCAGGAGGCACATCGGCACGATGAGGATGATCGCCAGCGGGAGCGACCAGCTCTCATATTGGGCCGCGAGGACGAGGAACACGAACACCGTCCCGAGGGCGAACACGATGCCCGCCGTGTTGCCGGCGAGGATCTGCTGGAGCGACAGCTCCGTCCAGGCAAACTCCATCCCCGGAGGAAGGATCCCCTGCCCCTCCGGCGGCGGCGAAGCGAGCGCTTCCATGAGGGCGATCGCGTCGCCGGAGCTCGTCCCCGGCAACGTCGAGCCGTTGATGTCGGCCGAGGGGAGGAGGTTGAAGTGGTTGACGACCGCCGGGCCGCTTGTGTCGGTGACGGTGACGAGCGTCGCGAGCGGCACCATCTCGCCGGCGGCGTTGCGGACCTCGAGCCGGCCGATGTCCTCGCGCCGCATGCGGAAGTCGCGGTCGGCCTGAACGAGCACCGGCCAGTTGCGGCCAAAGGCGGTCCAGTCGTTGACGTAGGCGCTGCCGAGATAGACCTGCAGCGCCGCGTTGACCTCGACGAGGTCGACCCCCTGCGCCTTGACCTTCTCCCGATCGATGTCGACGAAGAACTTCGGCTCGTCGGCCCGGAAACCGGAGAACAGCCCCGTCAGCCCCGGCTGCGCGGCGGCCGCATCGACAAGCGTCCCTGCCGCTGCCTCCAGCCGCTGCGGGCCGGCCGAGAGGCGGTCGAGGACCTGGAGCTTGAAGCCGCCGGTATTGCCGAGGCCGTCGATCGGCGGGGCCCCGAAGGCGACCACCTGCGCCGCGCGGATCTCCGCGAAGCTTTGCCGCAGGGCGCGGAGGATCGCGACTGCCGAACGCTCCGGATCGACCGACCGCCGGGCAAACGGCTCGAGAAGGACGAACATCCCGCCGGCGTTCGACTGGTTGACGTTGGCCAGAAGCGAGTAGCCGGTGACGGAGATCCTGTGGGCCACGCCCGGGATCGCCTTCACACGGCCCTCGAGATCGGCCATGACCTCCGCCGTGCGCTCGGCACTCGCCCCCGGAGGGAGCAGCGCCGTGACGAGGAGATAGCCCTTGTCCTGCTGCGGAATGAACCCCACCGGGACGGTCGTGAAGCCGTAATAGGTGAGGGCCATGAGGCCGACATAGAGGGCGACGACGACGATCCCCATCCGCAGGAGCCTCCCCACCACCGCCCCGTAGGCGCCGGTGGTGAGGTCGAAAAACAGATTGAAGAGGCGGAAAAAAGCGGCAAGGAGCCCGTTGACGGCCCCCGCCCCCCACCAGCCTGCGATCGCCCCGGCGGCGAACAGCCCGAGCCGCACGCTCCACTGGGCAGCCCACGGCGGCAGCGGCGCCGTCGCCAACCCGGCCGCCACGAGCCCCCGGGCCTCGAGGAACCAGACGGCCAGGAGCCCGGCCAACAGGGCGATGCCCGCCGGGGGGAGCGGATCGCGCCGCGCCGTTGACGCTCCCGCGCCGCCCGTGGCGGGGCTGCCGGGTTCCGGGCCGGCGGATGGGGCGGCGGCGTTGCCGGGGTGATGCGCCTGAAAAAGGAGGACGCAGAGGGCCGGGGAGAGGGTGAGGGAATTGAAGGCCGAGATCACGGTGCTCGCCGCGATTGTGAGGGCGAACTGCCGGTAAAACTCGCCGCTGATGCCGGTGATGAAGGCCGTCGGCACGAACACCGAACAGAGCACCAGCGCGATCGCGATCACAGGCCCCGCCACCTCCGCCATCGCCCGCCGGGCCGCCTCGCGCGCAGGCAATCCCTCCGACAGCCAGCGCTCGACATTCTCGACGACGACGATCGCGTCATCGACGACGATCCCGATGGCGAGCACGAGGCCGAACAGCGAAAGATTGTTGAGGGAGAATCCGAACAGCCGCATCGCGGCAAACGTCCCCACCAGCGACACCGGCACGGCGATCATCGGAATGATCGTCGCCCGCCAATCCTGGAGGAAGACGAGGACGACAATGAACACGAGCACCACCGCCTCGAAGAGCGTCTTCCAGACCTCGCGGATGCTCTCCTCGACGAACACCGTCGTGTCGTAGTGAATCGCATACTCGAGCCCCTCTGGAAAGCCACGCTCAAGCAAGGCCATCTCGTGCCGGATCCGCTCGGCGGTGGCCAGGGCATTCGATCCGGGCTGCTGGAAGAGAGCGACGGTGACCCCCTCCTGGCCATCGAGCCGGCTGCCGACGTCGTAACTGCGGGCCCCCAACTCGGCTCGGCCGACGTCGCCGAGGCGGACGATCGATTGGCCCGTGGTGGCCAGATCATGCCCCGGGCCGACGCGACCGGCAGCGACAGCCGGGGCGCCCGGCGGGAGCGGGCCCGAGGCCTTCACGATCACGTTCTCGAAGGCCGCCGGATCGAGGAGCCTCCCGGCCGCGGTCACTGGCACCTGGAAGTCGAGGCCGAGGGTGGCCGGTGACTGGCCGATCCGCCCAGCGGCCACCTGAACATTCTGCTCGCGCAGGGCGCGAACGACATCGGTGGCCGTGAGGCCGCGGCTGGCGAGCTTGCCGGGATCGAGCCATACCCGCAGGGCGTAGTCGCGGGCCCCGAGAAATTGCACGTCCCCCACCCCCTCGATCCGGGCGAGCGCATCCTTCACCTGCAACAGCGCGTAGTTGGAGATGAAGAGCTGATCGAGTCGCTCCCCCGGGGAGAAGAGATTGACGCAGAGGAGGATGCTCGGCGACTTCTTCCGCGTCGAAACCCCCTGCCGGCGGGCCTCCTCAGGGAGCTTTGCCAGCGCCACCGCCACCCGGTTCTGCGTCAGCACTTGCGCTTGGTCGATGTCGGTGCCGAGCTTGAAGGTGACGTCAATCGCCGACTGGCCGTCGCCGGTGCTCTTCGACGAGAGGTAGAGCATCCCCTCGACGCCGTTGATCTCCTGCTCAATCGGCGTGGTGACTGTCTCGGCGACGACCTCCGCCCCGGCGCCGGGATAGGAGGCGGTGACGGCGATCGTCGGAGGGGTGACATCCGGATACTGCCCCACCGGCATGCCGACCAGCGCCACGCCGCCGACGAGGAGGATCACCACCGAGAGGACGGTGGCGAAGACGGGCCGGTCGATGAAGAACTGCGAGACCATGGGGCGACGGTCATTCCCTGGCGGGCGGGGCC
>CALQRA010000266.1 GCA_943332855.1 Candidatus Kuenenia stuttgartensis
ATCGAGGCCGAGCAAACGGGCGTAATGCGATGAGAGTGTTTCCATCTCGGCACTCTACCCAATCGTCGCCGCCCCTTGAATCGACCGGTTCAAGCCACGGAAATCCCCGAAGAACCCTGGGACAGGCTCGTCTTCCACAGGCAGCGGCACTTCCAACTCAGGTGGTCTGGCGCTCCCGAGCAACTCCGGCTCAGGTACAGGCTCGTCTTGCACCGGCAGCGGTAGTTCCAGCTCGGGTGGCTTGGCGCTCCCGAGCAACTCCGGCTCAGGTACAGGCTCATCTTCCACGGGGAGCGGTAGTTCCAGCTCGGGCGGCTTAGCGCTCCCCAGCAACTCTGGCTCGGGGACAGGCTCGTCTTCCACCGGCAGCGGTAGTTCCAGCTCGGGTGGCTTGGCGCTCCCGAGCAACTCTGGCTCGGGAGCAGGCTCGTCTCATTCTGGTACTGGAAGCACCTCTGATCCAAACAGTCCCGTACTTTCTTCGCAGTACACCGGGGGCTCAAACGCTGGCGGGCAGGGCAACGGTACGAATAGCAGCGGCACACTCAGCGGAAGCGATCTGTGGCTCTCCTACAGCGCTGGATTCGGGGCTGGTTCCTCTTCCTCTGGGGCCAGTGGTGGTTCTTCGTCGAACCTCTTGACACTTTTGTCGCAGTATCAGGAAGGCTCAAACGTTGGCAGACAGGGCAATGGCACCGTTGGCACCCTGTCGAACGCCGATCTCTGGCGTTTGTATTGGTCAGGTGCTGGGGCCGGTTCCTCGTCGTGCGGCTCTGATGAAGGCTCTCTCGCCGACGACCCGGCCGTTTCGGTTCAGTACACCGGCGGCTCGGGCGGCGGCCGGAGCACGCCATTGGTCTACAACCCCGAGAGCGACGGCCCCCCCGTCTTTCACTCGGGCGTGTGGACAGGCGATGACGAGCGCGTTCAGTTCGTCCAGACGGCAGATACCGGGAATCAGGGAACGGACGAGGGGGATACGAGCCAGAGCGACGACAAATCGCGGGCAAGATCTTGGTGGGGAATTCGGGGGTGGTTCCTCGGCGACGAACCCATTGATGACGGGGGGGCGCAGGTTGTCCAGACGGCGAACACAGGGCGGACGCAGAGGGGAGTAGGCACAACCGCAGGCGACTGGCTCGACAGGAATTTCGGCGGCGGTACCTTCGGTGAACCGGATTTATCCGGCCGAGTGTGGGCTGGTTTTAGGGGGTTGTTCTCGGTCGCGCCGATCGCTGGAGAGATCTCTGATGGCGCCGAGTTGATCTCTGGTGTCGGGCCGAACGGTGAAAAACTTACTCCTGGACAGAGGGGGGCGACAGCACTCGGAACATTGATTCCTTTCGTACCGGCTGGTGTTGCCCGAAAGGGACTTAGGCCGCTCACGGACAAAATTGACGATGCGATAGAGTTCATGGGCGACGCCGGAAAAGCCGCCGGTAAAAATGCAGATTCAGTAGACGGGGCTGGGCGTTTCGCGGGCGACGCTGATGACGCCGCAGGGCAGCTTGCTCCAAAGGGGAAAACTCATGGCCACCACTCGGACCCAAAGTTTATGGGAGGAGATCCAAAGCAGCCCCTCACTGATATCCCCGTTCCCGACCACCAAGCTCTGCACAAAGACTTGAATGACTTCCTGCATGGAAAGACCGATGCAGCAGGCAATCATATGCGGCCTCAACGTGGGAACTCAGCGGCCGACATTCAACAAAACTTTACTCAACAAGAGCGGTTAGATGCGATAACGGAATTTTACAAGAAGTTTAGAGCCACGTATCCTGATGCCGCTCGTGACTTCTTCAAACAGCACCCGCATTTGGAATAAGGGGATTGCTATGAGTGTTTTTCGAGCATCGTTTCAGCACAACGACACTTATGCCTTCCGTGAGCATCCGGTGTTAACTGAGAATCAACGGGTCAATCAAGAGCTAGTTCCCGACATGTCTGGGACTAGCCATGAAGGAATTCATCGTTGCGACAGGTGTGGTGATCTTACATCAAAATGGGATGAACCACTTTTAGGTGTCATTATCAAGAAACGCAAATACGACCTTTCCATAACTTATGACGGCATTCTGATATCCTCTGAATTGTTCAGGTCGGTGTACACGGCGAACAATCTATCGGGACTGGAGTTTCGGCGACTTCCTGATGACACTCAGTTTTTCGCCATTCATGCTACGAGGGCGATTGAATTCGACGCTGAACGGCGAAAGACTCGTTTCATCAAGCCCTGCCAACACTGTGGACGCTATGAATCTGTTGTTGGTGCCACGCCGGTCTTTCTAAAGGCCGGAAGCGAAGTGGACGAGCGGGAGTTTGTTCGTACCGATCTGGAGTTTGGCAGCGGCGATGAGAAACACCCGCTATTGATTTGCGGAAAGGCGGCGGCAAAGGCGATTTGTGATGCGAAGCTAAAGGGATTGGACTTGATACCGATTGAAGAAAACGTCCGTAGCAAAGCGTAATGGCCTCGGAATCGCTGTTACTGGCATTCACGACGACGACGAATCGCAACTAGCAATAACGGCATTCTCAAAAGGAGAGTTTGACGACCTCTTGCCAAAGTCTAGCCCGTACGTAGTGTCGCGGGGATGACGATAAAGCCACACCCTTTCTGTAAATCGCATTTTTCAGTGGCGATTCATCTGGCTTCCATGTTCAGGTAGGCGGGTTCGGTTTCCAAGTCGTCGCTGATCTCGGAGAGAACGGCGGAGGCGAGGCGGAGGAGCGAGGACTCGTTTGGGAAGATCGTGGCGACGCGGGTGCGGCGTTCATAGGCGTCCATTAAAACCACCCTTGCCAGCCTTTATAGCCTCCAGACGTTCGGCGAAGATCCTGTAGCGGATAAGGATCGCTACGGACTAGCAGGGCGATTTCCGATGCCGCCATCTCGGCTCTACTTCCGCAATCGGTTCATCACCGACCAGACATCATGCAGGGCGTGCTCATAGGCGGCCCCTGCCTTCCCTTGGTGGCGGGCGACCTCCGACTTGAAGTTGTCGTAGTCGGTCTCCTCGGCCAGTTCAGCCACCACCTGCATCCAGGCGGGCTTGGCGACGAACAGCCGGTAGGCGTAATCGGTCCCGCCGGAATCGAGGATCTCGCAGCCCCCCAGCAGGTCAGGGAACCGGGCCTTCAGAGCCTCAAGGTGCCCGCAAACCCGCGCTCGGACCATGATCCGGCCTGGATCGACGGGCTGGCCGTGCTTGCCGTTCCCTGGCAGGCTTCTTGGCCCTCGCCGAGGGCTACTTTTTGGAGTCTTTTTTCTTGGGCATGGGGATCGGCGACGTGATCATCCCTCATCCTCATCAAGGAAGTTACCCCAGCCAATCGCACGGACTATGCCAGAGGCCCAGGTATTCGGCAGACCGCTAACTAATGGTGACGGACGCTTGTGGCCCAGCTTCGCCGTAAGCTTTCGGCAGAGATCGGCGTACTCATCGTTCAAATGCTGCTTGCAAAAAGCATCCACAAGACCGGCGATTTCCTTCACGGCTTGATGCTTGGCTTCTTCCGGAGATGGTTTGTCTTTCGGCATGGTCTTGCCCTTTTCGTTTATCCCCAGACAGCCTTATTGCGATCGACTTCATAACCGCATTTATTGCAACGTGGCTCGGCACTCGTCACTTCACCTTCGTTGCACCAAGGACATTCATCGCTGTCAATCAGCAGCTTGCATTGGTCGCCCATCGTCAGGCCACAATGTGAGCAGGTGCCGTTCGAAAGCTTGAAATCCCAGACATGCCAACACTCTGGGCAACGGTCATGCGGCAGGCACACAATTCCACGACTGACGACATATCGCTGCAATGAGGAATCACCCCAGGTTCGAAACGGCTCTTTCCCCGGAAATGCGGAGAGACCAGTGGTGAGCAACGGTAATGAGCATTCCCGTTGTTCGTCGTACACATCAATGGTAATGTTGATGTTGGCACTGAGCCCTTCACCCATAAGATTGGCACATTCGCCGATCAATCGACGGAGTTCTACAGAGCCGAGATGTTTATCAGCAAGCTCGGCGATCTCGTCGAGTAATGGCTCAATGGCCTTGATCTGGTCAGCATCCACGATAATTCTCCCTCTTCAGCACAACGACCTCACGTCATGATCGCATTCCCGCCGGTGCGGTCCTCCGGCTCGCCCTTCTGAACGAACCCACCCCATCTTCCAAGAGGCTGTGAGGGGTAGTTGGGGAAGTTGTGTTTGCTGGCCTACAACTCGCACAGCAGAAACCGAGACCTCTCGGTCCGTACCTCTCGTTTGTGCACGCAGGTGACACACAGCGACATTCCCGGCAGGATTTGCATTGTCGTTACGCCAATACCCATGCCACGCTCAACCCGATCAGCACCACGCCGCTAACAAGGATGACCAGGCATCCCGCAGGTCTCGGCAATCCGTTCCGAATCAGGCGAGCGGTGTCGGATTCATAACCAATCGCCCGTTTGAACTTTCTCTTTTCATTGCCCCACCAACGAAATGGCTTCAAGAATCCCGTGATCCCCAAGTCTTTTTTGATCCGCTTTTTGGCGGCAGTGATTCCAAGAACGGTTTTCCAAGATGGCCGGCGGTAACGGAAGAAGTTCATGGGGATGCCCCTATCGCCCGCAGATACCGCTCCGCCGATCGTTGGACTGCCGCCTTACCGTCCGTTTCGATCACCAAATCCCAGAAAGCCCCGTACAGCCGGTCGTATCCAAGCGGTTCCACGGCTTTGACGATCTTCTCAATCGCCGAAGCCGAAAGAGGAATGAAATTGGGATAACTGTACATGAAGCTGACGTGTTTCCGGTCGGCTACCACCTGAAGAATATCGCCCGTAAACAACGCCCCTTTCCCACCGGCCCCGCCCGCCCAGTGCAGCACTGTGCCACCATCGAAATGCCCGCCGCAACGGATCAACGTCACCCCGTCAAGCAGTTCTCTGATGTCCCCATCCCAAAACACGAAGGAATCATCGGGTCGCATCACCCATTCCCGATCATCGGCATGAAGATAGATGGGGACGCCGCCAAAAGCCCGGCTCCACTCGACCATGCTTGAGTAGTAGTGGGGATGGGATATGGCGATGGCTGACAGCCCACCCATCGCATTGATTGCCTCCACCACGGCTTCATCGAGCAAAGATAGGCAGTCCCACAACACATTGCCTCTCGGGGTCCGAAGGAACAAGGCTCGCTGACCGATAGCGAACTGGGGATCGATACCAATCCCGATCAGCCCAGGCTCTTTGGCTTTCAGGGAGTTCCGATGGTTAATTCGCAGTTTTTCCAGCGTCGTCCACTGCTGGCCGGTTTTCCTGACGTACTGACGTTCTTCCTCGCAGATACAACAGGCGACAGGTGTGTGATCACGTTCGGCGTATTGGGTCCCACAGGTCGTGCAGATAAACAATGGCATAGCTATTCAGATCATTAGAGTGAAGTCGGCAGAGAGTGCTTTTGACCGTGGCAGAGGCTTAAGGGTCATCAGCGAGGACGGTGCCAGGGGACGTGCCACCCAGGCTACCCACCTGCTGGTCACTCGGCATAGGCATGGTATTCTTTTCAGCCTCCTCAGCAGAATCTGTGGGTGACTTCCGGCTCTGGTAAGCGTCCCATTGCGTGAAACAGGGCGAATTCGATGCCTTGAGCGGTTCTGAAGCCATACGCTTTTCTGGTGGTCAGTTTCGCTTTGCCATTGAAACCCTCGACGACG
>CALQRA010000267.1 GCA_943332855.1 Candidatus Kuenenia stuttgartensis
GAGATCCCGAAGCGCGTCGGCGTGCCCGACTTTGCCCACCTCCTCCCGGAGTCGATCCAGCGGTTCACCACCGGGGGCGTGTACGACGCCGACGATCACCAGCACCTCTCCTTCACGCAAGGGGGGGGCCACGGCGGCAGCCATCCGCATCTTGTCCACGAGTTCGCCTCGGCGCTCGTCGAGGGGCGCGATCCCTATCCCAACGCCCGGCAGAGTGCCAACTGGACCTGCACGGGGTTACTTGCGCACGAGTCGGCCCTCGAGGGAGGCGTGATCAAGAAGCTCCCCGAATGGTCGATGAGCTCTTGAATCCCAATCCCTGAGTCAAACCCCTCACGGCCCGTCCGGCGCTTGTGCCGGGCGGGCCGTGTCGTTTCCGGGAAGAGCGGGGGCGTCAGACTCGGAGCGTTCCGGAACCTCTGCCGGTCTCGGGCGTCCCAGCGTCCGCCCGCCGAGCACCGCGCGAAAGATGATTGCACCGGCGGCGCCGGCAGGAACCGCACAGGCAAAGCCGGGCCAATAATCAGACGAATCAAAAAAGAAGTACAGGATCAGCGTGATCCAACAACCCAGTGAAACGATGCTGAAGAGAAGGAGACCAACCAGCAGCCGTCCAAGGGACAATCGTTGCCTCGGAGCGGGCTCGGTCGGAGTATCGACCGAGCGGGGAGCGCGGTAAGGGTTTGATTCGGGCGGCATCACACCTTCGATCGCGTCGACGTTGGAATCATCGGCATCGTTGACCGATCGGTCATGGAGGGCCGCGCCTGGCGGCTCGTCGCGGGCTCAGGTGAAGAACGGTATCGACAACGGGTACCGCCACACCTCGCCGTTCTTCGCCTTGATCGCGCCGATGACCGGGAACACGAGCCCGAGAATGCCGAGCACAAACAGCAAGGGGATCCCGACGAAGACGAACACCAGCAGAAAGCAGACGATAAGGTAGATGAACTCGCTGATGATCCAGTTCGCCACGACTTTCCCATGAGCATCGATCGTCGGCACGTCGGCCTTCTTGAGTTGCCAAATCAGAATCGGCACGATCAGACCGGCCATCGGCACGGCGTATCCGGCGAACTGGGACAAGTGCAGCAGCAGGGCCCAGGTTTCGTCATCGGTGTCGCTCAGTGGTGAACTGCTGAGGGCATTCTTGAGGGGGGGCGGACTGCTCAACAGCCTGGCCTTGGCCTCGGCGAACTCGTCGGCGTCGATCGCCCCGGACTGGTGCAACCTCTGGAGCTTGAGGAGTTCATCGGCGACGCTCATCGGTGGATCCGCAACGACATGGTTGATCCGTCCTCTTTGAGATTGTCCCCCACAGGCGAGTGTAGGCGGACGAACCGCGTTGCCCCAAGTGAGGAACTGGCAAAAAACAGGGTCGCGCGGAGCATCCGAAGAGTCGGTCGAGGCCTCACGGCGCTGTCCGGAATGCCCGTGGACGAACAAGCCACCAGCTCGCTGCGACGGCCGTTGCAAACAGGGAGTAGGCCGCCACGAAGACCGCCGGGGGGAGGTCGTGGAAGAGGATCTGCCGCAGCCAGTGGGCCATGAAGGTGCCGTCGTAGGTGGCGTCACCGGCGCGGTCGCGAAGCGCCGTTTCGAGCGTCGTCAGCGGGCAGGCAATTCCCCCCCAGGCCTCCGCAACCACCAGGAGGATCGCGGCGAGGTGGATCGCCCGCAGCCAGGGATTGCGAACCCACCGCCACCGGCACCCCCCGCCGACGAGCACCGCCACGAGCCCCAAGACGACAAACGCCGCGAAGCCGACATGGACGGCGAGGACGAGGTCGGCGAGTGTCCGGCTGGCGGCGGCATCCATGGGGAACATCCTCGGCTCTGCGGCAGAAGCTAGTGGTTTGTTATCCCTCTCCCAGCGGGAGAGTTTCAAGGGGATTCCCGGCCGATTTCGGCGGCGGGAGGCCCCGACAGGTCGGGTATGATGGGCGGTCCGCCCTGTCGGTCGACGGGGCGCCGAGGAGGCTTAAAGTATGTGGCGTCTGCGGCAGATTTCCGTTCGCGTGATCGGGGTATGGCTCGTGGGGCTCGTCGCCTGCGGGGGGCTCGCGGGGCCCCAGCCTGTGGCCGCCGCTGAAAAACCGCTCCGCGTCCTGTTCCTCGGCGACCAGGGGCACCATCGCCCCGCCGACCGCTTCGCGCAGCTCCAGCCGGTCCTTGCCGACCGCGGCATCGAGCTTGTCTACACCGAGCGGCTCGAGGATTTGAACCCGCAGACGCTCTCGAAGTACGACGCACTGGCTGTCTACGCCAACATCGATGAGCTCCCTGCCGATCGCGAAGCCGCGCTCGTCGACTTTGTCCGCTCTGGGCACGGCCTCGTGCCGCTCCACTGCGCGAGTTTTTGTTTTCGCAATTCTCCCGTCTGGGTCGACATGGTCGGCGCCCAGTTCCAGCGCCACGACGGCGGCGAGTTTCGGACGACGATTCTCGCTCCCGAGCATCCGATCATGAACGATTTCCAGGGCTTTCAAAGCTGGGACGAGACCTACGTCCACACCCGCCACAACCCGCGCGGCCGGACGGTTCTCGAGGAGCGCGTCGAGGGGGATCTCCACGAGCCGTGGACCTGGGTCCGCAGCGAAGGGAAGGGGCGCGTCTTCTACACCGCCTGGGGGCACGACCAGCGCACCTGGGGCCATCCCGGCTTTCAGAATCTCGTCGAGCGCGGCATCCGCTGGGCGGCAGGCCGCGACCCGGCCGCAGCCGGCCCGTATGTCGATCACCCGACGATGAACGTCCTCCCCGCGGGCCTGGCGGCGTTTGAGTTTGTCCCGGCGAAGGTCCCCGCCTACGACCCCGGTGGCAAGCAGTGGGGGGTGCAGCTCGAGCCGATCGCCGAGATGCAAGCGCCCCTCTCGCCCGAAGAGTCGCGGAAACATGCCCTCGTGCCAGAGGGTTTTCAGGTCGCGCTTGCCGCCGCCGAGCCGGTGATCGAAGCCAAGCCGCTGGCGATGGCCTTTGACGCCCAAGGCCGGCTGTTCATCGCCGAGAGCGTCGACTACCCCAACGAGATCGTCCTCCCCGGAGACGGCGAGGGGCACGACCGGATCGTCCGCCTGGACGATACCGACACCGATGGCGTTTACGACACGCGCACCATCGTCGCCGAGGGGCTCTCCATTCCCACGAGCCTCCTCCATCACGGCAACGGCTGGATCGTCGCCCAGGCCCCCGCGATGCTCTTTCTTTCCGACGCCGACGGCGACGGGGTGTGTGAGCAGCGCGAGGTCCTCTTCTCCGGCTGGGGCACCAGCGACACCCACTCTGGCCCCAGCAATCTCGCCTGGGGTTTCGACGGCTGGGTGTACGGGATGGTCGGCTATTCCGGCTTCAATGGCGAGGTCGGTGGTGAGCCGGTGCGCTTCGGGGCCGGCTTCTTCCGCTTCCTTCCCGACGGCTCGAAGCTCGAGTTCCTCCGCAGCACGAACAACAACTCCTGGGGCTTTGGTTTCTCCGAAGAGGGCCTCGTCTTCGGCTCGACCGCCAACGGCAATCCCAGCGAACACATGCCGCTGGCCAATCGGGTCTACGAGCGCGTCCGCGGCTGGAGCGCCACGACCCTCGGCGGGATCGCCGGCAGTCCGTCGATGGAGATCGCCAAGCGGCTCGACGGCAGCGATGCTCCGGTCCGGCAGGTCGATCATTTCGGCAAGTTCACCGCCGCCGCCGGCCACCGGCTCTACACCGCCCGCGCCTATCCGCGCGAATACTGGAATCGCACCGCCTTCGTCTGTGAGCCGACCGGCCACATCGTCTCCACCTTCGAGCTCACGCCCCGCGGCGCCGGCTTCTCGAGCCGGATGGCCTGGGATCTCCTCGCCAGCGACGACGAATGGACGGCGCCGATCGCCGCCGAGGTGGGCCCGGACGGCCAGGTGTGGGTGGTCGATTGGTACAACTACATCGTCCAGCACAATCCCACGCCGGCCGGCTTCGAGAACGGCAAGGGGAACGCCTACGAAACCCCCTTGCGCGACAAGAGCCACGGCCGGATCCTCCGGGTCGTCCACGAAAGCGCTGCGGCCACCCCCGCCGCGGCCCCGACGCGCGACCTCACTGCCGCCACGTCGAGCGAGCTCGTGGCGATGCTCGCCGACGACAACCTCTTCTGGCGGATGCGTGCCCAGCGGACGCTCGTCGATCGGGCGTCGCGGACTTTGGGGCCCGACCTCGACGTCGTCGCGGCGCTTGTGGGCCTCGTGAAAAACCGCACGGTCGATTCCATAGGCCTCGATCCCGGCGCGATCCATGCGCTCTGGACGCTCTTCCAAATGGGGCTGATCGCGGAGGACGCCGATATCGCCCTCCTCGACGCCGTCCGCGGCGCCCTCAAGCACCCGTCGGCCGGCGTCCGCATGAACGCGATCAAGGTTCTGCCGCGCGACGCGGCGACGGTCGCCGCCATCGACCGGGCCAAGCTCCTCGACGACCCCTCGCCGATCGTCCGCCTAGCCGTTCTCGAGGCGCTCTCCGAGTGCCCGCCGCTCGACCTCGCCGCTGAGCTTGTCGTTCGCGCGCTTCAGGATCCGCGCACGCTGTCCGACCCGATCCTTGCCGATGCTGCCACGAGCGCCGCGGCGGTCCAAGCTGCCGGGGTTCTCCCGGCGCTGCTCGACCGCGAGCCGGCGAAGGCGGCCAGGCTCACTCCGGCGGCGCTGCTGCCGGCGCTGCTTGTGGCCGAGGTCACTCCGCCGTCGCCGCAGCTGCTCGCGCTCGTCGGCCGCGTCGCCGAGCATGTGGCCCGGGAGGGGGATGCCGAGGCTGTCGGCCGGACGCTCGTGAAGCTTGCCAAGGCCGATGCCGCCACGGCCGCGGCGGCGCTCGAAGGGCTCGCGCGCGGATGGCCGAAGGGGAAGGCCGCCGCCTTCGACGCGGCGACGGAGGAAGCGATCGTGGCGCTGGTCGACCGGCTTCCCGCCTCGTCGCAGGGGCAGTTGGTGACGCTTGTCCAGCACACGGGCAGCCGGGCCCTCGACGGCCATGTCGGCAAGATCAGCGAGGCGCTCCTGGCCGATCTCGATCGGGCCGAGGCTGAGGATCTGCAAAGGATCGAGGCCGCCGAACGGCTCGTGGCGCTTCGCCCGGCCGATGCGGAGCTGGTCGGTGAGCTGCTCGAGCGGGTTGGCGGCCGCTCGAGCCCGCAGCTTTCTACGGGGATTGTCACGGCGATCGGCCGTTCGACGGCGCCTGAAGCCGCCGGGCTGATCCTCGACAAGCTCGCCACGCTCACGCCGGCCGTCCGTGATGCCGCCCTCCGCGCGGTGCTTGCCAACAGGGACTGGGCCGCCCAGCTCGTCGACCGGCTCGAGGCCGGTTCGGTCGCCGTCACTGATGTGCCGCTGGTGGAACGGGGAAAGCTCACCGAGCATCCCGACCGCGCGGTCCGCGAGCGCGCCAGGAAGGTGATCGCCAAGGGGGGCGGCCTGCCGAGCGCCGACCGGCAGAAGGTGATCGACGAAGTCCTCCCGGTCGTCCTCGCCGGTGGTGACGTGCCGCGCGGCAAGGCGCTCTTCAAGGAGCAGTGCGGCAAGTGCCACACCCATTCCGGCGAAGGGGGAAAGGTGGGGCCGGAGCTGACCGGGATGGCGGTTCATCCGCCGCAGGAGCTCCTCATCCACATCCTCGATCCCAACCGCTCCGTCGAGGGCAATTACCGC
>CALQRA010000268.1 GCA_943332855.1 Candidatus Kuenenia stuttgartensis
CGCCAGTGCGGCTCCGGAGAGGACGATGAGCGCTCCCATCGGCCCGCCGATCCAGTTCCACCACGGCGCCCCCCGGGCCGCCGCTGCCTCCGGGGCCGTCGGGCGGAGGATGAGCATCACGGTCGCGGCAGTGAGGATTGTCCCGCAGATTGAGAAGAAGGCCGCCCACAGCGGACTGTGGAGATGGGCCCGCAGCGATGCATTCGCCGAGGCCTGCACCGCGAAGCAGGCCCCGGCCCCAGCGGCCAGCACGATCCACACGACACCCATCGATCCCTCCTTCAAGGCCGTTCAGGGCCACCAACAGGCCCCTCTTCGCCGCCAGTATGGCGCCGGCCGCCTGGCTGTCGACCTGCCCTCCCGGGGAGCGGTCATCGACCCCTTTTTCCAAGCCGTATCCCCCACCGGACGGCGGAGGATCCGGAGGCTCTTGGCGGGGGCACCGGCGGTACCGATCGTGGCGATTGTGCGGGGCGGGTCACCGGTGAGGGCGCCCCGTGGGGTGAGGTAGACTTCTTCCATGACACCGTCACACCCATCCGCCGCCCCCGACCGCGCTGCAGCCCTTGTCCGACCCGGGATCGCCGCCCTCGCCGGCTACGTGCCGGGGGAGCAGCCGCAGGGGGGAGAGTGGATCAAGCTCAACACCAATGAAAACCCCTACGCTCCTTCGCCAGAGGTGGCTGGCGCGGTGACGGCGCTCCTCGCCGGGAGGACCCTCGCCAAGTATCCCGACCCAGTGGCCACCCGGTTTCGCGAGAAGGCGGCCGAGATCCTCGGCGTCGACCCCGACTGGATCCTGTGCGGCAACGGCAGCGACGATCTCCTCACGATCCTCGTCCGCACTTTCGTCGGGACGGGCGAAGCCCTGCGGGTGCCGACCCCGAGCTACATCCTCTACCGGACGCTCGCCGGCATCCAAGGGGTCGCCTGCGAGGAGGTGGCGTACGAGCGAGACTGGTCGCTCGGGGCGGCGTTCTGCTCCCCCGCCACCGCCGCCGGGGAGCCGGTCCGTCTGGCGATCATCGCCAATCCCAACAGCCCCTCCGGCACGCTCATTCCCCCCGACGCGGTCGCAGCGCTCGCCGCCCGCCTCCCCTGTGCGCTCGTCGTCGACGAGGCCTACGGCGACTTCGCCGCGGCCAACTGCCTCGACCTCGTCCGCGGCAGCGACCGGGTGATCGTGACCCGCAGCTTCAGCAAGTCGTACGCGCTGGCCGGGCTGCGATTCGGGTTCGCGGTGGCCCAGCCTGCCGTCATCCGCCAGCTCGAGAAGGTCAAGGATTCCTACAACTGCGATGCGCTCTCGATCGCAGCGGCCACCGCGGCCATCGGCGACCGAGACTGGCTCCGCACCAACCGGGCCACGATCCTCGCCACCCGGGCCCGGCTCACCCGGGCGCTTACCGACCTCGGCTTCCAGGTCCAGGAGAGCCAGACGAACTTCGTCTGGTGCACCCACCCGACGCGACCGCACCGCCCGATCTACGAGGCGCTCAAGGCCAAGCGGATCCTCGTTCGGTTCATGCATTACGCTGGCTGGGGGGATGGCCTGCGGATCACCGTCGGCACCGACGCCGAGATCGACGCCTTCCTCACCGCCCTCGCTGGGATCCTCGCCCAATCCTGATCATCCCCGTTCCCCGCCCGGCCATTCCCCTTCACGACCACGCTTCCGCCATGCACCGCACCGCCACCGTCACCCGCAAGACCAGCGAAACTTCGATCGTCCTCACGGTTGCCCTCGACGGCACGGGCAAGGCCGACATCGCTACCGGCCTGGGGTTCTTCGACCACATGCTCACGCTCCTCGCCGGGCACTCGCTACTCGACCTCACGATCCGCTGCGCGGGGGATCTCCATGTCGACGGCCACCACACCGTCGAAGACGTGGGGCGGGCCCTCGGCCAGGCGGTGCGTGAGGCGCTCGGCGAACGCCGCGGGATCCGCCGCTACGGCCACTTCACACTGCCGATGGACGAAACCCTCGCCACGGTCGCCGTCGATCTCGGCGGCCGGGCGGCGACGGTGTTTCACGTCCCCTTTCCGGTGCCGACGATCGGCGCCTTCGACACCCAACTCGTCGAGGTGTTCTGGGAGGGCTTCGCGTCTGCGGCCGGAGCCAACGTCCATGCCGTCCTCCACCACGGCCACAACGCCCACCACATCGCCGAGGCGGTTTTCAAGGCCGCCGCCCGGGCGATCCGGATGGCAGTCGAGAACGATCCCCGGCAGCCGGGGATCCCGAGCACGAAAGGCTCGCTGACGGTCTGAGAGGGGGCTTTCGCCCGGTATTCTCCCTGGTCAATCGTTGACGAACGTCTCGAGGAACCGGGCGAGGCGATGGAAGTCGCTGTTGCGTTCGACGTAGCGGACGACCGTCACGAGCGTGTTCGGGTCGACGAGCTCCTCGAAGGGGACGTAGTTGAGGTCGAGCTGCCCCGACACGCTCACCATCACCCCATTGAGCCCGCGCTCGGCGAGGGCCCGGTAGGCACCGACGCCGAGCTGGCTCCCGAGCATGATGTCGAAGGCGTGCGGGGCGGCGCAGCGGGCCTCGTAGCCGAGCTGCAGCCCGACCACCTTCCGCGACTTGCCGGTCTGCTTCTTGTATTCGTCGGCGACGAGCTTCGAGAACATCCGCCCCAGCTGAACGTGGGTGATCGAGATGTGGCCATGGTCGTCTCGGGGAATCCCCGCCAGCTGGCTCTGGGGGAGATACTCGGCGAGCCCCTCGGCAAGCACAATCACGCCGTAGGGCTTCCCCTCCTGCTCCTCGCGGACGCGCATCGTCTTCACGATCCGGCCCACCACCTCCGCCACGTTCATCACCGCCTTGATGCTCGTCGTGCCGTCGGCAGCGGTGACCGTCTCCTCGCCACGGAACCTCCCATGGATGTCCTCGACGCTGATCACGAGGCTCGCCTCACCGGAGATCGCCGCGCCGTAGGAGAGCCAGCCGGCGCTGCGGCCCATCGTCTCGCAGAGGTAGTAGGCCCGCCCCGCCTCGGCGTCGTAGAGGAGGTTGCGGATCTCGGCGGCGAGGGTGTCGACGGCAGTGAAATAGCCGAACGTGAAGTCGATCCCCATGTAGTCGTTGTCGATCGTCTTGGGGAGATGGACGACCGGGATCTTCTTGGTGCCGGCGGGGAGCCGATCCTGGTAGAGCTTGAACTTGTTGGCGGTCTTGAGCGTGTCGTCACCACCGATCGAGATCAGCGCCTCGACCCCGAGCGACCGCAGACCGGCATCGACATTTGAGAGCGGCTTGACGCGCGCCGGATCGTCGAGATGGGCCGGCGACGACACCGCACGGCCCGGATTGGTGCGCGCGGTGCCGAGGAGGATCCCCTGGCTCGACCGGCTGCGCTTGATGAACTGCGGCGTGATGCGGACGTAATCCTTCCCCTCGACGAGCGGAGTATCGGAGGAGAAGTCGGCCAGCGACGAGTAGCCGTGCTTCATGCCGATCACCTCGACGTCATTGCGCAGAAACGAGATCGCGGCGGTGGAGATGACGGCATTGGCGCCGGGCGCCGGCCCGCCGGCAAAGAGGATCGCGACCCGGCGGAAATGGTGGGAGGCCTTCGGCGGGCGGGAGAGCGATTCGCTCATGGAGAGCTCCGGGGCAGGGGGGAGGCGAGGGGAGGCGGGGCGAAGCGAGGGGAGGCGGGGCGAAGCGAGGATCAGCAGGGCAGAGGAGGGCCGGGCCGGCACGGACTGGTGATGGCTCGAGCGACGAGGACGGCCTCGACCGCCTGCCGCCTGAATCACCCCGCCAGCCACCGCTCGACGAACTTCGTGTCGATCTCGGCGCGGTGGAATTCTTGCAAAGCGAGGATGTCGAGGTGGAGCGGCACGGTCGTCTTGATCCCGGCGACCCGCAGCTCCTTGAGCGCCCTGATCATCGTCTCGATCGCTTCCTTCCGGGTCGGCTGGTGGACGATGAGCTTCCCCACGAGCGAGTCGTAATGGGGAGGGACGACGTAGCCGGCCACGGCATGCGAATCCCACCGGACCCCAAAGCCACCGGGGGCGATGATCTGTTCGATCCGGCCGGGGCAGGGGCGGAAGTTGGCGGCCGGATCCTCGGCATTGATGCGGCACTCGAGGGCATGGCCGCGGGGGACGATGTCCTTCTGCTCGATCCACAGTTTCTCACCGGCGGCGACGCGGATCTGGGCTTTGACGAGGTCGATCCCGGTCACCAACTCGCTCACTGGGTGCTCGACCTGGATCCGGGCGTTGACCTCGATGAAGTAGAAGTTGCCCTCCTGATCGACGATAAACTCGACCGTGCCGGCGGAGTGGTAGCCGGCGGTCTTGCACAGCCGCACCGCCGCCTCACACATCGCCTTGCGGGTCTCCGAGGCGAGCCGTGGGGAAGGGCTCTCCTCGATGAGCTTCTGGTGGCGCCGCTGCGTCGAGCAGTCGCGCTCCCAGAGGTGGAGCATCGTGCCGTGGGTGTCGCCGAGGACCTGCACCTCGACATGCCGCGGCCGGTCGATGTAGCGCTCCATATAGATGCCGGCATTACCGAACGCCGCTAGGGCCTCGGCGGAGGCCTGCTGCCAGGCCGGAGCGAGCGCCTGGTCGTCGGCCGCGACGCGCATCCCTTTGCCGCCACCCCCGGCCGTTGCCTTGAGGAGAACCGGAAAGCCAATCTGCCGGGCGATCCGCACGGCATCGTCCTCGTTGGCGATGATCCCGTCGCTCCCCGGCACGCACGGCACCCCCGCCTCACGGGCCAGCGCCCGGGCGGAGTTTTTGTCGCCGAGCCTTGCCATCGCCTCCGGGGTCGGGCCGATGAACCCGATGTCGCACGACCGGCAGACCTCCGCGAAGTGGGAGTTCTCGGAGAGAAATCCGTAGCCGGGATGGATCGCCTGGCAGTTGCCGATCTCGGCAGCGCTGATCACCCGATCGATGCGGAGATAGCTCTCGGAGGCCTTCGCCGGGCCAACGCAAATCGCCTCGTCGGCGAGTTGCAGGTAGGTGGCATCGCGGTCGGCCTCGCTGTAGATCGCGACCGTCTCGATACCCATCTCACGGCAGGCGCGGATCACCCGCAGGGCGATCTCTCCGCGATTGGCAATCAGAACCCGTTTGAACATACGCTCCGCCCGGATCGGGGGACACCGGACCACTCACCGGCAGGCTCACACCCCTCCGGCCGGCGGCAGGCGGGGGAACCGGCCGTACGGACCGGGCTCATTTCTCGGGATCGACCTTGATCAGCGGTTGGCCGAACTCGACCGGATGGCCGTTCTCGACGAGCACCGCTACCACCTGCCCCGAAACCCCGGCCGGAATCTCGTTGAAGACTTTCATCGCCTCGATGATACAGACCGTCTTCTCCGGTCCGATCCGGTCGCCGACCTTGATGAACGAGGCGGAATCGGGACCGCTGGCCCGGTAGAACGTCCCCACCATCGGACTTTTGATGATCACCATCTTGGAATCGGCCGGCGGCGGGGCCGCGGCGTCTGGGGCCGGCCCAGCCGCTCGGGCGGCCGGGGCTGTTGGCGCCGCCACGACCTCCCCACCGCGTTTGATGCGGACTTGCTGATCGGCGTTCTTGAGATCGACCTCGGCAAGGTCGTGCTTCTCCATCAGCGCGATGAGCCGACGGATCTGCTTGGTGTTGAAAAAATCGTCGGGCTTGGGTGCC
>CALQRA010000269.1 GCA_943332855.1 Candidatus Kuenenia stuttgartensis
GAGATGGTCGCGGAGCTCGAGGGGAAGAAGGAAGGGGATCCCGGCTATCAGCCCAAGGAGATGGTCGAGATCTACAAGCAGTCGTGCGACAGCATGAAGACCCATGTCGAGTCGCGGCAAAACATGACCGACGAGCAGGTCGTCGATGAGGCGATCGAACGGGTGCGGCAGATCCACCGCGTCGCTGTCACGGCCGAGCAGGTGTTCCTTGTCACCAATCAGGATGTCGGCCACGGCTTCGCGATTTGGCGCTGCACGAGCGACCTTGCCGAGCCGGTGCGGATCGTCGAGGGGCTCGCCGGCTGCTGCGGCCAGATGGACGTCCAGGCGGTGGAGGGGGGGCTGGCGATCGCCGAAAACTCCCGCCATCACGTGCGGCTGGTCGACTTCGACGGCGATGAGATCCGCACGTTCGGCGAGACGAGCATGGCCGACATCACGAAGGGCTTTGGCGGCTGCTGCAACCCGATGAACACCTGCCTCGACGGCGACGGCTGCCTGCTCACCTCCGAGAGCAACGGCCTCGTGAAGCGGTATTCGCTCGACGGGGAGTTCAAGGAGGTGGTCGGCGTGGCCGACGTTCAGGCCGGCTGCAAGAACTCCTCGATCGGGATGTCGGCCGACGGTGGCCGCCTTTACTACCTCGACGTCCACAAGGGGACGGTCGTCGTCCTCGAGAAGGCCGGCTGAGCGGGGCGATCGATGCTGCGATGGGGCCTGTGAGCCTGGTGTCCGAATCAACCCGGAGGATCGCCATGCGCGTTATTGAGTGTCGTCGTCGCGGCCTCCTGCTTTCGGCCGTGGCGATCGTCGCCTGGTCGGGGATCCTTGCGGCGGCAGAGCCTGCTTTGACGCTCGTCGTCATGGATCCGCTCGCGGCGCCCCTCTCCTGCCCGTGCGTGAAAGGCTACGCGCAGCGCGATTACACCAAGCTCGGCGCACACTTGGAAAAGGCCCTCGGGCGGCCGGTCCAGGTGCTCTTCGGCGAGTCGCTCGCCAAGGTGGTGGGGACGATCGGCGAGGGAAAGAATGCCCGGGCCGACATCGTCATCGGGAAGCGGTCGGTGGTCGCCGTCGAAGGGAAGAAGACGAAGCGGACGCTCCTCCCGGTGGCCGATCTCACCGATCTCAAAGGCTCGACGACGCAGCATGGGCTTGTCGTCGTGCGCGGCGACGATCCGGCCGCGTCGATCGCCGATCTCGCCAACCATAGGCTGATCCTCGGGACCGCCTCCTGCGACGAGAAGCATGCCGCCGCGAAGACGCTCCTGGGAACGGTGGGGATCGTCGTTCCTGAGGGCGCCGCGATGGCCGAAGCCTGCAGCGACGGGGCCGAGGAGGTGATCGAGGCTGGCAAGGCCGGTGAGGCCGTGGCTACCGTGATCTCGAGCTACGCTCAGCCGCTCCTCGAAGGCTGTGGCACGATCAAGAAGGGGGATCTCAAGGTGGTGGGGGAGACGGCCGAGGTTCCGTTCATCACCGCTTTTGTCGATGGCACGCTCGACGAAAGTATCCGGGGCTCGATCGTCGAAGCCCTCCTCGCGGTCCGCCACGATCCGGTCCTTCGGCTCGCCATCGAGACGAAGCGAGGCTTCGTGGCTGTCGATGCCCAGGCGGCGGCGCCGGCGGCGGGCGATGGCGCCGCGAGCGCAGCCCCTGTGGCTGCCGGCAGCATCGCGGCGGCCCAGCCTGGCAATCCCGACTGGGCCGAGTGGCGTGGGGCCGGGCGCGCAGGAAGCGTCCCCTGGCTTCCGGCGACGCTCCCCACCAAGAAAATCGTTCGCTGGAAGCAGGTCCTCTTCAACGAGGGGCTCGGCGGCGTCGCCGTGGCGGGGGATCGGGTCGTCGTGGGCGACCGCGATTCGGCCGATCAGGAGGATGTCTTCCATGGGCTCGATCGGGCCAGCGGCGAGCGCGTCTGGACGGTGCGCTATCCGGCGGCGGGCAAGCTCGACTACGGCAACTCCCCCCGGGCCACGCCGCTCCTCCACGACGGCCGCGCTTACCTTCTCGGCGCCTTCGGCCATCTCCACTGTGTCCGCCTCTCCGATGGGCGGATCGAATGGCAGCGCCACCTCCGCCACGATTTTCAGGCCGATGCGGAGCTCGTGTGGGGGGCCTGTTCGTCGCCGTTGATCGTCGACGGCCGGCTGATCGTGAATCCGGGGGCGCGCGAGGCGTCGCTGGTGGCCCTCGATCCTGCCACCGGCCAGGAGCTGTGGCGATCGGCCGGCGCCCCGCCGGCGTTTGCGTCGCTGGTTGTCGGCGAAGTGGCGGGGCGGCGGCAGCTGGTTGGCTTCGACAAGGAGTCGTGCGGCGGCTGGGATCCGGCGACGGGAGAGCGGCTGTGGCGGCTCGTGCCGCGCGTGGCGGGGGATTTCAATGTCCCCACGCCGATCCTCCTCGGCGATCGCGTGGCGGTGGTGAGTGAGAACAACGGCGCGAGGCTGATCGGCTTCGATTCGGCCGGCGCGCCGGGCGTCGTGGCGACCTACCCGCAACTCGTCCCCGACATCCACACGCCGGTGGTGACGGCGGGCAGATTGTTTGCCGTCAATCGGGGGAAGGCCTATTGTCTCGATGCAGGCGACCTCGCCCTTGTCTGGACCCATGCTGACCGCGCTCTGAAGGGGCATGTGTCGCTGATCGCCTCGGCCGACCGCGTCCTCGCCCTGACGGCCGTCGGTGAGCTGATCCTCCTCGATGCCCACGCCGACCGCTTCGAGCCGCTCGCCCGGCAGCGGCTGTTCGAACGCGACGTCTCCCTCTCCGCCCACCCGGCCGTGGCCGACACCGCGATCTACGTCCGCGGGCCGCGTAATCTCCTCTGCGTGGCACTCGACGGAACGTCAGAGGAAGCCCCCGGCGGCTGACCTCCCCGCAGCTTGCCCCCCCTGCCATCCCTCCCACCGGCAGGGTTTTCTCAATTGACACCGCCGGCACATCCGATACCTCCCGTGGACAGCGGTGGAGCAGGGGGGCCCGTGGCGCGTTGCCGCGAACCCGCACCCGCCGCCCCGCGGGGACCATTCATATGAAACACGCATTCGGTCTGGCTCTGCTGGTGGCATTGCTCGGCACCACGAGCGGCTGCTCGATCGTCGACCGGCTGTTCCTGGCCAACTTCGACGGTCCGTACGCCCACAAGGCTGACCACATCAACGGCCACGTCCACGAGGGCGAGGCCGTCTCTGAGGGAGGCTATGACGAGGGGGCAGTCTACGAGGGAGGTTATCCCGAAGAGATGTATGACCAGGGCGCCTGTCGCGACGGCAACTGCCGTGGCGGCCAGTGCCAAGACGGCAGCTGTGGCCCGGCCGGCAACTGCCGCAACGGGATCTGCCACGGCACGAAGTGCCAGGAAGGGGTCTGCCCCGGCGGCGTCTGCCAGAGCCGTTGCCAAGGGGGCCAGTGCGGCAAGTGTGGCCACTGTCGTCACCTCGGCCGCTACGGTGGCCTCGCCCGCCACCATCTCTCCGAAGCCGAGAAGGCAGCGCTCGCCGAATCGGACTACGGCGCTACCGGTCCTGCCGGTCCGCCGACCGGGGCCGTCGCCTATCCTTACTACACGACCCGCGGGCCTCGCGATTTCCTCGCCCGTTGCCCTCCGTCGGTCGGTCCGTGAGCTGCCGGCCCGGCCAGGCGTGAGCCACGCCAGCCTCTGAATCCATCCCCGCACGCCCGCGATTTTCGCGGGCGTGCGGCATTTGACGCCGGCCGGCTTTGTGATGGCCAGCCCGCTCATTACGATGGTCGTCGAAACGAGTGTTGCCCGCTGTGATCCCAGGAGATCTTCGAGCATGGCCCTTCCCGACCAAAAGTCGTCTGCCGCGTCACCCGGTGGGGGCATGTCCGCCTCGGGCAAGCTGACGATGACTGGCTGGCTCGTCTGCGCGATCGCGGCGATCGGCTTCGCGTTCGACATCTACGAGCTCTTGATGCTCCCGCTGATCATCAAGCCGGCGCTCGCCGCGCTCGGCGGCATGAGCCCTGAAGGGGTGCCGAACCTCGTCCCCGGATCCCCCGCCTACGCCAACTGGGCGCGGACGCTGTTCTTCGTCCCGGCGATCGCCGGCGGCATTTTCGGCCTCCTCGGCGGCTACCTCACCGACCTCCTCGGCCGCCGCTTCGTTCTCACCTTCAGCATCCTCCTCTACGCCTTCTCGGCCCTCGCGGCCGGATTTGCCACGAGCCTGCCGATGCTCCTGGTCTGCCGCTGTCTCGTGTTCATCGGGGTGTGCGTCGAGTTTGTCGCCGCGGTGGCGTGGCTGGCGGAGTTGTTCCCCGATCATGTCCAGCGCGAGAAGGCGCTGGGGTGGACGCAGGCGTTCTCATCGTTCGGCGGATTGCTCGTCGGCGTGGCCAACGTTCTCGCTGCCCAGTACGCCGGCGTGCTCCCCGCGATCCATGGCGGCCACGAGGCCTGGCGCTACACCCTCATCTCCGGCGTCATCCCGGCCCTGCCGCTGATTCTGATCCGGCCGTTCCTCCCCGAGAGCCCGGTGTGGGCCCAGAAGAAGGCCGCCGGCACGCTCCGCCGGCCGAGTATCCGGGAGCTGTTCAGCCCCCAGCTCGTCCGGGCGACCGTGATGACGACGCTTGTCTTCGCCGCCAGCTACGGCATCGCCTTCGGGGCGATCCAGCAGCTCCCGCAGATCCTCGGCGGGCCCAAGGGACACGCCGCGATCATCGCCGAGGCGAAGGAAGCCCAGGACAACGCCACTGCCGCCGCTGAAAAAGCCGGCAAGCCGATCCCGCCGCCACGTCTCAAGGCGATCGGTGCCAACGCCAGCGACGAGGCGGTCGCCAAAGTCACGATCTTCCAAGAGGTGGGGGGGCTCGTCGGCCGCGTGATCCTCGCCTTCCTCGCCCTGCGAATCGCCAGCCGCCGCACGCTGCTGCGGATCTTCCAGATTCCGGCGCTCCTGTTCGTGCCGCTCCTCTTCTGGTGGATCTCGACGAAGCTCGGCGATGCGGGCTCGATCTCCGCGATCAAGGCGGGCGTGTTCCTTGCCGGCCTCCTCACGGTGGCCCAGTTCAGCTTCTGGGGCAACTACATCCCGCTCGTCTTCCCCACGCACTTGCGCGGCACCGGCGAGAGCTTCGCGGCCAACATCGGCGGCCGGATCCTTGGCACGCTTGCAGCCTTCCTCACCCTCACCTTCTCCGCCGCCACCCCTCCCGATCCGGTCAAGATCGCGGTGGTGGGGGCGACGGTGGCAGGAATCTACGCGTTGCTCGGCACGATCCTCACGCAGTGGCTGCCCGAGCCCGATCCGTCGGTCGAGCACTGAAAAGGTTCGAAGACACTCGCACCCTCTCTTTGCCTCCTTCAACGCACTTCAGCGAGGGGTCGCCCTGATGGTGTCGGGCCTGAGGGTGCTACGTCGTCGGGGCCGGCAAAAGTTTCGTCGTTCTCACGATGACCTCGTCACTCCTCAAGCGTTCGCCGATCCCCTCCTCGCCTGAGCGCTGTCAAAAAGGGCCATTTGAAACGCTCTGCAGCGAGGGGTCGCCCGTGCTCCGAGAGCCGGCCTCGACGGTGAGCGCAGCCCGGAGGGCGAAAGGTGCGTTGGGCATGGATGAATGACCGAAGGTGAAAGTCCTTTATGGGGCCAATTGGAGGCAACCAGAAGCCGGAGGCAGCTGCA
>CALQRA010000270.1 GCA_943332855.1 Candidatus Kuenenia stuttgartensis
GCGGCGACCGCCTCCTCGAGCGAGCCGCCGAAGAACACGTCGAGCACGCGGCGGAACGCTCCTGCCCCGGCACGCTCTCGCGGGCGACTGGGACGGTAGACGTATGTCCGGCCCTCCTCGTCGTGCACGAGGTGCCCCTTCTCCTCGAGGATGCGGAGGAACGTGCGGACGGCCGTCTTGCTCGGCGCATCGGGCAACCGCGTCACGACCTCGGCGGCGGAGGCCCGCCCGAGGGCGTAGACGACGTCGAGAATCTGGCGTTCACGGCGACTGAGGCTGGGCTCGGCAGGACGGGACATGGACGGGGTTCCGGGGCCGGCGGCGTGACGGCTAAATTATTAGCCGTGTGAGTTGGCCCGGTCAACCACGGTCGGTTAAAAAATTGGCCGACAACCCCGAACAGGGAACAGGCGTCGGAGGCGGCCTCGGCCCGCCCACGGAGCATTCCGGGGCACGAGACGCGGGTCACTTCCGCTCGGGGCGGTCCCGCGGGGCCGGGCAGTCGGCACTGCTCGGGGCTTGTGGCGGGAGGACGGCAGGCGGCACGACCAGACGGCCGCGGGTGCGCATCGCCCGGAGCTCGTCGCGGACGGCAAGCCGGCGGATTTCGCGGAGCAGATTCCGGCGGGCGGCAACCATGGGTGAACCCTCCTCCGGGGGTGTGCCCCGGGACGGACGGCGCAGACGGAAAGCCTCTGCGAGCGGCCAGGCTCGCGGGCTTCAGTGTTTATTGTTCCCCTAGGTAGTACGGCGGCGGGGGGGTGTTTGTGCTGGGGTTGGGTAGTTTTTGGTGGTAAGGGGAGTTCCGGCCCGAGCGTGGCTTCGGGGTCGCACGTGCCCCGTCGCCGGACGTTCGCTCCGGCCCTCCGGGGCCTCGCTCACTCCGCGCCGCCTGCGCTTCGCCATCCATGGCTCCGCTGGCCGGCGAGGCCGGCGCTCGGAGCACAGGCGACCCCTCGCTGCAGGGCGTTTGTGGGAAGACGGGGCCTGTGACGTCTTGGCTAGGCCCGGGGAAATCCGTCACTGGATAGGGTCTTGCCGTAAGGTTGTGTTTGGCCGCGGCAACGCGGCGGCACCTCCAGGCTCGCGCACCGCAGGAACTTAAAGATGGATTGGATGGAGTGGTATGAGGGATTGTGGAAGCCGTCGTGGACGCCTGCGCCGGCGACGATCGGGGCGATCTGGGGGATGCTCTATCCGGTGATCGCGGTCACGTTCCTGTTCGTGTTTGTCCAGGTGGGACGGGGGCGGATGCCGTGGATGGTGGCGGTGCCGTTCGCGATCAACTTGGCGGCGAATCTGGCATTCACACGGATCCAGTTCGGGCTGCGGAATCTGCCGCTGGCGGCGGTCGACATCCTCGTCATCTGGGGAACGCTTCCTTGGATGATGGCGGTGGTGTGGCGGCACAGCCCGTGGGTGGCGGTGGCCCAGGGACCGTATTTCGTCTGGGTGTCGATCGCGACGGTATTGCAACTTTCGATGACCTGGATGAACCGGCCTTCGGGGTGAAAGTGGCGGGTTCCATCACCGCTGTCATCGAGTCACGATGGCTCGTCCATGAGGCGCCAATACCCGGACTGGCGTCGATAATGGGCGATGGCCACGACGATGAGGTGTTCTCCGTCATGGCGAAAAACGATTCGAAAAGGGAATCGCTGTACCCGGCCTTGGCGATGAATTCCGTCGATCATCGCAAACCGTTCAGGCTCGCGCGCGATCCTTTCCAGGGCGTCGAGAATCGCATCGGCAAAGCGGATCGCGACGTCGTGGCTTCGCTCCGCATACCAATCAAAGGCGGTGTCAAAATCTGCCTTGGCGAGCCTGAGAAAAAGGACGTCGGCCATCAGCCTCCGTCCCCGTTCCCACCGCCCCTTCCTTGAAGCCTCTGGAGCGCGTCGGCCCTGACCGTGTCCCAAGGAATCGTTTTGGCGGTTCCCGCTTCGAACGCTGCCGACCGCCGATGGATTTCTGCCATCCATTCACTTGAGAGCGGCGGCAACGCGTCCTCGGGGACGGTGTCCCAGAGGGCCTCGATCAACTCCAGACGGTCGGCGACGGGGAGTTGGGAGGCGTCGGTCAACAGCGAGTTGAGATCGCTCATGGGCAGCAGCCTCGTCGAGAGTGCGTTGGGACTCGACCGGGAAATATACGGGCGTTCACCCAGTGGGTCAATCGATGCCGCGGACGCCTTGTGCCGTGTGAACGTGTGACGGAAGCGTAGAAGCGGTCCGGTCGTCGAGATGGTTGCGGGACGTGTCCCGACTTTGTCCCCACAACCGCTCTTCCGCATTCCCTGGGGGGTTGGTCAGACTCGTGTGGTTAACCCACGCTCTTCTAGGGATCCGTCTGCGATGTCATCGTTCTTTCATCCGATCAAGCGTGCGTTCCGGAGCCTGTTGGGAACGGAGGCCGTGCTCCGTCAGTTGCGGGAGGCGGAGCGGCAGCGTCGGCGCGACGCGCTCTGTCTCGGAAATGCGATCGAGTATGCGGCGGCCGATCAGGCTGATGTCCGGGCGTTGCCTGAGTATGCGCGGGTGTCGGACGTGGCGAGGCTGCTGCAAACCTGCCGCGTGGAGGGGGAGACGCTGGTCCGCGTCGGCGGGGAGATCGACGGCGGGTATGTGATGCTCGATGCGCTCCGGCCGCCGGCGGTGACGGCGGGGTACAGCTTTGGCGTGGGACATGACGTGTCGTGGGACGTGGCGGTGGCCGGGCGGGGGATCGATCTTTTCTTGTATGACCATACGGTGAAGCGGCTGCCCGAGCCGGTGCCGCGGGGGAGGTTTGTCCGCACGGGGATCCGCGGGCGGGAACCGGTGGCGGGGCAGAAGACAATTGAACAGGTGCTTGCCGACAACGGGCACACCGGGCGCCGTGACCTCGTCCTCAAGATGGACATCGAGGGGGCGGAGTGGCCGGTGCTCGAGGAGGTGTCGAGCGCGACGCTTTCCTGTTTTGCGCAGATCGTGGTCGAGCTGCATGGGTTGATCGACGTGCTCACGCCGGAGGGGCATGCGCGGATCGTCGCGGCGCTCGGGAAGCTGTCCCAGACGCACCAGCCGATCCATGTCCATGGCAACTGCTACGAGGTGCCGGTGTGGATCGGGGGGCTGGTGCTGCCGCAGGTGCTCGAAGTGAGCTACGTGCGGCGGGCTGACCACACGGGGAGGTTCGTCTCCCGGGACGAGGTCTTTCCGACCGGACTCGACCGGCCGAATCTGCCCGACATGCCGGATGTGTATCTGGGGCGAACGTTCTCGTCGCCGGCAGCGGGGCTCGTCGCCGGTTGGCGAAAATAAATCTGGCCTTCCGTGGACGACCCGCCTAGACTTTTCTTGGCCGTGGACGACGGACCGGGAAAGCACCGGTTCGGCCGTTTCCGACCGATCGTTCCCCAGTGACGGCTGGGGAGAAAGCCACCCGGCGGCGGCGTGCGTGCAGGCACCGCGACGGCTGGGATTCCTCGTAACCAAAGGAGGTGATTCAGTGACGCATAGCGACTGTACCAGGAGGCTGCGCCGCTGATGGCGGGTCGACGGGTCTGCCGTTGCCGCAGCCCGTCCGCAGGGAGTCGGTTTTGAGATCTCCCTGCTGACGAACTCTCTATGGCTGCCGCCCCCGCGAGGGGGCGGCAGTTTTTTTTTGCGCCGAGCCCTTTTTACGGCGTTCGAGCCTCTCCATCCGGCGCGGCGGAGTGGGCTTCCCGGTGGTATTCTTAGGGTGTCCGCTCCGTCGGTTTTTTGGGTGGGAAGAGAGCGTGGGCGGACCGATCGGGGGCCAGTCCGTTGACACCTGTCCGTTTCCCAACCACGAGTCGATGGGGCGCTTTTGGCACCGCCGTGGTGTCGTTTCTCCTTGCCGGGCTGGCAGGGATCGGGCCCTCTGCCGCCGAGGGGCCGGCGGCCGTGCCTGCGAGCGACAGCCCCGAGTTTTTTGCCGAGAAGATTGCCCCGCTTCTGGCCTCGCACTGCGTGGCGTGCCACGGGACGGAGAAGCAGGAGGGGGGCCTGCGGCTCGATTCGCTGGCCGGGCTTTCGGCGGGTGGGGAGGCCGGGCCGGTGATCGTGCCGGGGTCGGCAGAGGAAAGTGTCCTCGGAGGCGCGATCGGGTATGCCGATGAGGCCCTCGCCATGCCCCCCGACGGGAAGCTGGCCGACGAGGTGATTGCGGCGATCCGGGGCTGGATCGACGGCGGGGCCCATCATCCCGATGGGACGATCGAAACGCCGGCGCTGAAGCCGCCGTTTGACCCGGTCGCGAAGCGGGCCTTCTGGTCGCTCACGGCCCCGCTCCGGGCAACGCCTCCAGCCGTCAAAGATCCCGCCCATGTCGCCAATCCAATCGATGCCTTTGTGGTCGCCCGGCTTGACGCTGAGGGGATCGAACCGGCCGCTGTCGCCGACAAGCCGACGCTCCTGCGCCGGGCGTCGTTCGTGCTGACGGGACTGCCGCCGACGCCGGACGAGATCGACGCCTTCCTGGCGGATGAGTCGCCGGAGGCCTGGGATCGGGTGATCGAGCGGCTGCTGGCCTCGCCGCGCTATGGCGAGCATCAGGCCAGGCATTGGCTCGACGTCGTCCGCTATGCCGACTCCAACGGGCTTGATGAAAACATCGCCCATGGCAACGCCTGGCGCTACCGCGACTGGTGCATCACCGCTTTCAACCGAGACGAGCCCTTCGACGCCTTTCTGCGGGCGCATTTGGCCGGTGATCTCCTCGTCGAAGAGGGGATGGCCCCGGCGCGGCGGGCGGAGTTGCTCACGGCCACCGGTTTTCTGGCGATGGGGCCCAAAGTCCTGGCCGAGGGGGACCAACAAAAACTCCTCGCCGACATCATCGACGAGCAGATCGACACGACCGGCAAGGCCTTCATGGGGCTGTCGCTCGGCTGCGCCCGCTGCCACGACCACAAGTTCGATCCGGTCTCCCAAGCCGATTACTACGCCCTCGCCGGTGTCTTCAAGAGCACGCAGACGATGGAGTCGCTGGCGCGAATCGCAAAGTGGCATGAGAACGACGTCGCCAGCCCCGAGGAGCAGGCAGCCCTTGCCGCCGCGCGCGAGCGCCTCGCGGAACAGAAGAGGCAGATCGACGAGCTCGTGGCCGGGACGCGGGCGGCGCTCGCCCAGACCAGCGTCGCGGCGCCCCCGGCCAGCGCCGCTGCAGAGACCGGCAGCCAGGCGGCGGCCGCGCCAGAGATCCCCGAGGAGCAGTTTCCCGATGAGGTCAAAGGGCAGCTCGCCACGCTTCGCGAGAACGTCAAAAAGCTCGAAGGGGCGCTCCCTCTCCTGCCGACAGCGATGGGGGTCAAGGAGGGGGTAGCGGAGGAGGCGCGGATCGCCGTCCGCGGCAGCCATCTCACCCTCGGCCGACGCGTGAGCCGTGGGGTGCCTGTCGTCCTCGAGATCGATCGGGCGCTGGCGGCCCCGCCGGCAGGGAGCGGGCGGAAGGAATTGGCGGCTTGGCTCACCGATCGGCGTCATCCGCTCACGGCGCGGGTGTTTGTCAATCGGCTGTGGCGCTGGCACTTCGGCCGGGGGATCGTCCCCACGACCGACAACTTCGGATTCCAGGGGGAGAAGCCGAC
>CALQRA010000271.1 GCA_943332855.1 Candidatus Kuenenia stuttgartensis
AGTCCGTCATGTGAAATCCGCCGGTCGTTCGCATCGGCTGGTCTCCCCCCGAGGAATCGTTTCCTTTTGGGAGCGAACCCCGGGCCCCCCCGCGGCGCTATGTCCACCGCCCCCCGCAGAGCGGTGCTCTCCCTCTTGGCGGAGTGTGGGAAATCCTTGCAACGCCGTCAAGGATTCGGCGCGGAGGAGAGGGGCAGATTCGCGCGTTAAGAACGGCCTCGGGACCATGCGGCGAGCGTGACGCAAGGCAGTTGGCATCGGCATCGCCCCATCCGGGCTCGCCGAAGCCGGGCCAAAAGCTGCCAGAAAACGAGCCAGCCGCAAGGGCGCGGGACTGATTCAGGGTAGATTCGGTGGCCGGGAGATTGCCCGCCTCTTCCCGGTTTTGCCCAGATTTGGTGGCTGGCACCTTTTTCGCTGGCACCTTTTTCGCTCCTTTTTTACCCCTTCCCGGAAAGTCGTCTTGCCATGGACCTCCCCCGCCGTTTTCGTTGGGCGATCCTTCTGCTTCTGCCTGCGATCGCGAGCCTCCACGGTAGCTTCTCGATCCGGGCAGAGGAGCCCGCCGCTGTGGAGGATGGGAAGCGGGCCGAGCCACTCTTTCACGACAGCCACTTTCACCTCTCGAACTATGTCCACGAGGGAATCGACACGTCGAGGCTCCTGGAATTGATGGATGACGAGGTGGGGCGCGTGGCGCTGTTCGGGATCCCGCTCATGCAGAAGTGGGATTACTTCGTCAACGGCCGCCGTCGTCCGGGCTATTACCTCGAGTCGGACGCCGAGATGTACTACTACAGTTTCATCGACGCCCTCATCGCCCGGCAGTACCTCCGGCTCCCGGAGAAGGAGCGGCAGCGGTTCGATCCGTTCATCGTTGGCTTCAATCCGACCGACATGAACGGCAAGCAGCACATCGAGAATGTTCTCAAGACCTTCCCGGGCGTGTTCGTGGGGATCGGCGAGTTTTCGATCCACAAGGAGCTCGTGTCGTCGAAGGTGGCGGGTCACGTCGCGAGCGTGAAGAACCCGGCCGTCGACGAGATCCTCGATCTCGCGGGCGACACCGGCCTGCTCGTGATTCTCCACTGCGACATCAATGAGATGCGGGCCGTCGGCGAGGAGCCCGCCCATGCCGCCGACCTCCGCGAGCTCTTCGCGCGCCATCCCCGGACGAGCATCATCCACGCCCACACCGGGCTGGGCCGGTTCGTCGGCCCGACGGCCAATCATGTCGCCCTCCTCGACGAGATGTGCCGCGATCACGCCCTCGACCACGTCGCGTTTGACATCTCCTGGGACGAGGTGGCGAAGTGGGTCGTCAAGGACGAGGAGACGGTGAAGGCCTGGGCCGACCTTATCAACAGGCATTCGACCCGCTTTCTCTTCGGCACCGACGCGGTCGCACCGAAGAGCCAGGAGTCCTATCTCAAGACCTATCACGACTACGATCCCCTCTGGAAGCTCCTTACCCCCGAGGCCTCCCGGGCGGTGCGGCTGGGCAACTACGAGCGCCTCGTCGACGCGGCGCGGAGAAAGGTTCGGGCCTGGGAAGCCGAGAATCTCGGCGACGAGGACGCCGACGAGGCTCCTGCCACGATCCCGATCCGTCCGGCCGAGCCGGCCCGCAAGGCAGCCGGGAGCGGCATCGCCCCATCAGGGCTCGCGGAAGCCGGGCGATAGGCCGCAAAAGGTGCCGGCCGCCTGCCTCGATATCAATTCAGGGTAGATTCGAAGGCCGGGAGATTGCCCGCCTCTTCCCGGTTTTGCCCAGATTTGGTGGCTGGCACCTTTTTCGGATCGCACATGCTCGTCAGCATCTTCAACGACGTCATCGGGCCGGTGATGCGCGGGCCGTCGAGCTCGCACTGCGCTGCCGCCCTGCGGATCGGCAGGCTCGCGCGCGATCTGATGGAGGGGGAGTTTGACGACTGCCTCGTCGAGTTCGACCGAGGCGGATCGCTCCCCACCACCCACGACAGCCAGGGCTCCGACATGGGGCTGTTCGGCGGCCTGCTCGGCTGGGAGGCGACCGATGAGCGCCTCCCCGGCTCGATGCAGACCCTCGCCGACAGCGGCGTGCGGATCCGCATCGAAACCGTCGACGCCGGCGACCCTCATCCCAGCACCTATCGCCTCACGCTCACCGGGAAGCAGGGCTCGATCTCCCTCCACGCCATCTCCACCGGCGGCGGGATGATCGAGGTCATCCGGCTCGACGGCTTTGCGGTGGCCCTCGGGGGCGATGGGTTCACGACGCTCTTGTGGGTAGACGCTCCGGCCACACGGCTTCGCGACGAGCTCGCCCTGCGCGAGGAGATCGACGCTGTCCTCCTGCATGAGCGATCCGCGGACACAACCACGCTTGTCGAGATCCGTTCGGTCGCTCCTCTTCCCCCGCCGCTCGTCGCGGCCCTCGGCGGCCGGCCCGACGTCTCGCGCGTCCGCGAACTGGCGCCTGTCCTTCCCGTCCTCTCCCGGCACGACACGGCTGTGCCCTTCTCGACGGCCGCCGACCTGCTCGCCCGCGATGGCGCCGGTGCGAAAGCTCTATGGCAGCTGGCCATCGAGTATGAAATGGCCCGCGGCGGTCTCGATGAGGTGACGGTGGAACGAATGATGGTGGAGATCGTTCGCATTCTGCGGCGCTCGATCGCTGCAGGGATCGCCGGCACGACCTATGCCGATCGGGTCCTCGGGTGGCAGTCGGGGGGATTCGACGCGGCCCTCCGACAGGGAAAGCTCCTCGACGGTGGGGCGCTGAACCGGGCGATCCTCTATGTGACGGCGCTGATGGAGGTGAAGAGCTCGATGGGGGTGATCGTCGCCATGCCAACGGCGGGAGCGTGCGCGGCGCTGCCCGGCGTCGTCATCGCGCTGGCCGAGGGGATGGAGCTTGGCGAGCTGGAGATGGCCCGGGCGTTTCTCGCCGCCGGGCTCGTCGGGGCGTTCATCGCCACCGCCTGGACGTTTGCCGCCGAGGTGGGAGGCTGCCAGGCCGAAGGGGGCGCTGCCTCGGCGATGGCCGCCGCGGCGCTGGTGGGGCTGGGCGGCGGGACGGCCGAGCGGAGCCTGGCCGCGGCATCGATGGCCCTCCAAAACATGATCGGGCTGATCTGCGACCCGATCGCCAATCGCGTTGAGGCCCCCTGCCTGGGGAAAAACGTCTCCGCGGCGGCCAATGCCCTGTCGAGCGCTAACATGGCGCTGGCCGGCTTCGATCCGGTCATTCCGCTCGATGAAGTGATCGCGACCGCCCGTCGCGTCGCCGCACAGATGCCCCGGGAGCTGCGCTGCACGGCGCTTGGCGGCCTCTCGATCACCCCTACCTCGCTGGCGATTGAAGCCCGCCTCGCTGCCGCCCGCACCGGGTGCGGCAGCGGCGGCTGCGGCTGCCACTGAACGTCACGACTTTCCGATTCGCTTGCTGCTGATACCGTTCCCCCACCGACCACGCCCTCTGGAAGCCCACGATGAAGAAGCCTGCCCGCGGCCCATCCTCTTCTCCCCCCCCGCACACCCCGCGGCCTGGCCCGCGGCCGCCGCATCAGAAGCGGCCGGCGGTGGCTGGGGAGGCTGGGGCTGCCGCCGGCGCGCCGCGACCGGCACCGGCTGGAGCGGCGCGACCGGCACCAACCGGCGCGTCGCGACCGGCTGGCGCTGGCCCAAAGCGGGAAGGGAAGGGGAGGCCGACGGCAGAGCGTGATGAAGCGGGTGACGGGGCTGAGGCGCGGCGCCATGCGTCGAAGTCGGAGCAGAAGGTCCATGGCCTGCGGGCCTGCACGGCGCTGTTTGCCAAGCGCCCCGGCGACATCATCCGTGTTTATCTGTCGGCGAACCGCCGGCCGACGTTCAAGGCGCTCCTCGAATACTGTGTCGCCCGCCGGCTCGGGTTTCAGTTCGTCGACGACGAGAATCTCCAAAAACTCTCCGGCGGGATCCATCACGAGGGGATCGTGATCCTCGCCCGTGAAGCACCGCGGATCAGCGCTGACGAATGGCTCGCCGGGATCGCGGCCAAGACGATCAGCGGGCCGTTCCTCCTGCTCGATGGGGTGCAAAATCCACACAACCTCGGGTCGATCCTCCGCTCGGCGGCCCACTTCGGCTGTGGCGGGGTGATCGGTGAGGCGGCCCAACTTCCGCCGCTTTCGGCGGCGTCCTTGCGCGTGGCGGAGGGGGGAGCGGAGAGCGTGGCGCTGGTTGCGGTGGAAGATCCCGTCGCCATGCTCGCAGCCCTCAAGAAACTCGGGGTCAGGGTCGTGTCGACGACGAGCCGGGCCGGGACGCCGATCGCGGCGGCGGGGCTGTCGCGGGATGTCGTGCTCATCCTCGGGAGCGAAGCGGAAGGGGTCTCGCCTTGGCTCGTTCGGCTGGCCGACCTGCAGGTGAGGATTCCGGGGAGCGGGGCGGTGCAGAGCCTCAATGTGGCGGTCGCCTGCGGGATCGTCCTCGCCGAAGCCTGTCGGGGAACGGGGGAGCCGGCCAAGAATCCGCGGAAATGAACCGTGGCGGCCGCAGGGCGGGCGTGGTAGGATCTTCCCCAAGCGAAGTGACAAAGGTGCGATCGGGCACCGCGCGACAGATCGAGTGAGGCTCCGGGGCGAGGCAGTTCAGTGCCCGCCAATCCCAGTTTGGGGGGGCTTTTGGAAAGTTGATCTGTCGGCCTGCGGTTCGATCGATGATTCTTCTGACACACACGCCGTGGCCGGCACGAGTTGCCTGGCGGGTTCCCGTGGAAACACCGGACGCCGTCGGCACGAAACAGCCGTTCGACCGCGGTTGAACATCACCCCCTTCGCTACCCGCGGCCTGTTTCGTGCCGCGGGAACCGCTCCCTCCGGGAGTCGGTGGGCTTTTGTGTGTCGGCGTTTGCGGATCACCACAGCGTGTTTCCGTCGCCGCATTCGTTGAGCCTGCACCTATCGGTCGCGATCGACCGATCCCGGCAAGCGGAGATTCCAGCATCCAGCACAGGACCGCTTCTATGCAGAAAGACCATTCCAGGATGACGACGACGACCAAAGACCACGCTCCCGCCCCGGCCGCGGCCAACCACCAAGCCGATCACCACGCCCAGCCGCGCCCAGAGCGGGCCCCCCACGACCGGCGCGAGTCGCACGACAAGCACGACCAGGAAGCGAGCCGCGACGGGGTGGATGTCTCGGCCTTCGCCGCGCTTGGCCTCTCCGAACCGCTGCTGAAAGCCCTCGCCCACGAGGGCTACACGACGCCGACGCCGATCCAAACCAAGGCGATGCCGCATGTCCTCGCCGGGCGCGATCTGTTCGGCTGTGCGCAGACCGGCACCGGCAAGACGGCGGCCTTCGCGCTGCCGCTCATCGAGCGGCTCATGAAGGACCGGCGGCCGGCCGCGCCGAAGCACTGCCGGATCCTCGTGCTCGCGCCGACGCGCGAGCTCGCCGGGCAGATCCACGACAGCTTCAAAGCCTACGGCCGCCACGCCCACCTCAAGAGCGCGGTGATCTACGGCGGCGTGAACCAGAATCCCCAGGCCAGCGCCGTGGCCCGTGGCGTCGATGTCCTCGTGGCGACGCCGGGGCGGCTCCTCGATCTCATCGGGCAGCGG
>CALQRA010000272.1 GCA_943332855.1 Candidatus Kuenenia stuttgartensis
CCAATTGGCCGTGACGACGATCATGGTGGACGGGCCCTGCGACGACATGGAGGAGCGCGTCCCCCAAGGTCTCTCCATCGGCCCCTCGATCCCACGCCCCACCGGGGGCAGAGGATGAAACCGATTCGCGCGGTCGCACCGGTCGTGCCGGGACCGGGCGGTGGCGGGCGGCCCGGGCCGTCAGGGGCCGAGGAAGGTCGTCGTGCACTCCGACTCGGCCCGCCCCTCGAGCATGTCCCCGGAGAGGGTCGCCACGGCCGTGGCCTTTGTGCCGGCTCCGGCGGGGAGCTTGTAGGTGACCTCGAAAGTCGAGTGTCCTCCGGGCGGGATCGAGTTGATCCCGTCAAAGGTCAGCGTTTGTCCCTCGGTCGTCACCCGCGGCGGAATCGGATCGCCGACGACGCGGGCCTGACTGGGGAGATTGACGACCAGCCGGAGCCGGCCCGAATCGGCCGTGCCGTCGTTGGTGACGATGCAGACGACGCGCGTCGAACCACCATCGTGGACTGGATCGTCACAGTCGGCCAGCGAGACGCGCACCCCCGCCTCGCGCGGCGTTCGCCGCAGGGGCGGCGGGGGCGCGGTCGAACGAATCAGCACGAACGACTCGTCGGCCACCATCACCCCGGTAGAGCTCTGCGAGAGGATCGCCTTCACCTTCGCCCGGGCACTCTCCGACCCTGGAAGCTTGGGGGTGAGATTGATCTGTCGTGTCACCCCCCCTCGGGGCTCGATCGGCGGCAGGGTCCAGGAGACGGAGTTCGACCCGAGGACGAGGCCAGCGGAACCTTCGCGGGGGGTGTAGACCTGATCCCAGGTCAACTCGAGCGTCGCCGGCCCGGAGGGGGTGGTGCCGGTGTTCCGCACCGTTGCCTGAAACTCCCCAACTCCCCCTTCGAGAATCTCCTGCGGGCCAGTCATGTCGAGCTCGAACGACGGGGCGGCAGGGGGCGCGGTCGCCGTCATCGCGGGGCGGGACGGAATCGCCGTCACCGGAGGGATCGCCACCGCGACCGGTGCGGGCACGACGACCGACGTCGGGGGCGGGGCCAGCGGCGCCGCGACCGGCGGTGCCACGGGGGCCGGCGTGGGGACCGCGGGAACGGCCGGCGCGGCAGCCACTGCTGCCGCGGACGCCGCGACCATCACACACTCGGTCGCCCCCCCCATGAACGTGTGCGCCTGGTCGAGGATCTCGACGCGGTGGCACTGTCGGCCCGGTTCGTCGATGAAGAACTCGAGCGTCAGCCGGCGGGAGGTCCCGGCGGCCATGTCGATCGTGCCGCGCTGCTCAATCGGACTGGCCGACGCCTCGTGATGAAATCCCCGGTCGAAGTAATCGACGACCCGGAGGCCGGTCAGCGGCCGACCGGAGCGGTTGACGAGTTCGACCTCGAAGGCCACCTTCTCGCCGAGCTTGGCGGCCAACGGCCCGGTGATGTTGACGAGGACCGGATCCTGACCGGGGATCGAGGCGCCGGGAGCCGCCGGGAGCGGGGCTGCCGTGGGAAAAGGAGCCGGCACACCGACGGCAGGGGGGCCAACCAGCGGGTGCGGAACAGCGGCCGGCAGCGGAACACCGACGGGGGGGGCGACCGGGATGGCGCCGGCCGGTGGGGGGACGGTCACGCCGGGGGGCAGCGGCGGCGGGAGCGTCTGCGCTGGCGCCAGCGGACCGGTGGAGGCAAAGAGCAGCCCCACCAGCAGCCAGACGTGCCGGAGCCTCATTGCCCCCGCTCCCAGAACCGCTGCGGCCGGTGCGAATGCTACGCAGCGGAAGGCTGTCGTGCGGGGGGAAGGCTGTGGCATGTCGGGCCCTTCACACTGTCGATGGTCGGAGACCACCGGATGGGGTTGATCGGGGATCGCGTCGAGCCGGGATGGCGACGGCGGTGTCCCCGTGACGACGCGGAGAGCGTACCACGCCGGGGGAGCAGCCGCCCACCGGCGTTTGGCCGGTAAAAACGGCGTTCCTCCACCGTCACGGCCGGTCGGCCCTGCGGTGGCGGGAAGGGGCCGTCGCCGGCCGGGAGGGAAACCGACGGCAGGGAGGGCTCCCCCACAGGCAGGCCACGCGGGAGTCACTCCTTCGGGCGCTGGCGGACAATCTCTCCTTCGACCATGTAGATCACATCCTCGGCAACATTCGTTGCCATGTCGGCGATCCGCTCGATGTGCTTGGTGATCGAGTTGACGCGGAGGAGGGCCTCGACATTCTCCGGGTGCTGCTTGATGCCGGCGAGAATCCGCCGGCGGGCCTTCTGGCGGGCCTCGTCGACGATGTCATCCTGCTCGCGGATCCTTCGAGCCAGGACCGGGTCGCCGTCGATCACCGCCGTCAGACATCCTCGCACCATCTCCTCGGCCTGCATCGCCATCGTGCGGATCTCCGGCGGCAGATCGACCGGCCCCGCCCCTTCGAGCTGGGCGACCCGTTTGGCGATGTTCTTGGCCAGATCCCACATCCGCTCGAGATCGTTGTTGATCTTGAGAACCGCGACGACGAAGCGGAGATCGGCCGCCACCGGCTGATAGAGGGCTAGGATCTTGAGACACTCCTCCTCGACCTCAACCTCCATCCGGTCGAACGCTTCGTCGCTGGCGAGGACGCGCTGGGCGAGTGGGACATCGCGGTTGATGACCGCCGAGATCGACTTCGAAATCGCCTCCTCGACAACGGTGCCGACGCGGCGGATCTTCTCCTTCAGATTGCTGATCTGCCGTTCGATATGCCGCGTCATCGATCCCTCCCGTCGGGAGGACTCCATTAGAACCCGTCAACGCCGTTCTAGAACCCGTCAACGCCGTTCACGCCCCCTCCGGCTCATCCGAAGCGCCCGGTGACGTAGGCCTCGGTCTCGCGGAGCACCGGCTTGGTGAAGATGTCAGTCGTCGGGCCGTACTCGATCAGTCGCCCGAGGTACATGAAGGCAGTGTAGTCGCTCGAGCGGCTCGCCTGCTGCATGTTGTGGGTGACGATGAGCACGGAATAGAGCCCGCGCAGCTCCTGGATCAGGTCCTCGACCTTGCCGGTAGCGATCGGATCGAGGGCCGAGCAGGGTTCGTCGAGAAGGAGGACCTCCGGCTCGGCGGCGATCGCCCGGGCGATGCACAGCCGCTGCTGCTGGCCGCCGGAGAGCCCCAGGGCGCTTTCGCCGAGCCGATCCTTGACCTCGTCCCACAGCGCGGCGCCGCGGAGGCTCCGCTCGCACACCTCGTCGAGGACGGCGCGCCTCGATTCACCGTCGATCCGCAGGGCGTAGACGACGTTCTCGTAGATGCTCATCGGGAATGGATTGGGGCGCTGGAACACCATCCCCATCCGCTTGCGCAGCTCGATGACGTCCATCCGCTGGTCGTAGATCGGGTCGCCATTGAGCCGCATCTCGCCGCTGATGCGGACGCTCGGCACGAGGTCGTTGAGCCGGTTGACGCTGCGGAGGAGGGTCGATTTCCCGCAGCCACTCGGGCCGACCAACGCCGTCACCTTGCCGTGGGGAATCGGCATCGTGATCGAGTGGAGCGCCTGCTTGGTGCCGTACCAGAGATTGAAGTGGTCGATCTCGAGGACGGCCGGCGTTTGCCGAACCCGTTCGTGGATTTCGGCCGGCACCTGCCCACCGGCGGCCACCACGGCGAGGCGGTCGACGGCGGCTCCCGCGGGCGGGGTCGGGGTGCGCGGTTCGGCGGGGGGCGGTGGGGTCGACATCGTGCGGACTCGCGGGGATCGGAAGGGGCGCCGGTCGGGCGTCAGAACTGCTGGGAGACATACCGGCGTCGGAGCCGGCCACGGATCCAGATCGCCGCCACATTCAACAGCGCGATGATCGCGACGAGGAGGAACGTGATCGTGAACACCATCGGCTTGGCCGCCTGGCTGTTGGGGCTCTGAAAGCCAACGTCATAGATCAGGTAGGCCAGATGCATGAACTCCCGCTCCGGATGGACGAACGGGAATGTTCCGTCAATGGGGAGATCGAGGGCGAGCTTCTTGACGCCGACGAGCATCAGCGGAGCGACTTCGCCGGCCCCCCGCGCCATGGCCAGGATCAACCCCGTCATGATCCCGGGGAGCGCGCGGGGGAGGACGATCCGGCGGATCGTCTGCCACTTGCTCGCGCCACAGGCATACGACCCCTCGCGCATCGAGTTGGGAACCGCCGAGAGCGCCTCTTCGGTCGCCACGATCACCACCGGCAGCGTCAGCAGCGCGAGCGTCAGCGAGGCCCAGAGGAGACCGCCGGTGCCGAAGGTCGGCTGCCCGTCGGCGACGAGCGCCGGGCGGAAGAGGATCTCGTCGATCGAGCCACCGAGGACGTAGCAGAAGAATCCCAGCCCGAAGGCTCCATAGACGATGCTCGGCACGCCGGCGAGGTTGTTGATGGCGATGCGGACGGCGGCCGTCAGCGGCCCGCGCGACGCATACTCGCGCAGATAGAGGGCGGCGAGCACCCCAAACGGCGCGACGAGGAGGGCCATGATGAGCGTCATCGCGATCGTCCCCCAGATCGCCGGGAAAACACCACCGGCGCTGTTGGCCTCGCGGGGGTCGTCGCCGAGGAATTCCCCCCACCGCGAAACATAGACACCGAGGCGTTCCCGGAAGGAGAGCCGATTGGGCTGCCAGGCCCGGACAATCTCGGCCAGCGGCAGGAGGACCGTCTCCCCCGCGGCGGTGGTGAACTCAAGTCCCCAGCCTTCGTTCCCGGCCCGCAGTTCGGCGGTCCGCCCGTCGAGCGCCCGCTCCTCGGCCTCGACCGCCGCGGCCACGCCCTTCTCCGCCTCGACCGCCGCGGCCCGGGCCGGTGATTCCGGTCCCCCGGCGAGCTCGGCCCGGACGACCGCCAGCCGCGCCGAGCGGAGCTTGCGCTGGAGCACGCCCCGGTCGTCTTTGTCGATCCGCCAGGCCTGCCGCCAGCGCCGGCGGACGAAAGGGTGATGCTCACCGAAGGCGCGCCAAGCCTCCTCGGAGCCGGCGGCGATCACCTCCCCGCCATGGAGGAGCCGCGACGGAAAGCCATGGAACCGCCCCCCTTCGAGCCGTTCGACGACCGTCGCCTCCGCCGGGCGTGTGGTGGCCTTCACCTCCCCGTCGGCAAACCACTCGAAGTGCTTCCCCGTCAGTTCGAAATTGGCCGTGCGGATGAGACGTCGACCGCTGCCGTCGGGGGCCTTGTCGCGCCCCGTCTCCTCGCCGAGCAGGCGGCGGCCATCGGCGAGCTCGACGAGCTCAAGCGGCCGGGGCCAGAACGTCGCCACCCCCTCCGAGACGATATACCCCAGCAGGCCGATGATCATCACCAGTGCCAGCGCCAAGCAGCCACCGGTGAGCCACACCCAGGCCTCGCCATGGGCGGCGAGCGCGGCATGCGTCGAACGGCGGCGGCGGCGGAACGTCTCAGAGCTCATGCGACCTCCGCCGGAATCGTTCGCGGATGATCTCGGCGACCGTGTTGAGGATGAACGTCATCCCGAAGAGGGTCAGCGCGGCGAGGAACAGGACACGGTAGTGGGCCGAGCCGCGGGCCGCCTCCGGGAGCTCGGTGGCGATCGCGGCGGAGAGGGTCTGGAAACCACTAAACAGGCTCC
>CALQRA010000273.1 GCA_943332855.1 Candidatus Kuenenia stuttgartensis
CGCCGTGGGGATGACACTCGTGATCATGACCGGCGGGATCGATCTCTCCGTCGGGAGCCTGATCGCGCTGGCCTCGGTGGTGACAGCGGTCCTCGTCCGGGATTTTGCCGGCGGTGTCGAGGCGGGCGCGCTCGGCATGCTGATTGCCGGCCTCGGCGGCGTGGCCGTCGGGGCACTTGCCGGAGCGGTGTCGGGGGGCGTGATCGTGGGCTTCGGGATTCCCCCCTTCATCGCCACGCTCGCGATGATGCTCGTGGCCGGCGGCGGGGCGTCGATGCTCGCCAAGGGGCAGAGCGTCTACCAGATGCCCGATGCCTTCATGTGGCTCGGCCGCGGGGCCGATCTCGGGCTCCCCAACGCCGTCGTCCTCGTTCTCCTTCTTTATGCAATCGCCCACGTCGTGATGACGCGGATGACGTTCGGACGCTGGCTCCTCGCCGTCGGCGGCAATCGGGAGGCGGCCCGGCTGTCGGGGGTGCCGGTGGCGGGCACGCTCCTGGCCGCCTACATCCTCTCCGGGGCCCTGGCGGGCCTCGGGGGGGTGGTGATGGCCTCGCAGCTCAAGAGCGGCTCGCCGAACTTCGGGCAGATGTACGAGCTCTACGTGATCGCCGCGGTGGTCGTCGGTGGGACAAGCCTCGCCGGCGGCGAGGGGAGCATGATCGGGACGCTCGTCGGGGCGCTGATCATCGCCGTGATCCAAAACGGCATGAACCTCGTCGGCATCGAGAGCTACACGCAGCGCGTCGTTCTCGGCGGCGTGATCCTCGCCGCGGTGCTCCTCGACCGGCTCAGGCGACGGTGAGTACAATTTCCCCATGCTCAGCCAGGAAACCCTCGACGCCTACCGCCGCATGACCCCCGGGGAACGGCTGGCGATCACGCTTGGCATGATGCGCGAGAACACTCCCTACCTCCTCGCCGGCAGGGCGGATGTCGTCGACCGACGGTTCGAACTGATCCGCCGCGAGAACGACCTCCGCAACGCCCGGATTCTCGCGGCGCTCGCCGCCATGAAAGCGACGGAAGCCACCGGCGATGAGTGACCTGCCCGCCGTCATCCGTGATCTCGTCGACGTCTTCGAGACCCTCGGACTACCGTACGCCATCATGGGGGGGATCGCCGTCAGGGCCCATGGGATCCCGCGGCCGACCTACGACGTCGACTTCACGCTCTCCATTCCCAGGGGGCGGCTCCACGATCTGTTCACGGCCATCGAGGGCCGTGGCTACACGATCCCCGAACAGTTCTCGCGGGGATGGGTCGACACGGTCGGGGGTATGCCGCTGATCAAGGTGAGGCTGTTTCTCGAAGGCCGTGGTGTCGATGCCGACATCTTCCTCGCAGAGACGGCTTTCCAACGGGAAGTCATCGACCGGCACGTCGTGGCCGAGGTTGACGGGCTCCGGGTGAAACTCGTGTCGGCGGAGGACCTGATTCTGTTCAAGCTCGTGGCGAGCCGACCGCGCGATCTCGTCGACATTCAAGACATCCTCTTCACTCAGGGCCAGCTCGACGAAGGCTATATGCGACACTGGGCCGGCACGCTCGGCGTCTCCGAGAAGCTCGAAGCGGCCCTCCTCGATCGCCCCTGAACACCGATCACGATCCATCTCTCTGCAGTGGTTGGAGGGAAACCATGTCGACGCGTCTGGTGGTGCGCAGGATCGTTGTGACCGTGAGCCTTGTAGGGGGGATTTTCATGGCGGTGGAGAATCTGTGGGCCATTCTCCGCCCAGCTCCCCAGCTCGAGCTCTCCCCTTCGACCACGTGGATCACCGAGCCGCTCGCCGCCGACGGCCTCCCCGATTACTTCCAGGCGGTCATGGATATGGGGCCGCGCGGCATTCCGCCGGAGATCAATGCCGCCGCCGCGGTCTGGGAGGTGATCCCGACCAGGACATCCTCCGAAAACGCCATCGACTACTCGGAGGCCCATCTCTCGGCCGCCGACCAGCGGCCCGAGTCCGACCGGCTCGTCCTGCCGCCGCCCCCGCCGAATGGGATGGAGGCCGCCGAAGCCGGGCGGGTTCTCGAGGAATGCTCGCGCACGCCGTGGCACACCGCCGACCATCCCTGGCTGGCCCGTTGGCTCGAGGAGAACCAAGCGGCTCTCGATGCGCTCGCCGCCGGTGCCCGCCGCGAAGGCTGGTGCCCGCCCCGCTGCCTCCCTCCCGACACGCCGCCGACGGAGCGGTTCAGAACGACGCCCCTGTTGATGTGTCAGTTGCTTCCGGTCGAAGGGGCTCTCGACCGATTCAGCACTGCCCTTCTCGCCCGATCGATGCTCCGTCTCGGGGAAGGCGATATCCCCGGCGCCTGGCACGATCTCGACTCGCTCCTCCGTTACGGCGACAAGATCGCCGACACGCCTGGCGCTCTGGTCTGCCGAACGGTGGCAATGGCCCTGCTCACCCGCGCCGCCCATGCCATCAAGATCGTCATTCTCGAAGGCCATCCCGACGACACGCTGCTGGCGGAGATGCAGCGATCGCTCCGCTCGGCGGTCGACTGGGCACCGTTGGCCTCGAGCGTCGACACGTTCGACCGGCTGTTAGTCCTCGACGCCGTCACCGTCCTCCTGGCGAATCCGTCAGGGACGTTATCGCCGGCCCCGTGGCGGAAGGCCGTGTACGCGATCCTGAAAGCCGACCAGAACGTCGTGCTCCGTGCCGCAAATCAGCTCTTCGACGCCATGGTCGCGGCGGCCGGCCAGCCGACACGGGAAACACGTCGGCAGGCGTGGCAGGCCATCAAAGACGAGATCCACGATCGCATGAACGCCACACTCCAGGGAAGAGCCTGGTTCCAACCATACTATGAGCCGATGTCAGAGGCGCTGAGCAAGCGGACGGTCAGCCCGCTCATTCCCAACGTGGAGATCATTTCCGACGCCGGCGACCGCGCCTGTGCGGCGCTCGTCCTCGTCGACTGCGCCGCGGCTCTCGAGCGGTATCGCCTGGCGACGGGCCAGCCGCCAGCGACCCTCGCCGACCTCGTCCCCACGTTCCTTCCCGCGATTCCCGTCGATCCGCTCACTGATGCGCCGCTGGGTTACCGGATCGCGAACGGGCGCTGGACACTGTGGAGCGGAACAGACCCGGAGGAAGACGACGTCGATGAGCTCGTCATCCGTGATCGCTCCTGAACCGGATCTCCATCCAACGGTCTCAGGGAGCTGGAGATTCGCCATGCTGAAGGCTCGACTGATCCGCTGGATCAAATGGACCGTGATCGTGTCGGCGGTCGGGTTCGTCGTCGGGGAGAAGCTGTGGGCGCTTCTCGCCCCGACTCCCGCCCTGGTGATCTCCGCAGAGACCACGTGGATCGCCGAACCGCTCGCCGCCGATGGCCTCCCCGATTATTTCCAAGCGGTCATCGATCTGGGGCCGCGCGGCATTCCGCCGGAGAAGAACGCCGCCGCCGCCGTCTGGGAGGTGATCCCGAGCCAGAGATCCGCCGACAGCGCCATCGACTACTCGCCGGCCCACCTCTCGGCCGCCGACCAGCGGCCTGAGTCGGAGCGGCTCGCCGTGCCCCCACCTCCGCCGGAAGGGATGGATGCCGCCGAAGCCGAGCGGATTTTCGGGGAATGCTCGCGCACGCCGTGGCGCACCGCCGATCAGCCCTGGCTTGCCCGTTGGCTCGAGGAGAACCAAGCGGCTTTCGACACGCTCGCCGCTGGTGCCCGCCGCGAAGGCTGGTGCCCCCCCCGCACCCTCCCTCCCGACACACTGCCAACGGAACGATTCGGACCGTCGCCCGCGCTCATCTCGCTCGAGATCCCTGTCGAAGGGGCGTTCCGATCATTTTCCAAGGCCCTACTCGCCCGATCGATGCTCCGACTCGGCGAGGGAGACACCCCCGGCGCCTGGCACGATCTCGACTCGCTCCTCCGTTACGGCGACAAGATCGCCGACACGCCAGGCCCGCTCGTCTGCCGGCTCGTGGCGATGGCGTTGTTGGCCAGTGCCTCCAGGGCCACACAGACGCTCATTCGCGATGGCCACCCTGACGACACGCTGCTCGCGGAGATGCAGCGATCGCTCCGCTCGGCCATCGACTGGGCGCCCTTGGCCGAGAGCGTCAACACCTTCGAACGACTCAACGCCCTCGACGCGATCACCGCCAAGTTCACGAACCCTTCCAAACCGATGGCGTTGTTTTTTCCGATCAACTTTCCGTTTCGGATCCTCGCGGTCGACCCCAACGTGCCGCTTCGCGCGGCCAATCATTTTCTGGACACCATCGTTGATGCGGTCAGTGAGCCGACCCGGGATGACCGTCGACTGGCCTGGCAGGTCATCGCTGACGCCCTCGAAGATCTCCCGAACTCCCAGGCGCCGCGGCGAAAGCTGTTCCAACCCTGTCATGAAACGATATCGGAGCGACTCTGCCGGAGGTCGCTGAGCTCGTTCCTCCCCGACCTCAAAGCCTCACTCGACACCACCGACCGTGCCCATGCGGCGCTGGTCCTCGCCGACAGCGCCGCGGCCCTCGAGCGGTATCGTCTCGCGACGGGCCAGCCGCCAGCGAGCCTCGCCGACCTCGTCCCGGCGTTTCTCGCCGAAGTTCCCCTCGATCCGTTCACCGATGCGCCGATCGGCTACCGGAGCGAGAACGGCCGCTGGACGCTCTGGAGCGGCGCGGATCCTGAGGAGGACGACGTCGATGAGCTCGTCATCCGCGGGCCGGCAGCCGATCCGCCGGGCGATCGGGCGCTCCCGTGACCGCCGCATCCCTTCACAGCCCGGCGCCAGAAAGAAACTCGTGCCGCACTGGCACAGTCACCCGCTCACCCCCTTCGGCGACGAAGGTCACGCTGCCGGGGGCATATTCGGCGGCCACCACCTTGCCAAAGCCGTCGGGCACGCGCGTCACCCCCTGGATGTAGCGGATCACCGTCGGCTTGTCGGCAGAAAAATCGATCGCCGTTCGTACGCCACGGCGGGTGAGGAGGTTTTGGCCCGCCGAGGCGGCCAGGCCATCGGCAAAAAAGCTCGTCACATCCTCGAGGCCGAGGCAGTTGTTGCGGCCGTTCCACGGGCTGCCGTGCCGGCCCCGGTTCTCGATCCACAACAGCGTCGACCGCAGCACCCGCGGATCTTTGAGGGCATACCACAGCCAGCCCTCATCGGTGCGCGTGGCGCAGGTCCACGCGGTCGGATCCTGCTTGCCAACCATCTGCAGATCTTGCTTGTTGACCACCTGGACGAGATCGGCATAGCCCTGTCGGGCCGGCAGGCGCGTCAGATCGGCATCGCCGGTTCCCTTCTCCAGGAGCGGCACATGGGCCAGATCGGTGAACGGGGCCGCGATCGCGAGCGCTTGGTATTCCCGCTTCGTCGGGTCGCTGAAGCGCGAGGGATTGGTCATCCCGAAATCGATCGGGCTCGTCGACACCCGAAACACCCCCGGTTCATCAGGCATGGCGAGCGTGGCATGATGACCACAGGGGGCGGGGCCGGCGAATCCGGTGACGATGTGCCGCGAATAGACGGCGTTGTGCCCCTCGACGAGCGACAGCTCCTTGACGATCTTCCCCTTGCGGGCCTGCGGCTCGAAG
>CALQRA010000274.1 GCA_943332855.1 Candidatus Kuenenia stuttgartensis
ATGGCTTCGCGCAGTGGGTGGCCGGTGGGGGCTTCAAGGGGGGCTGCACCTACGGCGAGACCGACGAGTGGAGCCACAAGGCGGTGAAGGATGTCGTCCATCATTACGACTGGCACGCCACGCTCCTCGACCGCTTCGGCTTCGACCACCAGCAGCTCGTCTACAAGCGTGAGGGGCTCGCCGCCTCCCTGACCGACGGCCAGGACGCCCGAATCGTGACCGACATCCTCGCCTGACCGCCACTGTCGGTGGATCTTCGGCTCTCACGGCCCGCCCGAGGTCACGGTGCGCGAGCCCCAGGGAGAATTGACTCTCCACATCCCCTTAAGTAGTGTCCTACTCCGGTATTCGCGGGGGTTTTAACGATCGGGGACCTTGCCCCTCCGCGTTCGCGACACGACCAGCAAAGGAAGACCGATGAGTTCAACACGCTCGACGGGCGAACACCCGCGCAATCTCTCAACGCGGGATTTCATCGACGCACTCATCGCCGAGGTACGCGACGGCCAGTGTTTCGTTCCGTTCCTCGGCAGCGGCATCTCGAGTGCGTCCGGGATCATCATGGGAATGGAGTTCACCAATTACCTGGCTTACGTCACGCACCGAGTGATCGAGGCAACCACGCCGGCCACAACCAGCGGACCACAAGTCCATCACGACCTCCTCAACCACGGATGGCCTCCCCTGCCGACGCAAGAAGAAATCAACAGAGCGATCACATGGATCCGGATGTCGTTCTCCGCGATCTGCGCCCGAAATGGCTGGGACATCAACAAAGATGAGCACGATGAAACCATTCGTTCCCTAACGAGGAACGCCGCCAACCCGGAAGAGGCTTTCGCTGCGACTCTTGGCCAACCTCCGATTCCCCAGGTGATCCGATCCTGGAATAGCCCACCGAAGAACGAGGCCACCGAACGCCTGCGACGCTTGCTTGAGCGGCAGCAATCAGCCCTCGATCCCGGACATACGACAGATCTCGAGGATTACTTCCTCGACCCGGCTTTGACGCAAGAAGAAAGAATCAAAGAAAAGGCCATCCGCGCGCTCGCCGACTGGAAAACGACGCTGGCCTTTCTCTCTCGCATCCGCATCGATGAAAAACAACGACTCATTCTCGGGGACGAGCAGTCAGCGATCATCGACGCCTTCAACCATTTCATCACCCGTGGCAGGCACCCCAATCTCTGCCACCAAATGATCGCGCATCTGTCGACTCCGATGCGATTCCACACGGTGCTGTCAACAAATTTCGATGACCTGATCGAGACCGCCTTCAAGGACCAAGGCATTCCGCTGGCCGCCATGGCGGTCACGACCACCGGTGGACTGCCAAGCCACCATGCCGTCGCCGCACAGGGGACCTTGGTGAAGCTCCACGGCCAATTCCACGAGACGCGTGCGGACAAAACACTCGACGACGAACCCACGCCGTCCGACAAGGAGACCTTTGCCGCTTACATGCAACGGGGCAAGGGGCACCCCAATAGGCCCACCGGCACCCTATCCGGCGAATGGCCAACCGATCGCCTGCTCGTCATCGGGTATTCCGGCTCCGATACCCGTTGCGTCCAAATGATCAAACACTGGCTGGAATCGTCAATAAGACAGAACTCCAACGAAACGCTCATCTATTGGATCTGCCACAACGACGCTGACGTCGCAAAAGTCAATCGCTTGTTTCGATCCGAATCACTGGCCCGCCACATCAACATCACGGAGTGCACCCGCCCCGACTATCTCCTCTTCGAAGTCTATCAAAGGCTTTGCTATGCATTGCCACCTGGAAACAACTCGTACGAATTCCCCCACGCGATCCCGCCCTACCGCGCGAGCCGGGAGCAACGAACAACCTCACAGTCCGGCAAGGCCAAAGAGAGTCGCGTACGTCAGAGAGAGCAGACCGAAGATGCCATCGCGACATCCATCCTCTCGTGCGTGTCCGGCCCGAACGGGCCCGAAGAAACTCCGGAAGTCCGTCGCGTGCCGTGGACTCCCAAGTATCGAAACCCAAAAGAAACAACGATAACGACGGCGTGGCTGATCGATGCCCCGACCATGGTCGCTGGCGCAGCGGCACTTGCCTACGATGAGATCACTCGATCGCCATCGAAAAAGGTGATCTGGCTCGAACTCAACGATGCCTACGATGGCGAAGCCGTTCTGCGGGACTTCATCCGCACACTCTCCGTTCGCTGCGGAAGATTCTCAACCCAGCACGTCGCTCTCCACCCGAAGAGCATTGGACCGCTGCATGACACCGACTTCCCACAGGTGCACACCCGCATCACGCGATATGTTAACGACCTGCTCACCGAATACCGTGTATCGGCCCAATCGATCGTCCTCATGCTCTACGGCCGCGACGGCTATGGCCAGCACGCACCGATCTTGCCCGTCAATTGGAGCGACGACGTCTTTAGACAACTGCACGCAGTCATCGAAGGCATCGCCGGCGCCGGCGTCACGACAATCTACTTTCCACTGACGAAAGCACGGTCCGACACACGCACCTCCTACGTGACAGACTCAACGAACAAGTATATCGCGGCGAGCACCGACGGCGGATCCGCAGGTGGCCAACGCCTGAGTAATAATTGGACGCACGACTCGATCGCTGAACAGATCCTGCACCCGGAGGACAACAATGGAAAAGAAACCATCCAACGAAGGGCCGCGCGATTGTCGCAGGTGGCGGAAGTCGCAGACAACCTTCTCCGAAAATACATGCAGTACAACGAAGTCGAGGAACAAGACCGATGGAAGCCTGTGAACTTCGATAAGCAAGATTTTGAACAGATCCAATGGCTCTACGGCATGACACTGATCCGCCACTCCCGCCACCCATCAGTGCTGTTTTCCGGAGCGATTTATCCCTCACCCCACGAACACAACAAAAAGGGCATTGACAATGACTTTTACCGCTCGCTTAAGGTCAAGCATTGGCTTAATCAGCTCGAGTGGGAAGACGTCCTGTTCGTCAAGCCCGGGGGAGCCATCTGGGCACACCGCGATCTCACCTCAATCCTAAACGGGGTCACGTCGCACTTCACCCACCCAAATGCTCGACACGTGTCGCTCTTCAATCGACGTTCAAAGATTCACTACGGCATCGGAGAGTGGTACCAGAAAGCATTTTTCTCAAGCGGCCACATCATTCCCCTTGTCGAGGCAGTTCATCATTTCGTTCAGTCCGCGCTCGCCGCGCACGACTTCGTCATAAAGTCCTCCCGCGACGACGGCATCTCGAAACGGGTCCGCCGACGACTCTTTATCATTGGCTTTAATCAGGCACACAAGACGCTACTGATTGGCTGGGATGTCATGAAGTATTGGCTTGCGAGTGGCCATCAGATCTCATGGCTTGCCGCGGCGCGTGACCAAATCACAGTCGAAAGCAACCGTTGCCTTGAAACACTCAAGCTTGAAGAGCCGGAACGCAAGGCTTGCGAAACTGCGTACAAAGACTTTCTTTCAATCGTCGACACAGCATCAAGCACCGTCCAAAGCGTTGGGAGCGGATGGGTCGCGGAGGCCGGCATCGCGATTCATCCCGCTGGATTCGCCGGCGGGGCCGTCGAAGGCACAGTTGATGGTACCGATCGTTTTAAAGAAGTCTTATCTGAGTTTAGGAGCCTGCACGAGTGGAAAAAGCTCGGCCCCACCGACGACCAGAAATTCAATGAGGATCTTAGTACACTTTATACGACTCTGCCACCACGGATTGACTTACACAACACTATCGTCGAACTAAAAGCCGATCATTCCAAGGCGCTCGAGTCATGGGGAACTGTAGTTGAGAAGACGTCCGGAACAGGATGGCTTCCACTTCTTCATATGCTCGCCGAGTCTGCTTTCCTGCTGCTGCGTCGCGCAAAGATCAAGTGGCATGCGGAGGAGAGTCCACCGTTTCAGGACTGGGTCACGGTCAGTCGCTACTGTGAACTTGGACTCGACGGCTGCAAGTATCTTCCTCCTGGCCTTTTTCGGGATGAGCTCCAGTTCAAGGCCATGTTCCATCAGATTTGCTCCGTTGCGCTGGCTAACCTCGGGCGGTTCCACGAGGCAAGGCGTCATCTCACCGACTCGCAGTCAAGCCTCGCGCGCAGCAGCCTGAAAACTCGGACCGATCAGGCGATCGCCTCCATTCGGCATGCTGAAGTTGCAGTCACGGAGGCTTTTTGGATCAAGGGATCACTGGATCAAGACGTGAGAAGATGGCGTGAATGCTTCAAGGACGACGATTCTAAGGTTCTCCTCGGCCGAACATCCGCCAAGCTGCTTTCATCGAAGCATTGGCATGATCTCCTGGATTCGGAGTACTACGCTCCTCCGTTCTTCTCGGATCGCATTCATGAGGCGCACACAGACGATCGCTATGAGGACGCCGTGGCGTTTACCAAGCGGCATTACGCTGTGCTCCTGGATGAGGCTGTTCTCCAACTCACACGAGCCGAGCATCTGCTCCAAGGGGCCAGCCAGAGCTCACACTGGTGGTTTCAGCTGCACCTTTTGCACTTGCGTATCTACGGCCTCCTGAAGCCCCTTGGGGCCGACGCCTCGCGCTGTCTCATCTATCGCCACCACACGCTCGAAGAGGGAATCCGTCGCCACTTCTTGGCGGCAGTACGAATTGCAGACGGTGAGCCGTTTCGTCTGCTTCGTTGCGTGAAGTACTACCGCAAGGCTGTCAAGGCCTACCAGAAAATACAGGCCGGACATGGGAACTTTGGCTCGCTTTTTGATTCGATCGCCGGAAATGACTCCGAGGACCAGCCTGCGGCCCGCAAAGCCGTGTTCTTAGGCGCACGGAACGCAGCTGCCGAAGTTGGCGAGACGGCGAGCCAGGGCTACGATTACAAGCCTAGTACCTGGCCTGAACATCTCCATGACGACAACTACTTGGGAAAAGCCTATAACATAGAAATTAGGGATCTTAAGAAAGACTCGTTAAACGCTGATGCACCATCCACCGCGTCGTGGCGCGTCTCGCCGATCCTCGGCGTGGCGAACGTTCGCCGCAGCGCCGAATACTGGCGCGACGTCCTCGGCTTCTCCCTCGATCCCGACGACGGCATCTTCGCGCCGGTGCCGACCGAGCCGGAGGGGGTGTATGGAATCGTGAAGCGGGGAGGGGTGTGGGTCCATTTCCAGGTTCGGCGCGGAGCCGCGCCGCCACTGGCTGACCGGCCCCCCCACGAGCGTGATCTCTATCTCTACGTGAACCGGATCGACGAGCTCCACGCCGACCTCGTCGCCCGGGGGGCAAAAATCGTGCAGCCACCGACCGTGGCACGCTTTGGCATTCTCGAGATCGTCGTCGAGGATCCCGATGGCCACCGGATCGCCTTCGGCGCCATCCTCCCTGAGTCATGACCGGGGCCCGTGTGGCCCCGGCCGATCGGAGAGGCAGCGGACCTGCTATGATCTGGCCCCCATCCAAAGGAGCCACCCGTGACCGACGACGCCGATTCCCAGAACCACCTCGACGCCCCGCCGATGTCCC
>CALQRA010000275.1 GCA_943332855.1 Candidatus Kuenenia stuttgartensis
CGGTCGTCAGCCCCATGTGGGCGACGATGATGTCGGCGCCGGCCGCCGCCATCAGCCGGGCTTCTTCGGGGTTGAAGACGTAGGGGGTCGTAAGAAGGTCGAGCGATCGGGCGGCGGCGATCAGATCGACTTCGTGGTGGTAGCCCATCCCCGTCTCCTCGAGGTTTGCCCGAAACATGCCGTCGATGAGGCCGACGGTGGGGAAGTTTTGAATGCCAGAGAAGCCCATGTCTTTGAGCTCGCGGAGGAACGGGTCGCGGAGGAGGAATGGATCGGTGCCGTTGACCCCAGCGATCACAGGCGTGTGCTTTACCGCCGTGAGCACCTCGCGGGCCATGTCGCGGACGATCTCGTTGGCGTTGCCATAGGCGAGAAGCCCGGCGAGCGAGCCGCGGCCGGCCATCCGGTAGCGGCCGGAGTTGTAGATCACGATCAGATCGACGCCGCCGGCCTCCTCGCACTTCGCCGACAGGCCGGTGCCGGCACCGGCGCCGATGACGGGAAGGCCGCGGCGGACCTTGTCACGGAGCCGGGTGAGGATCGCACAACGGGACTGGTCGATCGGCGGCATGCGAAGGGTCCTGGCGGGGGGATGGGGCACGCGGCAACCCGATTCCGGAGGTTCCGGAGCGGGCGGCGACACGGGACGGGCCGAAGTATACTCGGCTCGATTTTTCCCCCGTGCCCTCTCCTTCTGCCCTTTCCATCTGGGGTGTCGATGATGTCCATGCCGTCGCTGTCGGATCGTCTTCTGGCCGGTCTCCTCTGCTTGGCCTTGCTTGTGGCTTCTGGCCGGGTGGTTGCCGAGGAGGAATACCAATGCCGCTGCCATGGGGGGCTCCTCCATCGGCACGATTCGGGCGAGGATCCCTTCGGGGCGGCAGCCAACGATTCCGGCAATGGCCGGCGCTATGCCCCTGACCGGGCGGTCGACATGCTCCACATCCGCATCGATGTCACCCCCGACTTCGCCCGCCACACCGTCCGCGGCACGACGAGCCTGACGTTCAAGCCGATCGCCAAGCCGCTCGAGCAACTTCGGCTCGATGCGGTCGATCTGACCGTCCACGGCGTGAAGGCCGACGTGGCGGTGGCCGATCACACCTCGACGCGCGGCGAGGTGATCATCCGCTTCGCCGAGCCGATCCCGGTCGACCGCGAGATCACGCTCCACATCGAGCACGAAGCCGAACCGCGCCGCGGCCTCTACTTCCGCACCCCCGACATGGGCTATCCGGCCGGCGACACGCATGTCTGGACGCAGGGGGAATCGCACGAGGCCCGCCACTGGTTCCCCTGCCACGACTACCCCAACGAGCGCTCCACCACCGAAGTCATCTGCCGCGTGCCGCCGGAGATGACGGTTCTCTCCAATGGCCGCAAGGTGGCCGAGGAGGTCGACGCGGCAACAGGGCTGAAGCGGGTGCAGTGGATCCAAGAGAAGCCGCATGTCAGCTATCTGGTCTGCCTCGTCGCTGGCAACCTCGCCAAGCTCGAGGGGCGTCATCGTGACGTGCCGCTCGGTTTCTACACGCAGCCATCGACAGCGGCCGAGGCGGTCAATTCTTTTGAAGACACCGCCTCGATCATGGCCTTCTTCGAGGATGACATCGGCGTCCCCTATCCCTGGGGCAAGTACGACCAGGTGACGATCCAGGACTTTGTGGCGGGCGGGATGGAAAACACGAGCCTCACCACCCTCACCGACCAGACCCTCCACACGAAGGCGACCGAGACGATCCGCTCGTCGCGCTCCCTCGACGCCCACGAGCTGGCCCACCAGTGGTTCGGGGATCTCGTGACCTGCAAAGATTGGAGCCATCTGTGGCTCAACGAAGGCTTTGCCACCTATTACGCCCATCTCTACGACGGCCACAAGTTCGGCCGCGATGAGCTCCTCTACGGGCTGTGGAACGACGCCGAGGGGCAGATTCTCACCCAGGGGGACGACACCCGGCCGGTCGTCTGGAAGGGCTACAAGGACGCCGGTGAGCAGTTCGACTACCGGGCCTACCCGAAGGGAGGCTGGGTCCTCCACATGCTCCGCAGCCATTTTGGCGACGACCTCTACCGCAAGGCGGTGAAGACCTATCTCGACCGTCACAGCTTGTCGACGGTGACCACCGACGACCTCCGGCAGGTCTTCGAGGAGCTCAGCGGCAAACCGCTCGATCGGTTCTTTGACCAGTGGCTCTACCACGCTCGCCATCCCGATCTCCGCATTGGCTACCAGTGGAATCCTGAGGAGAAGCTCGCCCATGTCACCGTTCGGCAGACGCAGCCGGCCAGCGACAAGGTGCTGACGTTTGCCTTCGACACGAGTGTCCGCTTCACCTTCGACGACGGCACGAGCGTCGAGCGGCCGGTGCGCGTCACTGGCACGTCGCACGACTTTCACTTCCCCCTCGACCGGCAGCCGAAGCTCGTCCGCTTCGATCCCCACTACACGCTCCTGGCGAAGGTCGACTTCCCGGTGCCCGAAAGCATGCATCTGGCGCAACTCGACGTGGCCGACGATTCGATCGGCCGGATCATCGCCGTGAAGGGGCTTGAGCAGATGCGCACCCGGGCGGCCATCGAGCGGCTCGGCAAAACGCTTCGCGAGGATGGCTTCCGCGGGGTCCGCGAGCAGGCCGCCCAAGCTCTCCAGGCGATTGGATCAGACGAAGCCCTTGCCGAATTGCGCAAGTCGCTCGGCCAGCCCGACGCCCGCGTTCGCCGCCGTGTCGTTGAGGGAATCGCCGCCTACTACCGCCCCGGCGTCATGGAGCAGCTGATGACGATCGTCGGCACGGAGAAAAATCCGGCGATCCAGGCAGTCGCCATTCACGGCTTGGCGAAGTATCAGGATCCGGCGGCCCGCGACACGATCCTCGACGCCCTCCGCTCCGACTCCTACCGCCAGGAGGTGGCCGAGGCGGCCATGGATGCACTCGGACAGCACCAAGACGTGACGCTGCTCCAGCCCCTCATCCGCCTCGTGGAAGCCAAGCCCGACGCTTTTCCGCCGCGGGTCCTGGGGACAGCGCTGCGGACGGCCGGGAAGCTCGGCCGACTCCGTGACGACAAGGCTGCCGTCCGGGATTTTCTCACCCCCCATCTCCTCGACGCCCGGCCATCGGTGCGGCACGCGGCGATCGGTGCGCTCGGTGCGCTCGGCGATCCGCAGTCCGAAGCGCTCCTCCAAGGGCTCGCAAAGCATGGCTCCTCCGACCGGACCGGAAAGGTGGCCGAGGAGGCGCTGGCCGCCCTGCGGGCGAAGCAACCGCTTGTCCCGGGTGAAGTGACGGAGCTCCGCGGACAGGTGCGGAAGCTCGAGGAATCGCAGCACAAGCTCCTGGAAAAGGTTGACGATCTGGAACGACGGCTGAAGGCGAAGGCGGAGCCCGCAGGAGCGCAGCCAGCCCCGGCGGGCTGACAGGTTCAGATATCTTTTCAGGAGGAATGCGATGAGGTCAGAGGAGCGATCGATCGTGTGTCTGAGGATGATGTGGCGGATTCTCGCCATGATCTCGGTCGGGGTTGACTTCGCGGCACAAGCGATGGCATCGGACCCGCTCCCGTCTTGGAATGACGGCCCCGCCCGTACGGCGATCCTCGAGTTTGTCGAGCGAACGACGACGCCCGGCTCCCCCGACTTCCTCGAGCCGGCGGCGCGGATCGCCGTCTTCGATAACGACGGCACGCTCTGGCCCGAGACCCCGCTCCCGTTCCAGGCTCAATTCGTGCTCGACGAATTGAAGCGACTCGAAGCGGACCATCCGGAGTGGAAAGAGAATCCAGCCATCACCGCGGCGCTCTCCGGCGACGTTGCCACAGTGCTCCGCTCGGGGCCCGGACAAGGGGTGATGCTCCTCGAAGCGACGCATGCCGGGATGACGGTCGATGATTTCCAGAGTCGTGTCCGACGCTGGCTCGACACGACCCGGCATCCCGACTACGGAAGGCCCTATTCAGACCTCGCCTACCAGCCGATGCTCGAGGTTCTCGATCTCCTCCGTGATCGGGGCTTCACCCCCTACATCGTTTCCGGCGGTGGTGCCGACTTCATGCGGGTGTGGGCGGAAGAGGTTTATGGGATTCCGCCGAACCAGGTGATCGGGTCGTATGGGAAGGTGCGCTACGAACTGCGCGACGATCGGCCGGTGCTCGTCAAGGAAGGGGGCATCGAGATGATCGACGATCGGGAGGGAAAGCCGGTTGGCATTCATCGCTTCATCGGCCGCCGGCCGGTGGCCTGCTTCGGCAACTCCGACGGCGACCAAGCGATGCTCGAATGGACGACGATCGAACACGAGCCGGCCTTCGGCTTGATCGTCCACCACACCGACGCCGAGCGCGAATCGGCCTATGACGCCGAGCCACCAGGAACCGGCAAGCTCGTCACGGCGCTCGAGGCAGCGCCGCGGCGCGGGTGGGTCGTCGTCGACATGGCCCGCGATTGGAAGGTCGTCTTCAAGCCGCAGCCATCGCTCCCGCAGCCCTGACTCCCGCAGCCCTGATTCCCGGGCCTGAGGATCAGCGCAAGGTCGGCCCCGGGTCGACGCGGACGGCACTCGTCGGGATGATCGTCGCCTCGTCGGCCTTCCAGGTGGTGAGGTCGTCGCCGAGATCCTTGACCTTCTCCTTGAGACGGTCGCCGAAGGCATCGACTTTGTCGTGCACCCCCTTGAACGTCTCCTCGGCCCTGTTGGTCAGGGCTTCGGCGCCGTCGCTGGCTTGCCGGACGATCCCCAACGGCTTCGTGCAGCCGGCAAGCGCAGCGGAAGCCAGGGCGAGGGTGACGACGACAACCGGGCGAAGGCATTGGCCTCGCATGGGCAATCGCTCCGTGGGTGAGTGCTGCCGACGCAGGGTCCGGAAGGTGCTCATCAGAGGCAGTTGAATAGTGGAATCGCCCGGATCGTGTCGATCCCACTCCTGTTCGTGGCCGGTGTTCGCTCTCCTGCCGCAGTTGCCTGGATTGCCTCGTCCGGTCTTGCATCGCAGTCGGGTGGGGTGAAAGGATCACGTCTTCGGCCGGAGTGTCTCCGCCGGCAGTCCAAATCTCCCTTGAGTGCCATCAATCGCCGTGATCCATCGAACGCACTTCCGAGCCTCGTTGCATCGCTTGGCCTCCGTGCCGACGGTTGTTATCGGCCTCTGTCTAGCCGGTCGCGACGGGGGAGCGTCGCCGCGCGCCGCCGATCTCGCGGAGAGCGAGGAACGCGTCATTCCCCTGCCGCCGACGGTCGTTGCCGACCCGCTCGGGATGCCGATCGTCCCCCCTTCCGGGCTCGGCCGATGGCTCGAGACGACCTCCGCGGCCAACGACGGGGTCAGGCCACCGGCGATCGAGACGGTGGCGAAGCCGCTCGAAGAGTTTGTCATAACCCCCTGGAAGGCGCCGGTGTTCGGCGCGCCGACACGGCCCGGCTTGCTCGTTCGCCAGCAGGGGCAGCTTCCCTGGGGCATCGACGCAGAGTGGCGGGTCGGCGTGGCCGTCGATTCGACCGGACCGGGGAA
>CALQRA010000276.1 GCA_943332855.1 Candidatus Kuenenia stuttgartensis
TCGCCGGGCTGGCGATCCTCGAGCAGCGCGCCGTGCGCGGGGCGCTCATCGACGCGGTCGTCGCGGCCGCCGATCGGGCGCGGGCCCTGGGAACACCGTCGGGCGGGTGATCCGCCACACTCCGCGCGGCCGCCCGACGCCAACTCCAGCTCCGCTGGGCACGGGCCGGCCTGGAACCGAGCCGCGTGCCGAACCGGTCCTGCCCACCATCCGCGACGAAGGCCGAAGCGCTTTCAGCGCTTCTTGCCGGCGGCGGCCTTCTTCTTCGTCGCCTTCTTCGACACCTTCTTGGCCGTTTTCTTCGCAGCCTTCGGGCCAGCCTTCCCGGCGGAGGCCTTCGCCGTGGCGAAGATGTTGCTCCAGCCGTTGGCGTACTTGCTATTGGAACCGACACGGATCACGGACATCGGGGGAGTTCCTTGCTGTGGTGCGGAGCGAATGCCCGCCGGGGAATCGTCCCTCAGGCTTGGTGCCTTCACCCCACATGCGTGTCGTAGCGATCGCCCGGCCCGCGGTCAAGGATGATCCGGGCCGGAAGCCCCCTGGATCTCCAGCCACACCAGCGCCACGCCGTCGGGAAGCGTGCCGCGCCGACCGCTCGTTGGCTCCCCGCCGGGGGCTGTGGCGCGGAGCCGGAGGTCGTTCCTGCGGGCAAGCACCGCCGTGACGTCGTGACGCCCGCAGACCATCCCGGCCTCGGCAACCGAAATGTCGGTCCAGACGACCGGTCGCGCGTTGAGCGTCACCGACTCCAGCACCGGTCGCGGGGCGACGATCACCAAGTCGATCCGCTCCCCAGACGGGAGATCGCCGGGGCGACCGAACGACCGCCCCCAGCCGGACGAGTCGGCCGACGGCGGCTCCCACGCCCCCTGGAGCGAAATCCGATGGGCGGGGTTGTGTGGGGAAGCGACCAAGCGATTGCCCGAGGTTGGAGACCGGTATACTAGAAGCCTCGATGTCCCGGCCGTACGGAGGCCGTCCCGACATCATGACGCCCGCCCCCGCCGAAATGAAGGAGCCGATGGAGATGGCAGGACATGCCCTTGAGTTCACCGACGAGAACTTCCAGCGGGAAGTGCTCGATTCCGACGTGCCGGTCCTGGTCGATTTCTGGGCGCCCTGGTGCGGCCCCTGCCGGATGATCGGCCCGACGATCGAGGAACTCGCCAAGGAAAACGTGGGGACGTTCAAGATCGGCAAGGTAAACGTCGACGAAAACGGCGAGACGGCCATGGCCTACAACGTCTCGAGCATCCCCGCCCTGATGATCTTCAAGGGGGGGAAACTCGTGCAGCAGTTCATGGGGATGCAGCAGAAGCCGCGCCTCCAGCAGGCCCTCGACGAGGCGAAGGCCTGACCGTCGACCGGCCAATTCCGCAGGCAGCCGGCTGGGTGGTGCGCCCCACCCAGCCGGCCCGCCGCGAACCCCCTCCGGCCGTGGGCCGGAGGGTTTTTGAGCAGGATCGGCGCGGCCCGCCGCCGTCAGTGGCAGGCGGTCTCCATCTCGCCGGCGGCGAACGCCCCGGTCTCGACGGCCGCGCCGAAGGGGATGCTCAGAGCGATCGGCAGCGCGTTGTCGACCGGTCGGGATGACTCGCCGCGCCCCGTCGCCCGGCCGGGAGGAAGGAGCCCGATCCGTTCGAGTTGGCCATCGGCGACGAATCCGGCCAGATGCCGGTTGAAGCCCGGTTGGCGGAGCTTCTCGACTGCCTTGGCCTCGATCTGCCGGACGCGTTCCCGGGTGACGCTGAAGATCGTCCCCACCTCCTCGAGCGTGTAGGCATAGCCGTCGGCGAGGCCGAAGCGGAGGCGAATGATCTCACGCTCCCGGTAGGAGAGGCCGTCGAGGGCCGTGCGGATCGAGTCCTTGAGCGACTGCTGATGAAGGCCGCGGAGCGGATCCTCCTCCCGCTGGTCCTTGAGGAAGTCACCATAGCCGGCCTCATCGCCGTCGCCGACCGGCTGATCGAGCGAGAGCGGCTGGCGCGACATCCGCCACACGCAGGTGGCCTCCTCGACCGACATGCCGGATTGTTCGGCCAACTCGGCCACCGTCGCCTCCCGGCCATGCTGCTGACGGTGCTCACGGGCAATGTTCCGCAGCTTCGTCATCGTGTCGATCATGTGGACAGGGACGCGGATCGTGCGGCTCTGGTCGGCGATGGCACGGGTGATCGCCTGACGGATCCACCAGGTGGCATAGGTGGAGAACTTGAACCCGCGGGCATGCTCGAACTTGTCGACCGCCCGCATCAGCCCCGAATTGCCCTCCTGGATGAGATCGAGGAACGACATCCCGCGGTTGCGGTACCGTTTCGCGATCGACACCACGAGGCGGAGGTTGCCGGCGGCGAGGTCACGCTTCGCAGCGTCGTACTTCTCCTGGAGATCATCGAGGAGGATCAGCCGCTTCCGCAGCGTCACGCGACTCTCGCGTGCCGCGAGGAGGAGGCCACGGCACTGCCGCTGGAGGTCGGCGCGGACCTGCGGATCGCGCCCCATTGGGCCGGTCATCTCGACGGTCGCCTCGTCGATCCGCCGGCCGACAGCCCGCAGTTCGCGGAGCAGGGGCGTAAGTTTTTGAATGCGGAGATTCATCTCCTCGACGAGGCGCACCGCCTTGCCGCGGAGACGGACGAGCCGGCGCCATGCCGCGCGGCGGATTTCCATCGGCATCCGCTTCGACATCGCCACCCGGAAGAGCTTCCTCTTCTCCTCCTCGATCCGCCGCAGCGTGACGAGGTTGGGGCCGAGCCGGCGCAGGGCCCGCTTCTTCTCCCGCGTGTTGGTCACCGAGACCTCGATCGTCCGATCGAGCCGCACCCGCCCGGCCTGGATCTTCTCGAGCAGTTGGATCGCGCCGGCGAGCACGAGGTCGTTGCCCAGCATGGTGTCGCGAAACTTCCGCCGCCACCACTCGATCCGCTGGGCGGAGGAGACCTCGGTGTCCCGGGTGAGGAGTGGAATGCCACCCATCTGGAGGAGATAGAGGCGGACGGGATCGTCGATGGCACCGATCTTTCGGGCGGCGGCAGGCTTCACGGCCGGGCGACGGGGGGAAGCGGCGGGCAGGTTGGGGGAACGGCGCATCGGAGTCCTCTCGGGCAAGGTGCACGGGTCGGGCAAGCTCTTCCTTGAATGCCGTGCATCCGGGGTGCCGGATGGCCAGCGGGATCTCGGACTTCACTCCTTTCCCGGGAAAAAAGCCTTTTTGCCCCGATCCGGCCGCGGCGATCCCCCCCCGGTCGTGTCGCCACCGGGCGACGCGCGTCGCCGCCGGGTCGACCGGATGCGACGCGGGGGGACGAATGTGTCAAGAAAGCCGCGGCGGGGGAACGAAACAGACCACGGAGGGAACGAGGGGCAGGGGATATACTCCGGTCCCACTTCATGTCCGTGGTGCGATGCCCCGGACGGCCGCCGGCCTGGCCCCCTCCACGGGCCCGAGCGACTGGTGACGCATGCTGCTGGTCCCCCTGATCATCCTCGCCCTCCTGTTCCTCGTCGGGGCTATTGCCCTCGGGATCGGCCACAAAGGCTGGAACTGGGGGACGATCGTCGCCGCCTGGCTGATCCTGCTGACGTCGGTAGGGGCGTTCTTCCTCGTCGGCATGCTCGGCCAGCGCGAGCGCCAGTGGCGGAAGGTCGTCGCCGCCTACGAGGCCGCGATCGCCCGCGAGCGGGATGCCCTCGTGCCGGCCGGCGGCAAGCTCCGGCCCGACCCGGCCTCCAAGCCCATCGCGACGCTCGAGAACGAGCGTGACCGGTGGGGGCGCGTCCGTGACACGATCAACACCTGGCGTGGTCGCCACTGGGAAAACGCCGACTTCGTGCCACCGGCCGAGGGGCGCCCCGGCACGATCACGATTGCCGGCCTGGAAAGCTCCACGATCAATCCCGGTGCGGAGCTCTACGTCTTCGACACCACGCCGATCGAGCAGGGGGGGCGATTCCTCGGTGCCTACCGCGTCGACGCCGTCGACAAGAACGTCTTCAAGGTATCGAACATCTCGGTCCCCGATGCCGCCGATATCAAGGCCCTCGCCCAACCGCGTAACGGGCAGGTGGCGGTGTACGAGGATCTCCCGATCGACCGCTCGATCGCCTTCTACCGCACCGCCGTGCCCGCCCCGCCGGGGGGCGACGCCGCCGGCGATGCCGCAGAGACCTCGACCGAATTGCTCGATGGGTCGGCCGGTCCGCGGAAGAGCGACCCCGAGGCGATGCTCCGCCATCTCGAGGGGAAGCTCGAGGAACTGCGGCTCCACGACACCGTGATCGCGGGCGCCGAGGCGAACGCCGCCGCCCCGCCGACCGACGGGGAGGATGCAGCGGCGACCGATGGAGAAATCGCTCCGGGGGCGACACGTCCGGTCGCCGACCCGATGGTCTCTCAAACGCCCCCCCTCGGGGTCCGGTGGGCCCGCGTCGTGTTCAACAAAGCGTTCGACTACACCTGGCCCGACGGAACGACCTCGGTCTTCCGGGCAGGGGAGGTGCTCCCCTCAATCCCTGCCGATCAGGTCGCGGTGCTCCGCGAGCGCGGTGCCGACTTCACGTCGACCTGGTCGATCCCGCCCGGGCTCTACTGGGCCAATGTCGAGTTCAAACAGCCCCATTCGTTTCAGCGGCCACAGGGCGAACCTCTCGAGTTCGAGCCGGGGCGAACGGTCCAATTCGATCTCGAGACCGCCAAGGGGCTCGAGGCGGAGGGGGTCGCCACGATCACCTCGGTGGTCTTTCGGCGGCCGCTCGCCGACGGCAATGTCGCCCTCCGCGGCGCGGGGCAACTGCAATCCAACGGCAAGGCGCTGCCGTTCGAGGTCGTCGGGCTGGTGGTGATGCGACGGATCCTCGAGGATGACAAGCGTTCGATCGACTCCTCGATCGGGCTCCTCACCGGGGCCAAGGCGAGCACGGATGAGGAGATCGCCCTCCGCAAGACCGAACAGGCCGAGCTTGACGACGATATCGAGCACTGGAGCCTCGATGTCGATGCCGCCGAGCGGACCGCCGCCGCGTTCGAAGCGCGGCTCTCCACCGTCCGCCGGGTGCTGGCAACCGAGGAGAAGGCGATCGGTGCGCTCGGGCGTGACCTGACCGCCACGATCGATTCGCTGACCCGGGCGATCGACCAGTCGGCCCCGGCCCCGTCGCGGCCGCCCGTGCCGACCGACATCGGCCGCTGACCGGCGCGGGCAACCGCCTGGCTTGCGGGCAGCCGCCTGACTGCTGGCAATTTGGGGGCACGACTCGCGGGCCCGCACACAACCCCCTCGGTGGCGGGGTCGTTTCGTAGCCCACCCTCCGCAGCCTAGCCGGCGTGCGGTACACTCGTTTCCCGCTTGGTTCCCCCTTCCCTGCGAGCCCCGATCACCATGGCCCGTTCCGCAGCCCGGCCCGCCTCCTCCCAAGCCGATGCGGCCCACGCCGTGACCACGGCCCATCTCCGCAAGGCGGTCCATCACCACAAGGCGA
>CALQRA010000277.1 GCA_943332855.1 Candidatus Kuenenia stuttgartensis
GCGGCCGGCTGTGGTGCACTATCGGCTCAGTCGCAAGGAATATCAGAACACGGTCTATGACCTGCTCGGCGTGCGCTACGATCCGGCCAAACCAGGCGAGCTGAACGAAGACACGCTGTGGCACGGCTTCGAGAGGATTGGGTCCGAGCTGTCGCTTTCAGCGTCCCATATCGATCGCTACTACCGCGCGGCGGGGATCGTGCTGGATCGTGCCTTTCCTGTTTTATCGGGCGAGGCTCGCAAGGTTCGCAAGACCGCTGCCGAACTGCGTTACAACGGCGGGAAGGCTCAGCAGGGAATACTCGACCGGTTCGGTATCAAGCGACCTCTGCGGCATCTGCTCTATCCGGGCAACGTGCATGAGGCGCTCTCGCCGAGCTGGTTTGGCGAGGTTGGTCCGGAGCACAGCGGACTTTACAAAGTCCGCATACAGGCCAGCGGCATTCGTCCGATCGACGGCCAGACAGCGCACCTCAGCATCGGCAAGCGGACCGGCGAAGAGACTGTCGACGGACTCATCGAATTCGACATCACGGCCCCCGAGGACAGCCCGCAAGTCGTTGAGTTTGAAGTCTTTCTGGAAATGCCAATGTCGCTCGACTTCTGTGTTGTGGCGACCGATGTCGTTGATCGTCGTGCTGGGGCTGCCTTCCGCAACGCACTCAACAGCGGCGGCTACCTCTTCACGCATAGTAGCGAATCACGACTGCTCGAGCCCAACGCTCCGCAGATGTTCGACGACAAGGGAAACGGACTCTTTTCCACGGTGCTGTTGGATTGGATCGAGTGGGAGGGACCGCTGGAAACCGAGGCGGAAAGATCGCGACGCAACGGTCTGCTGCCACCCGACGACGCGACGATCGAAGTCGTCGCCGAGCACTTGCAGCGGTTTGCCGAACGAGCATGGCGGCGAGCGGTTAGGAAGGACAACCTATCGGATTACTTGCAGGCCTATCGATCGGAACGTGATGCCGGTGAGAAGCCTGCCGACGCCTATCGAGTCGCGCTGCAGGGAGTGCTCACCTCGCGGCACTTTCTCTATCTCGTGGAAGGTGACCCAGTCGCCCGCGAACGGCTCAACGATTCAGAACTCGCGTCGCGACTGTCGTACTTTCTCTGGAGTTCGATGCCCGACGCCGGGCTGTTCGCTGCGGCGCGAAGTGGCGCCCTGCAAGGCGACGGGCTGGGGAAAGAAGTTGACCGGTTGCTCGCCGACGGCAAGACGAATCGCTTCATCAACGACTTCGTGCGGCAATGGCTGCAACTGCATCGGCTTGGCATGTTCCCACCAGATAAGAAGCTGTATCCGACTTATGACGCATGGCTCGAAACGAGCCTGCGTGCCGAGCCCGCCGAGTTCTTTCGCGAGATGTTCGCGAACAACATGCCGGTCGACCGTTTCATTGATTCCGACTGGACGATGGCCAACGCCCGGCTCTGTGCCTTCTACGGACTACCTGAACCGCCGACGGGCGGCTTTCAGCGAGTCGCTCTCCAGCCGGAAGATCATCGAGGCGGACTGCTGACGATGGGCGCGGTGCTCGGACTGACGTCGGATGGGACTCGGCATCGACCGGTGCATCGGGGCGTGTGGGTCAGCGAGACGATCTTCAACAAGACCCCTCCTCCTCCTCCGGCCAACGTCGATCCGATCGAACCGATTCCGCCGACGGGAAACAAGATTTCGATCCGCCAGCGAATCGAAGCTCACGCCAAAAATGCCAGTTGTGCCGCGTGCCATCGCAACATCGATCCGCTGGGATTGGCGTTCGACGAATACGACGCCGTTGGCCAATGGCGCACTCGCGAACTGGTGCCAACGGGCATCGGCGAAAATCCGTTGGTGGATCCTTCCGGGGAGATGCCCGACGGCCGCTCGTTTCAAGACTCGATCGAATTCAAAACGATGCTCATCGAAGACCGCAGCCACATCGCCCGAGCCTTCATCGAGCACCTCTGCACTTACGCCCTCCGCCGCGTGCTCACGGTCGATGATCAACACGACCTGAAGCAGATCGAAGCCGACGCGCAGAAGAACGAATACCGGATTAGGGACATCATCCGCGCCGTGGCACTGTCCGATTTGATCCGCAAACGCTAGCAGGCTCTGCCAAGGAGAATCTCGATGGGCACTTTTCTTTCCCAGTCCTGGTTGATCGATCGGCGCCGCGCACTGCGCGCGCTGGGCTCTTGCATCTCGCTGCCGTTCCTGGAGTGCATGGTTCCGTTGCGGGCGGCTGAGGCGAAGACAGAGAGCCCGAAACGCTGTGCGTTCATCTATCTTGCCAACGGTGTGCATTCGTTGAACTACCAGATCACCACACCGGGGCGCGATTACCAATTCGCGCGCTCGCTGAAGCCTTTGGAGAAGCATCGGGACGTGATGACACCGATCAGCGGGCTGTATCATCCCGGTGCCCTCAGCCATCACCACAACTGCATTTCGGTGTGGCTGACCGGCGGTCAACTCGGGCCCTCGGACAAGAACACGATCTCCGTGGACCAGAAGATGGCCGAGATCACGGCTCAGCACACACGCTATCCGTCAATGGAGATTGCCCTCACCGGAGATTCACTTGGCTGGACGTCTGACGGCGTGCGGTTGCCTTCGATGCGTCGTTGCAGCGAGATCTTCGCCTCGCTGTTTGAAGAACCCAAGGGCGGTAAGTCAGCCCAGCGGCGCGCACTGCGTCACAAGGGGAGCGTGCTCGACGCCAACCTCGCGGAAGTGCGGCGGCTCGAACAGGCTATGGGGGCTGCGGATAAAGGACGGCTCGATCAATACCTCACCTCGGTCCGCGAAGCGGAAGTTCGTACGCGTCGAGCCGATGCGTGGCTTGATACTCCTCCGCCGAGGATCGCTGACGACGATCGCAAGCGAACCAATCGCGACATCCCTCACACGCAAGCAGGCGACTACTTCCGCACCGTCTATGACTTAATCGTGCTCGCCTTTCAGACCGATGCGACGCGTGTAGCGACCTTCAGCCTGGGTGGCGAAGGCGATGCGTTTGCGATCCCCGAGATCGGCATCACCGAATCGCGGCATCAACTGAGCCATCACGGCGGCGATGCGGGCTACATGGAGAAGCTCACGAACTACGACACCTTCGCCATCGAGCAATACAGCTACTTCCTCACGCGTCTCGCGGAGACGAAAGACCTCAACGGCAGGCCGCTGTTGAGTTCGACGATGTCGCTCTTCGGCAGCGGCATGTCCTACGGCCACAGCCACGGCAACGCGAATCTGCCTCTTGTACTCGCCGGTGGCTCGGACCTCGGCCTCAAGCACGGCAGCCATCTCGATTTTAATCAAGGTCACTTTAAGGGTTACGAGCTTGATAAGCCCGGTGAGCACTATTCCCTCTGCAGCCGCCCCGCCAATCCCAACGCGCACATGAGCAACTTGCTGCTGTTGATGGCGCGGCGAATGGGCGTCGAGACTGAGACATTCGGCGATAGCAATAAGTTGATCGAACTGTGATCGTGTTCGTAGGTCCGCCTTCATGAACTTTGCTGCGATGTGCTTCCGTGCGTCGCCAAAAGATGTAAAAAATGTTATGAGCTAGGAACGAAGCCACTTCGAACCACAACTCTGGCACGCAAACAATGCACAAAGTCCTCTGGCTCGCGGTGCTGCACCTCGGGCTCTCCTTCTTCAGCAGCCTTGTTACAGCCGACGAGACGTTCCGTCCCGAGACGGGGAAGTTTCCGGCGCTGGAAAAGGCACACACCTACCGGGGCGTGCTGGCGTTTGCGGACCATGCCAATCGGCGCGGCAGCCTTCGCGTGGAAACGCCCGGCGAGTTCTTCCGAAATGCTCCGCATCCATTCGCCATGCTTCCGTACGGCATCGTGAGGTATCACGGAGCGCCGGCGGATCTACGAGACGTCCAACTCAGCACCGTCATGCATGTGCGAGCGTTCCTTCCCCCCGACCCGGAGACCTCTTCGGTGCCGGTACTCCAGAGGGGAAACCCCGAGCGGCCGGCTGAGAATCACGTGCTTCTCCTCGAAGATGAGCCAAGTCTTTGCCTGCGGGAAGGCATGGTGTGGAAGCTGAAGGAAGTTGAGGTTCAAGCGAATCAGGCGCTGATCACGGCCACCCGTGAGCCCCGAGCCGTCGGTGATGGCAAAGCCAACGTTGAAATGCTGACGGTCAACGCCGCTACGCGATTGTGGCGCGGCCGCGAGTGTCTCAATCTCGAGGACCTCATCGCAGAAGGCATTTGGCCTGCGAGCGGAAAGAGAGCCCTCGGCGAGCAGGCGGTTCTGCTCGGGCTGACGTGGGAGCCGACGCCCAACGGTGTTTTCCTTCGGTATCATATTTCGGACATCTGGCTCGACGAGGCTGCCATCCAGCGAGCCTCCAGGAATCAAACCGAGGCCCACAAAGCTCTGATTCGCACCCGCTGGATGCCTGCCTGGGTGGATTCCGTCGAGTACGGCAAGTTCGGCCGAGCGAAGGTGACCGCGACCTTGTTCGGCGGCATGGACGCCTCGCTCTACGCTGACTTTAAGGCTGGCAGCCCAGCCCAGATGAACTCTGTCGAGAACACCTTGAAGCACACCCACGGCGATTATAGCCCCGCTCACATGGCCTCCGGCGGTGTGATCCTGGAAGTCACCCGGCTTCCGGGCGACGCCCCGCTGGGCAGCAGCGGCATTCAGATCCGTTTCGAGACGGACCAGATCATCGAAGGCATTCGCCCAGGGCGCGTCGTCCGCGTCCGACCCACGAGCTGGCCTCTGGTCAATCTATCCCGTGAAGAATACCTCAGAGACAGCATTGAGGAGCGCTTTCCTAGCCCCGACATCTTCCCGAAGTATTAACCTCCCCGAGATTCCATGGGGAAGATGAAGTCATTGACCAGGATCTGGAGCCGATCAGATGATGTGCGCGCGAAATGCCAATGGAGAGTTGCGAGTACGACGGCTCGGAAAATCCCTTTCCGCTCTGGCGCACCTTGCATGTCTCATGCTCCTTGCGGCCTCGGCCCACGGTGCGGACGGCCTCGGGCAATCGTTTGCCAAGCAGATCCAGCCGCTGCTTGAGAAAGCTTGTGGGAACTGTCACGGCACAGTTCCCATGGATAACGAGCTCGATCTTACGAGCTTTGGGTCTGCCGAGGTGATCCTCGCCAAGCCCAAACTTCTGGGCGATGTCGCCGAGCGATTGCGACTGGGCGACATGCCGCCGAAAGACGCGCCGCAGCCAAGCGAGGCCGAGCGCGAACAACTGCTGGGTTGGATCTCTGCGGCGCTCGATGCCGAGGCGGCGGCGAGGGCCGGTGATCCCGGGCAGGTCACGCTGCGTCGGCTGAGCAACACGGAGTACGACAACGCCGTCCGCGATCTGACCGGCGTGGACATGCGGCCAACCCAGGCCCGCGAGTTTCCCGTCGACAGCGTCGGCGGAGAGGGGTTTGCGAATGTCGGGGAGGCGATGCCTGTCACTCCCGA
>CALQRA010000278.1 GCA_943332855.1 Candidatus Kuenenia stuttgartensis
AGCGCCTGGTGGATCGCCGAATGCTCGCTGTCGACCGGAAGGAGCACCGCACCGCGCGCCGCGGCCAGCCGCATCACCAGCGCCCCGGCCATGACGAGCGTCTCCTTGTTGGCCAGCGCCACCGTCTTGCCGGCCTCGAGCGCCGCGAGGGTGCTCCGCAGGCCGGCAGCGCCAACGATCGCCGACACGACCCGGTCGACCTCGGGCGCGCCGACGAGGTCGTCGAGCGCCTCCGGCCCGACGGCCAACCGCGTCCCGGCCGGGAGGGCATCGGCGCCGATCGTCCCGGCAGCGGCAGCGTCGGTGACGACGATCCACGCCGGGCGGTGGAGCCGGGCCTGATCGAGGAGGGGGCCGACGCTGGTGTGGGCCGCGAGGAGATGGGGGCGGAAACGTCCCCCGGAGGTGGCAATCACATCGAGCGTGCTCCGGCCGATGCTGCCAGTCGACCCGAGCACCGCCACCCCGAGAATCCCCGTCGGCGGGTGGCCGGCCGCCGCGGCGGGCCGGTCGCGGGGCGCCGGCACCGGAGCAGAAAACGGCGGCGGCGGGGGGGAGGCCATAGGGGAGACGATCGAGGGGCGGGGCGGAGGAATCGGCGAATCTTAGGTTTTCGTCGCCGGGACTTCCATGGCGACGCCGCCGGAGGCAGATTCATTGTCTCCCCTCCCGCTCAGGTTTAGGATGGATTGGTTTCGGTTTCTTCGAGCCTTTTCACTGGTCCATTCATGCCCAAAAAGCACGATCTCCCGAAGCGACAAGCCGATCGCAAGATGCCCTGGGGAGGGTCGAATCTCGTCTGGTTAATGATCGCCGTGGGGGTCGCCGGACTGTTCGCGATGAGTCTCCTGACGACGACGCCGGAGCTTGAGCTCTCCTACAGCGACCTCGAAAAGCTCATCCGGGCCTCGGGGCAGCGGCCACCGGCGGCCACCGAAACCGCCCCCTCCCCGGCGTCTTCCTCCCCCGACGGCGAGGCGGGCCCCGGGACTGGCGACACGCCCCCTTCCAGCGCCGCGGGCGATCCGGCCGGCGTGATCGAGGTCATGGAGCGCCATCCGTTCGAAACCGGGCCGGAGGCCCGTCGCCTCGTCCGCTACGGCGATCTCCAGGATGTCGTCATCGGGGCCTACAGCGTGTCGGGATCGGTCCGTCGGATCGACGGCTCGGCGTCGGGTGAGGGGATCGGAAGTGGGAGCCAGCGCCGGTATTTCCGCACCGCCAAGCTCCCCAGCGAAAACTCCGAGGGACGGCTGTCGCGGCTGCTCACGCAGTTCGGCGTTCCCTACCGCTACGAGGAGGCCCCCGGCCCATGGCGGAGCTGGCTGCCGATGCTCTTCCTCACCGGCCTGTTTGCCCTCCTCTTCTTCACGATGATGAAGCGTCTGGGGGGAGCCGGTAGCCCGATGGCCTTCGGCCGCAGCCGTGGCAAACAATACGCCCAGGAGGATCTGGGGATCACGTTCGACGACGTGGCCGGGATCGACGAGGCGGTGGACGAGCTGCGCGAGGTCGTCGAGTTCCTCCGCAACCCGGAGAAATACCAAGTCCTCGGTGGCCATATCCCCAAGGGCGTACTCCTCGTCGGCCCCCCCGGCACCGGCAAGACGCTCCTGGCCAAGGCCATCGCGGGGGAGGCGGGGGTGCCGTTCTTTGGCCTCTCCGGCAGCGATTTCGTCGAGATGTTCGTCGGCGTCGGTGCGGCCCGTGTCCGCGACATGTTCCAGCAGGCCGAGGCAAAGGCCCCCTGCATCATCTTCATCGACGAGCTCGACGCCCTCGGCAAGACCCGCGGCACGAGCGTCGTCGGCGGCCATGACGAGCGCGAGCAGACGCTCAATGCGTTGCTGGTCGAGATGGACGGCTTCGGGACCAACAGCGGCGTGATTGTGATGGCGGCGACCAACCGGCCCGAGACGCTCGACCCGGCCCTCCTCCGGCCGGGGCGCTTCGACCGCCATGTGCTCGTCGATCGCCCCGATGTCCGTGGCCGGGAGGAGATCCTCAAGGTCCACGTCGCCGGAGTGAAGCTCAATCCCACCGTCAACCTCCAGCAGGTCGCGCGGATCACCTCGGGCTTCTGTGGCGCTGATCTGGCCAATCTCGTCAACGAGGCGGCGCTCCTCGCGGCCCGCAACAACAAGACCTCCGTCGGCATGGAGGAGTTCAACGAGGGGGTCGAGCGGGTGACGGCCGGGCTTGAGAAGAAGAAGCGGGTCCTCCACGAGGACGAGAAGCGCCGTGTCGCCTACCACGAGGCGGCCCACGCGCTGGTGGCCTTTTCGCTCCCCAACACCGATCCCGTCCACAAGGTCTCGATCATCCCCCGCGGCCTCGCCGCCCTCGGGTACACGATGCAACGCTCCGAGGATGACCGCTACCTCCTCACCCAAAGCGAGCTCGAGAGCCGGATCCAGGTGCTCCTCGGCGGGACGATCGCCGAGGAGATGGTCTACGACGACGTCTCGACTGGGGCCCAAAACGACCTCGAACGGGCCAGCGGGATCGCCCGGGCGATGGTCATGGAATACGGGATGAGCCGGATGGGGCGGGTGAACTTCCGCGAGAGCAACCGCTCGCCGTTCCTCGCCGGAGGCGGCGGGGATCTCCCTGCTGCCCGGTCGCACAGCGAGGAGACGGCCCGCGAGATCGATCAGGAGGTGCGGCGGATCATCGATCAGTCGATCGAGAAGGTCCGGCGGGTGCTCGAGTCGCGGCGGGTGGCCCTCGAGGCGATCACCCGTCAGCTCATCGAGACGGAGGTGATCGACGGAAACCAGCTGCGGGCGCTGGTCGAGGCCTCCGTCGACACGCCCCTCCTCGTGCCCGGCACCGATACCGAGCGCCGCCCCGGCCGGATCGAAGCCAGCCGGATCGATGCCGACAAGGCCGCTCCGGGCGAATCAGCCAAGGGCTGACGCCCACAGGGCTCCCTGTCGCCACGACCGTCACCCTCCGCACGCCCGACCGGCGACTGAACACCGCCCCTCCGCCCAGCCGATGGATCTCCCGGCGCGGCGTCGCCGGGGGGCACTGCACTCGCACCCCCGCTCGTCCCGCCGTCGGAGGGCGGCCCGCCGGAGTGCCGCCGATCGAGCCCGGAACGGCATCATGTGGAAAAGCGTGTCCCTTGCGGCGGGGGTTTTCTCCTGCCTGGTTGGCGCCGAGTTACTCGTCATCGATTCGGCGTCGGTGAAGCCGATCAATGGCTCTGGTGAGGTCCGCGTGATCACGGCCCCCGACTGGGCGCCGTGGGCGCTGATCTCCGCCGGCGCGGTGACGCTTCTCCACTTCGGCACCGGAGCGGGAAGTGGAGCCAGCCGCACCGCCGGGGCACCCAAGCCCAGCCTCGGGAAGTACCACCCCGAGTGAGCGCGGCCGCCGTCCGCCGGAGTGGCGCCGGCCGGGGATCAGGACAACGGAGCGTCATCGCCGATCTCGGCGATGATCCGCGTCATCGTGTTGGGATGAACGCCGAGGAGTTTGGCGGCCCGCGACTTGTGGCCGCGGGTCATCTCGAGCGCCTGCTTCACGGCGCACTTCCGGAGCATGTTGAGATCGACGAAGGGGAGCTTGCCGTCTGCCGAGAGCAACTCCTCGGGCTCCTCAACGGCCGCCACGAGAGGCCGGGAACGCGCGGGGAGTTGGGGATCCATCTGGAGCACATAGGCCTGCTCGATGACATGCGAGAGCTGGCGGACATTCCCCGGCCAATCGAACGCGGAAAACTCCGCGAGCGTCTCCGCGGAGGGCTGCCACATCTCCACCCGATAGCTGCGGGCGTATTGCCGGGCGAAAAAATCGACGAACTCGGGGATGTCCTCGGGGCGCTCCCGGAGGGGAGGGATCCGTAGTTCGATCATGTTGAGGCGGAAGTAGAGATCCTCCCGGAACGTCCCCTTCATCACCTCGGTCTGGAGGTCGCGGTTGGTGGCGGCGACGACCTGGACGTCGATCGGCACCGGCTGGGTCGCTCCGACAGGATGGACCTCGCGCTGCTGGAGGACGCGGAGGAGCTTCGTCTGGAGATCGGCCGGCATCTCGCCGATCTCATCGAGAAACACCACGCCCCCCTCGGCGGCGCGGAAAATGCCAATCGCCTTCCCGTCGGCCCCGGTGAAGGCCCCCTTCTCATGGCCAAACAGCTGGCTTTCCGCCAGCGTCGCCGACAGGGCGCCGCAGTTGACCGGCACAAACGGCCTGGTAGCACGTGGCCCGCTGCGGTGGAGGAGGCGGGCGAGGATCTCCTTGCCGCAGCCGGTCTCGCCGAGGATCAGGACCGTGCAGCCGACCTCGGCCGCCCGCTCGATCGATCGGGCCACCCGGGCCATCGCCGGATTGCGCCCCAGCACCCATTCCGGTCGCTGGAGCTCCTCCCCGCCGTCGGACTTCCCGTCGCGCGGCGAGCCGGACTTCCCGGCTGCGCTCTTCTTGGCCATGGGGGCGGCCACCCCCTTCCCGGAGGCGATCGTCATCGGCGCGGCTGTCGACGCACCGACTCCGAGCCCGCGGTCAATGGGAGCATTTGATTGTGGGGGATTGTCATCCATGCGTATGCACCACCGGCGTGAGTCCGGCAGCCCAACCCCATCCCATGAAACCTTGCCGCTTCCATGAGCTCCTGGAATCTTCTCCGTCATTTGAGCCGTTCGGGCCCAGCTACGCAAGCTTTGCTGCCGCGCAGCGGGATCTGAAACGGCCCACCAGGGCGATTTCCAGCGTGGCTTGAGATTTCCGCAACGGCGGGGCCGTTCCCACCGGCGATGGACCTGGGGCGCTCCTCTTCCCGGCCCACTCCGGCGTCAGCGTCGCGAGGGCTCGGGTTGCTCCTGGGGCGCGGCAGAGAAGAAGAGAAGGTGCTGCCAGGGGAGCTTGTCAAACTCGTTGGCGACACGGAATCCAGCCGGCTCGAGCTCTGAGCGGACCTGGGCCTTGGTCATCTTGTGGAGCGGTTTGATCGGAACCTCCGGATCCTCCCCGCGGAACTCCACCAGCGCAAGCTTCCCTGCCGGCGAGAGGCTCTCGCCGATCCGGGCGAGCATCGCCTCGGGGTGAGAGAACTCGTGGTAGACGTCGACACAGAGCACGAGATCGATCTCGCCGGCGGGGAGGCGGGGATCGATCGGTGAGCCGAGGATCAGTCGGATGTTGGCGAGCCCCTCCTGGGCCGCGCGCCAGGAGAGCATGCGGAGCATTTCCGGCTGGATGTCGACCGCGTAAACCAGCCCTTCGGGGCCGACCATCCGCGCCAGTTCCAGCGTGTAGAAGCCGTTGCCGGCCCCCATGTCGCAGACGGTCTGCCCGGGCTCGACGCCGAGGGCATCGAGCATCATCCGGCAATCCTCCTCGCGCTGCCGGCTCTCCCGGACCAGCCACGGCGCACCGGTGTAGTGCATTGTCTGGGCGATCTCGCGC
>CALQRA010000279.1 GCA_943332855.1 Candidatus Kuenenia stuttgartensis
CTTTGTGTCGAACGTCGCGCCGGCAATGGTCAGCGACGTGCCGAGGGTGGCATCGGCCGCGGCGACCTTCGACACGGCCGTGGCGAGAGCCGTCGCCTTGGCGGCCGCTTCGCCCGCATCGGCGCTCGTGACCGCGGTGTCCCAGATGGCCGCGGCGGCGGCGCGGGCCTCGGTTCGCTCGAGGCCCGCCTGCGTGGCTTGGTCGACCAGGACTTGAAACCGCCCCCCGAAATCGGCCGGGTCGTTCCCAGTCATCAACTGCCTGGGCTCGAGCGGCTCATGGTCGAGCCCGACGGCGCTTCGGGCCCGGCGGGGCTTGATATTGCGGCGACGGCGGATCGTGGCTGCCGTCGCTGGTTGCCGCGAGTGGGCTTGCCTACCCCCCCCCAATTCCGTGATGTGAAATCCGCCGTTCGGTCGCATCGGCTGTTCTCCCCCCGAGGAATCGTTTCTTTTCGGGAGCGACCCCCGGGCCCACCCGTGGCGCTATGTTCACCGCCCCCATAGGACGGTGCCCTCCCTCTTGTCGGAGTGTGGAAAATCCTTGCAAAGAGGTCAAGGATTCGGCGCGGAGGAGAAGGATCCCGGCCGCCCTACGCCATGATCTCGCCGATCACGCGGGCCGGCTTCACGCCGGTGAGCCGTTCGTCGAGGCCCTGGAAGCGGACGGCGAGGCGCTGGTGGTCGATCCCCAAAAGATGGAGGAGCGTGGCGTGGATGTCGCGCACATGCACGCCCCCCTCCACCGCTGCAAATCCAAAATCGTCGGTCGTGCCGTGCACGCAGCCCGGCTTGAAGCCACCGCCGGCAAACCACATCGTGAACGCGTCGATGTGATGGTTGCGACCGGTGCTCTCCCGCTTCTCCCCCATCGGCGTCCGCCCAAACTCCCCTCCCCAGACGACGATCGTGTCGTCGAGGAGCCCCCGCCGGGCCAGATCGAGGACAAGCGCAGCACTCGCCCGATCGACCTGCCCACACACCTCCGGGAGATGCGTCTCGAGATTCTCACTCGGGCCGCCATGATGATCCCAGTTGGTGTGCCACAGTTGCACGTAACGCACCCCCCGCTCGACGAGCCGGCGGGCGAGGAGACAGTTGCGGGCATAGGTCGATTCACCAGGATCGGCGATCCCGTAGAGGGCGAGCGTCTCCGCCGACTCGCTCCGCAGGTCGACCAGATCGGGCGCGCTCGACTGCATCCGGAAGGCCATCTCGTAGGCGGCGATCCGCGTGGCAATCTCGCCGTCGCCGGTGACCGCGAGCCGCTGCCGGTTAAGCCGGCCGACCGCGTCCACGACCCCGCGCTGCTGGTCACTGCTCACCCCATCGGGGCTCGAGAGGTTCAGAATCGGCTCCCCGCGGTTGCGGAGCGGCACCCCCTGATAGGCGCTTGGCAGCATCCCGCTCCCCCACAACACCGCCCCCCCACGAGGGCCGCGCGGGCCGCTTTGGAGAACGACAAAACCGGGAAGATCGGTGCTCTCACTCCCCAGGCCATAGGTCACCCACGAGCCGACCGACGGATGGCCGAACCGGCCGGTGCCGGTGTTCATGAACAGCTTTGCCGGCGCGTGGTTGAACAGATCGGTCGAACAGCTGCGGACAAAACAGAGCCGATCGGCGATGCGCCCGAGGTGCGGGAGGAGATCGCCGATCCACATTCCCGATTCCCCGCACTGCCGAAACGACCGCTTCGACCCGAGGAGATCGGTGCGATGGCTCTCGTTCATGAAGGCAAACCGCTTCCCGTCGGTGAAACTCGCCGGGATCGGCTGGCCGTCGCGCCGCGAAAGCTCCGGCTTGTAGTCGAAGAGATCCAGCTGCGACGGCCCCCCGGCCATAAACAGATGAATCACCCGCTTCGCCTTGGGAAGAAAGTGCGGCAGACCAGGAAGGCCGGGCACTCCCGACAGCCCGCCGCCCCCTTCCCCAGCACCACGCCCCTCGCCGGCAAGCAAGGCCCCCAGCGCCATCGCGCCAACGCCTACCCCCACGCGTCCAAACAGATGCCGCCGGGTCTCATCGAGGAGCGGGCCATCGGGAACGGGATGATCGTGAGGCATGAGGCGCTCCAAGCACAGAAAATCACCGCAACCACGATCACTCGCGGGTCACCGTCTCGTCGAGATTGAGCAGGACCCGCGCGGCGTCGCGCGGATCGAGGGGGACGAGGACGGCCAGCTCCTCTAGGTGAGGCTCTCTCCCCGTGCAGCGCCGGAAGGCGACAGCCGGGCCGTCACGGGAAATCACGGCGGCCAGCGCCTCGGCACATTCCACGAAGGCGAGGTCGTTCAAGAGCGTGAGCGCCTGAAGCGGGGTGTTACTGCGGCCGCGGCGGGTACACGACTGATAGCCGTCGGGGGCGTCGAAGACAGCAAGGCTCGGCGGCGGCGAAGCCCGATAGAGGAAGGTGTAGAGCCCGCGCCGGTGGCGATCGGGGCCGGTGCTCGTCGGCCAGTCGCGCTTCACTTGGCCGACGGCCGTCGCCCCGGCGGGGATCGGCGGATAGACCGGTGGGCCGCCCAAGGCTGGTGACAAGAGACCCGAGGCCACCAGCGCTACGTCACGCACGAGCTCCGCATCGAGCCGCAGCCGGGCCTGCCGGGCAACGAGCCGATTGTGCGGGTCGCATTCGGCCTGGAGCGGGCTGACACGCGAGCTTTGCCGGTAAGCCCGCGAGGTCACGATCAGCCGATGGAGCCGCTTCATGCTCCACCCCTGCCGCTCCACTTCCAGGGCCAGCCAGTCGAGAAGGAGGGGATGACTCGGCGGCGTGCCCATGAGCCCGAAATCGGCGTCGGTCTCGACAAGGCCGAGCCCGAAAAAATGTTGCCAGGCCCGATTGACCAGCACCCGGCCGGTGAGTGGATGGCCCGGCGCCACGAGCCAGCGGGCGAGATCGAGCCGGTTGGGTGGGGTGCCTGCCACCACGAGCGGCGGCAGGATCGCCGGCGTGCCGGGGGCGACTTCTTCGGCGGGGCGGGTGAAATCCCCCTGGACGAAGCGCTTCGTCTGCCGCGGCGTCGGCAGCTCGGCGAGAACGAGTGTTGTCGGGCCCCCCGTTACCTTCCCCTGGAGATCGAGATAGCGTTCGTTGAGGCGGCGAAACTCCTGATCGTTGGCCCCCAGGCCGGCATGAAACAGGATCCGGCGCTGATCGGGGGAGCGCTCGCTCGCCGGCGTGGCGAGGGCCTTCGACCGCTCGGCATCGAGGAGCTTTTTGGCATCGTCATTGAGGCCCGCTTCCCAGCCGGCGAGGGCCGCAGCGCGGGCCTCGACATAGGCATAGACTTCGCCGCGGGCGGCGTCGCGGTCGGCGGTGAGGCGCGCAGAGTCAACGCGGGGATCAGTGACCTTGAGCTTGGCGTCGGCCTGGTTGTTGAAGAAGGCGAATAGCCGGTAGTAGTCGACCTGGCTGACCGGATCGAACTTGTGGTCGTGGCACTGGGCGCAGCCGATCGAGAGGCCGAGCCACACGCTTCCGGTCGTCGCCACCCGGTCGAAGACGGCGTCGATGCGAAACTGCTCCTTGTCGATCCCCCCTTCTTCGTTGATCTGCGTGTTGCGGTGGAAGCCGGTGGCGATCCGCTCCTCGTCGGTGGCGTCGGGGAGGAGATCGCCGGCGAGCTGATGGATCGTGAAGCGATCGAAGGGGAGATCGCGGTTGGAGGCCTCGACGACCCAGTCGCGCCACCGCCAGATCTCGCGCGGGGCGTCGATCGAGTAGCCGTTGCTGTCGGCATAGCGCGCCTGATCGAGCCACAGCCGCGCCTGCCGCTCGCCGTAGTGGGGGCTGGCGAGGAGCCGATCGACCGCCTCCTCCCAGGCCTTCGCGGGATCGGCAGCATGGGCAGCAAGAAAGTGATCGAGCTCGGGCGCCGTCGGCGGGAGACCCGTCAGATCGAGGCTGACGCGCCGCAGCAGCGTCTCCGGGGGAGCGGGAGCCGCCGGCTCGAGCCCCGAGCCCACCATCGCCGCCACGAGGAACCGGTCGATCGGATGCTCAGACCCTGCCACCTCCGGCGGAGGCGCCGGAATGGGCGCTGTGAACGCCCAGTGGGGCTCGTAGGGGGCCCCGGCCGCGATCCAGTCGGCAAGCAGGCGCTTGTCGGAATCCGAAAGTCGCTTTCCCGATTCCGGCGGCGGCATCACCGCGCTCGAGTCGGCGCTTTCGATCCGAGCGACGAGCGCACTGGCAGCGACGTTGCCGGGGACGACGGCCGCATGCCCCGAGTCGAGCAGCGCCGCGGCCCCGGCGGGCCCATCGAGGCGCAGGCCCGCCTGACGGGCGCGCGGGTCGAAGCCATGGCAGGCGAAGCAGTTGGCAGCGAGGATCGGGAGGACGTCGCGGGAGAAACTTGGGGCCCGGAGGCCGGCCGACGGAGATTCGGCTACGGCTGGTGCAGATCGGAAGCAGAGGGCCAGCAGCCAGCCGGCCATGACTGTCCGGTGGAGGCAATCGTTCACGCTTCCCCCTTCGCGATGATCTCCGCGATCTCCACCGCCCGGTGCTCCCGCGCCGAGAGATACGCCGCATCAACGATTGCAAGAGTTCCGAGATTTTCCTCGCCGGTCGCCACCGCCGGGCTTGTCCCCTCGAGATCGCGCAGCAGTTCGGCCATCGGGCCGATGAAGGCATCGGGAAACCAGGCCTCCTCCCAGCGCGGCCGGTGCCAGATCCCTGCGCCATGCTCGGCGAGGCTCGTCGTCCAGTCGAGCGTCGAGGGTGACTTCTCCGGATAGCGGGGCCAGCCGACCGTCCCCAGGGCCATCCCGTGCGTCCCCTCGACCCGGAACTTAACAAAGCAATCTGACTCGGCTCCTTCACGGGCCGGCCCGGCCCACACATCCTCGAGCGACGAACAGCGGAGCCCGGAGTCGTATTCGAGCACCGACAGGCAGATGCCGTCGTCATGGGCAAACGTCTCGGCCGTGCGTGGATCGCTGCGCACGCTCGTGAACACGCGCCGCGGTGAGCCGAACCAGCCCCGAAAGGTATCGAAGTGGTGGATCGACATGATCCGCAGCGTCACCCAGCCCTGCCGCTCCTGCCAGGGCATCCAGTGGGGAATCGCCCGCATCTCGATCGTCGCCAGCACCGGCGCCCCAAGCACGCCACGGGTGAGGAGATCGCCACAGGCACGCACGGCGTGGTCGTAGCGCATGTTCTGATTGACGACAAGGCGGATCCCGGCCTCACGACAGCGGCGCACGAGTCGGACGGCGGTGGGAAAATCACCCGCGAGCGGCTTCTGCGCGAGGATCCCACGGACTCGGGCTTCCTTCCGCTCGACAAGCTCACAGATCCCCTCGATGATCCCCGGCTGGACATCGGGGGGAACGGCGATGTCGACCACCTCCACGGCCGGATC
>CALQRA010000280.1 GCA_943332855.1 Candidatus Kuenenia stuttgartensis
GATCGCGGCCGATCTGAACGACGATCTGGTCCCCGTCGACCGACTTGATGAAGCCGCTCACGAGGTACGTTCCCGGCGGCCGCTTCCCCCCGGGCCGCTTCGCCTTTGTTTCGGAAAAACCGGAGGCGTTTCCGGTCACCCCGGGGGTGCCGGAGCCGGGGAAGATCACCTTCTCCACCGGTTGCGTCACCTTCCCGAACTCGTCGAGCTCGACGGAGCATTCGACGAATTGCTTCGGCATCAGCATCGCGCGCGCGGCGGTGCCGCTGACCTCGACGGTGGCGCCGGGCGCGGCGGCGACGATCCAGGTGTCACCGGTGTTCTTCACCCGGACCTGGAGCCGGCCCGGGGCGATCGCCATCAACGTCCCCTCGCGGTCGGCCCGATCGAGCCGCTGCGGACCGGCAGGCTGGGCCGCCACCGGCCCCGCGCCGAACAGGCCCCAGGCGAAAACGACGACGAGGACCAGCGCGCCTCCGGCGCGGGGCGGGAACGCTGTCCCACGCGGTGCAGACCACCGATCTCGGTCCAAAACCCGGCTGCGACCGACCATTTGGTGATTGCTCCCCTGCCAGACCACACTGGACTCCCCGCTCTCACTATACCGCTCCCCCGCCACCGCCGGCCATTACTACCGACCGTCCCCCCCCTTTTCCAATCCGCACACCATGTCGCACGCCCCCCGCCGCATTGCCCTCCCCGATCTCGCGGCTGCGAAACGGGACGAACGTCGCCTGTCTATGGTCACGGCCTACGACTGGCCGACCGCCAAACTCGTCGACGGCGCCGGGATCGACTGCATCCTCGTCGGCGACAGCGTGGCGATGGTCGTGGCGGGGCGCGATTCAACCATTCCGGCGACCCTCGAACAGATGATCTACCACGGCGAGATCGTCGTCCGAGCCAGCGCCCATGCGATGGTGGTCGTCGATCTTCCCTTCCCCCACCAGCATCTCGGCGTCCGATCCGCCGTCGAAGCCTGTGCCCGGATCCTGAAGGAAACCGGCTGCCAGGGGGTGAAGCTCGAGGGGACGGCCGGCCAGGCCGACGTCATCGCCGGCATCGTCTCCGCCGGAATCCCGGTGATGGGGCATGTCGGCCTGCGGCCACAGGCCGTTCACCAGCTCGGTGGCTACCGGATGCAGCGGGATGCCGAGCGGCTCATGGCCGACAGCTTGGCCGCCGCCGATGCCGGGGCCTTCGCTGTGGTCCTCGAATGCGTTCCGCAGGAGGTGGCGCGGACGATCACCGCCGCCCTCCCGATCCCGACGTTCGGGATCGGTGCCGGCCCCCACTGCGACGGCCAAGTGCTCGTGTTCCACGATCTCGTCGGCCTGTCGCTAGAGCGGGTGCCGAAGTTCGTCCGGGGCTACGCCGACAGCAAGACGACGATCGCCGAGGCGCTCGGCCGCTGGCGGCAGGACGTCGAATCGCGAGCCTTCCCCGGCCCCGCCGAGACCCGCGGCTGACAACGGACCGGCCCACGACTCACAAAGGAGCTTCCGCCGCGGCGCGATGACCCTTCGGTCAGGGGAGAACGACCTCGTCGGAGATCACGACCGGCCGGCTCGTGCTCACCGCCGACACCGGCGTGGGAAGGCTGGCGCTCGGCACCGGTCCGGGCGCTCCACCGGGACCCGACGGCAGGATCGGCGCCCCGGCGCCCCCCGGCAGCATCGTGCCCCCCTGATGGATCGTCGAGCTCCCGGGGACGATCGTCGTCCCGGCGGGGAGGCCCCCCTCGATCATCCCCCCCTGCACGCCCATCCCTCCCTGCACGCCCCCCTGGCAGGCATTGCAGTTTTCGCCCCCTGCCGACACCATCTCGCCCCCGGCACACGGGGCAGCCTGCGCACAGTTGCCCCCCTGACCGCAGACCCGTGGTGCGGCGGGAGCCGCGGCGGCCGCCGCCATCGCTCCGGGGGGAACGAAGCCGGGGGGAAGGTGGCCGAAGCACTTCTCGTACTTCCACACCTCCATCGAGAGGTACCTCTCGTTGAGCGACTTGCAGCCCGTCGAAGAGAGGGCGATTGCCACCGCACTCAACCCCAGTAAACGGGGCATCCATTTCTGAACGCGCATCGACAGGCCTCCTGGCGGGTTGCCGCAGCGCGTCGTCGCGCGGCGGCCGCTCCGCGATGCTCTGCAACGCGGAACCAGGCAAACCTACCCCACGGCGTGGGCGCGGCAAGGAAATCGAGGCGAGGTGATCGCCCCGGTCATGGGCCGGGAACGGCACCCCTGCGGGTCGTGAGGGCCGGGCCCGGAAAACCCCCGCAAGATCGACCGCCGGGAGGGCCAGACTCGATCGTCGATCCACCGCTGGTCGATCCACCGCTGATGGACCACGGGGGGACGCGCGGTGGCTAGGGGGACCCGGGGGCCCAAAAATGATCCCAGACAGTGATCCCGGCCGGCGGCCCAGAATCGGCACCCCAGAGGCGAAAGATCAGCAACGACACCCGACGACGGAACCCGTCGTCAACCCTTGCGATGGCGGATGCGGGCCCGCATGCGGCGCTTCTTTTGACCGAGTTTGCGCCGACCCTTGCCCGTCTTCTTGACACCCATGCTCTTCTCCAGGCTGATCTGACCGGGAGGAACTTCCCGGGCCCACCGTTGTAGAATGACGTCCCGACCGCATGCAAGCGGTCCTGTCGCTCCTGCAGCCAGGGCGATTTCCCCCCCCCGTTTACCCCCCGTATTGGCCCCCGGACGCCCGGCCCCACCCCCGGCCCGTCAGGAACCACCTCGCGACGGCCTCCCCCATGATCGTCCTCTTCCCCACCTACGCCCGGCGGATCGCTGGGGGAAACCGCTGGCGGGCGACCGTGGCGGGGATGGTGGTTCGGCCATTGCCGGCGACGAGCCGGCGGCGCGTCCTGGCATTGGCGGTCTTCCGGCGGCTGTTCGACCTCGACGAAGAGCAGCTGCGTCAGGAGGTCTTTCGGCGCCGCTCCGATGCCTTTCTCTTCCGGCGCATCTCCGGCGCCGCTGTCGGGGTGTCGATCGGAGGGAAGGTCATCGAGGCAGGGCCGACCGACCGGGTGGGCCACTTCCAGATCGAGATCGACCTCGACGATCCCCCTGGGTCGCTCGCCGCCCCGCGAACGGTCGCCTACGAGGCCTGGGCAACGGAGCCCCCCGGGGACGACGGCGGTGAGACGGTGTCGCACGGGGCAGGGCGGGTCCATCTGGTTGACGACGAGGGGCTGTCGGTGATCTCCGACATCGACGACACGGTCAAGGTGACCGCCGTCGGCAATCGCCGTGAGCTCCTCGCCAACACCCTTCTGCGCGAGTTCCGCGCCGTACCCGGCATGCCGGAGATCTACCGCGGTTGGGAGACCGACGGGGCGGCGTTCCACTATGTCTCGGCGAGTCCCTGGCAACTCGCCTCCTGCCTCGATGGCTTCTTCACCGATTGCGGCCTGCCGTCCGGCTCGATGCACCTCAAGCTCTTCCGCCTCAAGGATTCGACGCCGCTGGGGAGGTTTCCCTCGCGAAAGAAGTCGAAGCGGCGCGTGATCGAGCAGATCATGGCCGACTTCCCCCGCCGCCGCTTCCTCCTCGTCGGCGATTCCGGCGAGCGCGACCCCGACCTCTACACGGCCGTGGCCCGGCGCCAGCCGGCGCAGGTGGCCGGCGTGGTCATCCGCCGGGTCGATGGTCACGGGCCCGCCTGGAAGCTCGACCGTCGTCTCGATCGCCTCGCCCGCCGGCTCCCCCGCGGGCTGTTCCAGGTGTTCGACGAACCCGCTTCGATCCGCGATCTGGGCCCCGGCCGGGATCGGGAGTGAGCTGGGGGGCCATTCGCGGAGGGCGTCGGTGAACTGCTTGCGATAGTTTTCCTCGACGAAGGCCGCCTGGATGAAGTCTTCGTCGCGCTGGTTGACGTACTTCGTGTTACCGCCCGTACCGTTCAACGCATGGAGAACGCCCCCCACCGCCATCCCCTTTTTGCTGGAGTCGGGCCCGAGAGAGCCAGCAAGAAGAGCTGCCAGGGGCAGCGGAGCGGCGGCCAGAGTGACACTTGGCCTAGAATGCCACCCCGAAAACCCGTCGTTTTCTGCCCATCGTCATGCTTCGAAAAGGTTGCCATCCACCCTCAGAGATCCACCCTATCAGCGGGCCCCAGCATTTGGGTCCACCTCGCGATATCGCAAAATGTGGGTCGCCAGTTCGTCGAGAAAGTGTCTCAATTCCCTATCTGTCATGTTGAGCTTCATGGCATTGATTGAGCGGCACAGGAGTTGAACGTTGGTTGCCTCATACCCTCGCTCATTGTCAATGCGATCAATGCTAATGTTGGTTGCTTTCGCACCAACTCCGGCCGAGTGTGTCATTCGTATTCCACTTATGGCGCAGCGACCGTCCTGGGCGTGGTAGAGGTCTTCCAAGTGCGTGATATCAATCTCGAACGCTATTCCGCGGCGATTGCTCCCGTGCTTCGCTGCACGAACGAGATCGACGAAAAAAGCCCTGACGGACGAATTCCTGTGGCCTTGAGATTTATCTCGCTTACACTCCGCACAGTACGTGGAAAGGCCGTCAGGTCTCCTCACGTTTCTAGAGAAGATCTTGGCTGGCTTCTGCTTATTGCAGCCGGGGCACCGCTTCAACTTCGTCATCTAACGAGCCGCATCTTTGTCTTGGTTGTGATTCTGGTAGCACCGACTGCTGTGCGAAACGTCCCGGAGTCAGCCTTAGCTGACTTTGTGGGGCTCGCTTTTAAAAATGCCGAGAAAGGCCTTGTCTGGGTTTATGCCGCATAGGCCTCTATTCGGCGAATGACCCGCTCCAAAAGTCGGGTTCGCGTTCTTGGCACGGCGTCGGTCTCAACACGCGCCCTGCCCGATTTTATCTGACTGCAGCAGGGTCATTTAGCGCCCCAGCAGAACTTGGGACTGTTGACTGTCCTCAAATCGCGGACGAAAGGGGAGATCTCTGGCTTCCCAACATTTCCTCGGCCGAAGGAATTGCATCAACACCGTCGGCCGGAGAAGTGCGCCCCGCCTTCCTACCACCTTCCGATCTTTCTCGCTTTTCCGCCGCTCCCAGGGTAGCACCGGTCTCGCGTCGGCCTAGAAGTCCTTGCCGTTGGCCTTAGAGGCACGTTCGACCTGCGTTAACTCGCCCTTCTTATCGCAGTGCTTGTTCCGCCACGCGAGCGCCTTTGCGACCTGTTCCTTGAGCACCACTGGCTTCCCTTCGAAGGGAATCCCGCGGATTCCGGCCGCCTTCTCGATCTCCGCCAGGGCGTAGGGGTTGTTGAGGATGTTTTGCCGGTCGATCTCGGACGTGGTGAGGTCTTTGGCCATCGTGAA
>CALQRA010000281.1 GCA_943332855.1 Candidatus Kuenenia stuttgartensis
CGCAACGACCCGACGCGGATGAAGATGGAATCGACGGAGTTCTATCTGAAGAGCCCCGAGGAGATGCACAACGCCTTCGGGGGGGTGGCGGGGGAGGTGACTCAGGCGGCTGTGGCCCGCAGCCAGGAGATCGCCGACAGCGTGGCGATTGAGATCGATCTCGGCAAGCGGCACTTCCCCGGCTTCGACGTGCCCAGCGGGCTGACCGCCTCGGAGGAGCTGCGTCGCCTCTGTCTCGAAGGGCTCCATGCCCGCTACGACGGGTTGGCGAAGCGCTGGTCGGAGGGGGATGGCCGGCCCGTCCTCCATGCTCAGGTGATGGAACGGCTCGACCGCGAGCTCGGCGTCATCGACACCCTCGGCTTCTCCAGCTACTTCCTCATCGTCTGGGATTTCGTCCGCGAGTCGCGCGATCTGGGCATCCCGGCGGCGGCGCGAGGCTCGGGCGTCGGGGCGCTGGTCGCCTACGCGCTCTATCTCTCCCATGTCTGCCCGCTCGAATACGACCTCCTCTTTGAGCGCTTCCTCGACGTCAACCGCAAGGAGGCGCCCGATATCGATATCGACTTCTGCAAGGAGCGCCGCGGCGAGGTCATCGAGTATGTGAAGCGGAGGTACGGGGCCGCGAATGTCGCCCAGATCGGCACCTTCGGCACGCTCGCCGCGCGGGCAGCGATCCGCGACGTCGGCCGGGCGATGGGGTTGGCGATCCCGCGGGTCGACTCGATCGTCGCCCTCGTCCCCGACCAGCTCGGAATCTCGATCGAGGAGGCCTCGGCGCCGGGGAGCCAGCTCGCCGCGGCGTGTGAATCCGACGGCGAGGTCCGGGAGCTCGTCGATCTCGCCGGCCGGATCGAGGGGCTGGCCCGCAATGTCGGCACCCATGCCGCGGCGGTGGTGATCGCCGACCGACCGCTCGTCGAGTATGTCCCGCTCCAGCGGGTGACCGGGAAGGAGGAAGTGATCACGCAGTGGGCGATGGGGGATGTCGAGCGCGCCGGCCTGATGAAGATGGACTTCCTCGGCCTCCGCTACCTGACCGTCGTCGCCAAGACAATCGACGTCATCGCCGAGACCACCGGCCATCGCCCCGATCCGCTCGCCTTCCCGCTCGACGACCAGCCGACGTTCGATCTGTTGTGTCGGGGGGAGACGAAGGGGATTTTCCAGCTCGAGAGCGGCGGCATCCGCGATCTCCTCCAGCGGATGAAGCCCGATCACTTCCGCGACATCGTTGCCGTCAACGCCCTCTACCGCCCCGGGCCGCTCGAGGGGGGCATGGTCGACGACTACGTCGCCGTCAAGCATGGCCGCAAGCCGGCCGAGTACGCCCATCCGGTGATGAAGGAGGTGCTCGAGGAAACGCACGGTGTGATGGTCTACCAAGAGCAGGTGATGCGGATCCTGGAGCGCCTCGGGGGGATCGAGCTCTCCAGCGCCTACACCTGCATCAAGGCGATCAGCAAGAAGAAGCTCGAGACCATCGCCGCCTTCCGCGAGCAATTCGTCGCCGGGGCCAAGGCGAAGGGGCTGGCGCCGGCCGAGGGGCAGGCGCTGTTCGGCCTGATCGAGAAGTTTGCCGGCTACGGCTTCAACAAGAGCCATTCCACCGCCTACGCGCTGCTGGCCTGGCAGACGGCCTACCTCAAGACGCACCACGCGGTGGAGTTCATGGCGGCGCTCCTCTCCGGCGACATCACCGGCCGCAATTTCAAAAAGAAAGACGCGCTCGTTGAGCATGTCGAGGACTGCCGGCGGATGGCGATCGAGGTCGCCCCCCCCGACGTGAATCATTCCACCGCCGACTTCACGGTGGCGTCGGGGCGGATCCTCTTCGGGCTCTCCGCGATCAAGGGCTGCGGCGGCCAGGCCTCCACCGCGATCGACGCCGAACGGAAGAAGTCCGGCCCCTACCGCGATCTCGACGACTTCTGCGGACGGCTCGACTCGAGCGTTGTCAACAAGACCGCCGTCGAGAGCCTCGCCAAGGCCGGGGCCCTCGACTCGCTTGTGCCCGATCGATCCATGGGGGCCAAGCGCGCCGCGCTGCTGGCGGGCATCGAGAAGGCGCTTGCGTCCGGCGCCTCGCGCGCGGCCGATCGCAAGAGCGGCCAGAAGAACCTCTTCGATGCCTTCGACGAAGTGCCGGCCGTTACCACCCCCACCGCCCCGCCGCCGGGGCTGCCGGACGTGCCGCCACTTTCTGACAAGGAGACGCGGTCGTATGAAAAAGAGGTGCTCGGCTATTACGTCCACAGCCATCCGCTGGCGGAGGTTGCCGATCTCCTCGGCGCGATCTGCACCCACGGCACGGCCGACCTCGCCGCGGTGCCCCCCAAAGGAGAGGTGGTGATCGGCGGGATGGTGGCCGCGATCAAGCTCTCCAACACCAAGCAGCCGCGGCCCGGCTCGACCCACACCCGCTACGGGATGTTCGATCTCGAAGACATGGACGGCATCGTGCGCTCGATCTGCTGGCCCGAGGACTATGCCCGCTGCGGCGAGGCGATCCAGGCCGACGCGGTGGTCCTCGTCGTCGGATCGATCGACCGGCGGGCGGGGAGCGAGGAGACGAACTTAATCGTCAACGAGATCGTCCCCCTCGCCGACGCCTGGCAGAAGCCGGTGAAGCAGGTCACCGTGCGTTTTGCCGAGCCCGGCCACGACGCTGCCACGCTCGACAGGCTGGCGGAGATTCTGCGGCGCCATCCGGGGAGCGTGCCGCTGCGGATCGTCCTCGATCTGATCGACGGCCGCCGTGTCCACCTGGAGGCCGACCGCCACGCCGTCGCCTGGACGCCCCAGTTTCAGGCCGAGGTCTCGGGGCTCCTCGGCTCCGGCATGATCCGGGCGGGGATTTCGATCCCCCGCACCGGGGGCAGCCGCAGCCGCGACGACAACGGCCGGGGGGATGGGCGTCGGTTCTCCGGAGGGCGCTCCCCGGCCCGGACGGGGTGAGCCGGCAGCGGCCGGGAGGAAACTTCCCCGACAACCGGCACGACCGCTCCCCGGTGCAGGGCGGGGGGGAAAAACCGGCGAATCGCCCGCCATTCCCCCCAAGCCCCTCAAAGCCGTTGTCGTCTCCGGGCCGAAGAGAGAAGAGACACTGGGGGCGAGTCCGCCGACGCGGAGGCTCCCTACACGCCGGTCGTTTGATTGCCGTCAGCTTCGCCGGGACGTACCCTGCGGACAGGCTCCGGTCTCCGGAGCCCTGCGGGAATCAAACGTCGGCAGACCGTTCCTCCTTCGCCGGGTACGACCATGTCCAAGCCCCTCGCTGACCGGATGACCCTCGTGCACCACTTTGCCTCGCTGTTGTCGACGGCGATTGTGGCCCTCGCCGTGGCCGTCGCGCCCGCCGGATTCGCCTATGCCCAGGGTGGCATGGGTGGCGGCATGGGTGGTGGCGGCGGTGGCATGGGCGGCGGCCAGGGCGGCGGTGGCATGGGGGGTGGTCAGGGTGGCGGTGGCATGGGTGGCGGCCAAGGTGGCGGCGGGATGGGTGGCGGTGGCCAGGGTGGTGGTGGTCTTGGCAGTGCCGCAGGCGCTGCGGGTGTCGTGATCGACGCCCAAGGGGTGCTTCGGACGCGCTTTGTCACCGATGCGGGTCTCTCCCGACAACGCCGTGTGGCCGCCTACGCCGAGTTGCCCGGCGACATTCGCAAGCGTTCGACGTTCCGCAAGGTGGCGCTGTCGCGACTCGAGGCTGAGGTGGCCCGCGCTGCCGCCGAGGGGCGTGACATCGCCGACGATGTTGTCCGGCTCGCCGGCCTGACGCGCGTGCAGTATGCGTTTGTCTATCCGGCCGAGGATGGGCAGCCAGGGGAAGTCGTCATCGCCGGCCCGGCCGAGGGCTGGATCACCGACGCCACCGGGCGCGTGGTGGGGATCGAGTCGGGCAGCCCGACGGTGCTCCTCGAGGATCTCGTCGCTGCGATCCGTGTCTTCGAGCCGGGTGAGCCGACAAGCGCCACCATCGGCTGCTCGATCGATCCGCGTCAGGAGGGGCTCGCTCAGCTCCAGGCGTTCATCAAGAGTGTCGGCCGAATCAACCCCAAGGCTAGCCCCGAAGAGCTCGTGATGGGGATGACGCAGGCCCTCGGGCCGCAGGATGTCCGCGTCGACGGTGTCAGCCCCACGACGCACTTCGCCCAGGTGATGGTCGAGGCCGATTACCGGATGAAGCTCATCGGCATCGGCCTCGAGCGGGTGCCGGCCCGGAACATGAAGTCGTGGGTCGATCTCAACGCCAATTCCGGCGTCGCCACCAACGCCCTCCAGCGCTGGTTCTTCACCCCCGACTACCAGTGCGTGCGGGCGACCGACGACGACCTCGGCATCGAGCTCGTCGGCCGGGGCGTGAAGCTTGTCGGTGCCGACGAGGTCGTGCTCCCCAACGGCCAGCGGATGTCGGCCGACCGGCCCGATCGGGCGAGCAAGACGTTCACCGAAACGTTCACGCGGAAATACCCTGAGATCGCCGCCCGCAACCCGGTCTACGGCCAGCTCCGCAACCTCATCGATCTCTCGATCGTGGCCGCCTGGATGCAGGAGCACGACGCCTACGGCCGGGCCGCCTGGGGGGCCGAGAGCCTCCGCAATGAGTCGATCTGCACGATCGAGCGGCTCGTCGCTCCGACCGAGGTCCAGCCGGCGATCAACGCCATCCAGCGTGGCAACCGGCTCGTCACCCCGATCGGTGGTGGTGTGACGGTTCAGCCGAAGCTGGCCCTCGATCCCGCGAACATCCTCGGTGACGACGAGGGCACGATCGCCATCGCCCGTGGCGAGAAGCTCGATCTCCCCGCCGGCCGGTGGTGGTGGGACTGAATTGAGGCGCCGACGAAGCCTTCCATGGTCTTCGACTGAGTCATCCAAACGAAGCGGCCCGCCGGAGTTTCCGGCGGGCCGTTGTCGTTTCATCGCTGCTCGCTTGGGCCCCGCTCGGGGCTGCCCGTGCCCCGTCGCCGGACGTTCACGTCGGCGCTTTCGCCCTCCGGGCTTCGAAAAAGGTGCCTGCCACCATTTGTCGGTCAATTGGTGGCTGGCACCTTTTTCCCGGCGGCGGCTGCGAAGCCCTTATTTCTGCGACCGCTCCAGGTAATCACCGGTGCGGGTGTCGATCTTGATCATGTCATCCTGCTCGATGAAGGCCGGCACGACCACGTCGGCGCCGGTCGCGAGCTTCACCGTCTTGGTGAGGTTCGTCGCCGTGTTGCCGCGCATGGCCGGTTCGGCGTACGCGACTTTGACAATCATGTGGTTCGGCGCCTCCATCGAGATCGGGTTGCC
>CALQRA010000282.1 GCA_943332855.1 Candidatus Kuenenia stuttgartensis
CCGGGCGACCGCTACGCCACGGCGGCGGCGCTTGCCGACGACATCGATCGCTTCCTCGCCGACGAGCCGGTGGCGGCCTGGCCCGATCCCTGGCGGGTGCGGCTGTGGCGATTCGTGAAGCGCCACCGGACGGCCGTGGCGGCGGCCGGCGTGCTCCTGGCGACGACGACGGTCGCCCTGGCGATCGGCAACGTGCTCGTCGCCCGGGAGCGCGACGTGGCGGTGAGGAATTCTCGAATGGCAAGGCAGGTGATTCAGGAGCTTAATGTCGAGATCGGTGACGATTTCTGGTCAACAATCCCCCAGGCAGATGCGCGCCGGGTGTTCATGATGAGCAAGGCAGTCGATCATTACCGGCAACTGGTCCGAGACCATCCCTTTGACAGAGGAATTCTCCGGGAAGCCGCCGAAGCTATGAGACGGTTGGCAAACCTCTTCAGGGCAACCGGACAATCGGAGGAAGCGATGGAAATGTATCGGGAATCTCTGGGGATCCAGGAGGCCCTGCCGAATCGTACCGAGTTGGAGTGGCGCGATCTCATCGACACGGAAGCCGACCGGGCTGGGGCCATCCTGGCCTCATCAGGGGCGGAGGCCGCTATCCCCTGGCATGCGAGGGCACGGAAGATTGCCGAAGGCTTCAGCAGCCAGTTCCCAGGTTCAAGATTGGCCTTGAGTGTCAAGGCACGGACAACGACTGATCTGGCCTCGTCTTACGATAACGCTGATCAGCCGGATGAAGCGATTCGGCTCTTTGATGTCGCCATCGAATCGTATCGAGTCATCTTGGCAAGAGAGGCACCCATCAGAGACGATACGATCCTTGCGGTCGCCGCAATGATCGACGCGATGCGTTGTTACCGCAGGGCAGGCGAATCTGGTAAGGCTGCGAGGCTTTCCGGAGAGGCGATGGCGGCAGCAGCAAACCTCTTGAAGATGGCGAACGACGACCCAAATCACAGACTACTTTGGGCGCTCGGAGCCCGAGAGCAGGCGCTTTCGGCTCAACCCCCGTTGGCGGTCGGTGTGTTGGATCCGATCGTCTCCGAGCTTCAGACGATCTTACACGAGCATCCGGATATCGACGGTTTCAAGACGGTTTTGGCCGAGACTCTGATTGACGCGGCGGAACTGGCGATTGCTCGCACCGACTCCGCTGTTGCACAACAAGCGGCCGAGAAGGCCGCCGTACTTCTTGCCGAGGTGAGCGGCGACGAAGCCCGGGAAATGCGAGCCAAAGCCCTGTTACTCCATGGCCGGGCTGCCGTAATGGCAGGCGACAAACAAACGGCACAAATATCACTGCGGTCAGCGAGTGATCTTTGCCGGCAGGAATTGAGGGGCCGCTTGTCTCCAGCAGTAGCCGCGCTCCGAACAACAATCGAGTCGGAGCTCGAGGCACTTCAGCAGAAATGAGACTTCAGAATGAAGAGTATGGATCGCCGCTTGCGCAGCGTCTAAAGCCGGGACCATTCGGTGGGAAAAATTAATCCTGACTGATTTCGACGAACTACGAGCGGCCACCACAAGCCTCGTGGTCGCCGACCGGAAGCGGACCGAGCGCTGATAATTCGGCTTAGGTACGGCGCTCCACGGCGAATCTGATTCACAAGACTTTGTAAGCCGCCTTTGGTGTCGGGTCGTTTGTCTGCCTACCACCCGACTTGACCGTGATCGAGAGCTTGCCGCTTATGGCATCCGCATGAACATCGGGATTGGCGTAAGTGCGGTTGTTGTTGTCTACGAGTCTCAAGCCGGAAACATACTTGCCCGTGACGACGAGGTAGTTTGGTAGATCCGGATGCAGATGTGCGGAAACTTCTTCAAAAGTGCCGACAACCAGTTTGGGGCTAAGCTTAGGTTCGGTGATCGGTTCAACGAGGTCGGTGCAGGAAAAACCGACAGCGAAATACACTTCGTTGCTGAAAGCAAGCGGTGTGATTGGCGGCCCAATAGTGGGTGTGAGGGTCTTGGTCTTCTTTGCCATTGCATGATCTCCTTGATGGGCATTGATCGGGTCATGGCCACGGATACGGGTAACGATCGGCGGGGTTCTGAGATACCATCATAACGGGGAGTAAAACAACCTGTACAGGGGTGGTCGAACAAGTGCCGAGCCGACCGGTCGGATGGATCTCCCCCAGTCAGCCCCCGACCTGCCGCTGTGACCTGCACCACCGTTCCCAAACACGAGCGCCGCCGACAGCACCGGCGCCCCGCGTCAGCGTAGCTCCTCCTCGGTCGGGGTCGACCGGCGGCCACGGAGCCGGAAGCGGGCCAGGGCGATGAGGCCGGGGATCACGAGCAGCCAGCCCCCGCCGTTCAAGCAATCCTGGGCCGGCAGGGGAAGGTGGCTCGTGACGGGGTCGAGGAGATCGTAGGCCGGCTGGAGGAGGCCGTTGACCCCCTTCCAGCGCAACAAAAGGCGGCGGAGGACGGGGCCTTCGTCGTGCCCGAGCTTTTCGATCTTCTGCTGGAGGCCGGGGAGGCCGTTGGGGGCGGCCGCGGCGGCAGCGGCCCGGCGATTGGCCGCGGCAACCCGCCGGGGCACCTTCCCGTTGGCTCCCTTCTCGACACCGACGAAGAAACTGAACACCAGCGAGAGCACCGCCATCGCGAAGATATTGAGAAACAGCTGGCTCAAGAAGACGAGCATCCCGACCCGGAAGGGGATCTTCCAGAGCAGCACCTGAACGACCCCGCCGGCGCAGAGGGCAAAGAGGACGGGGAAATAGCGGATCAGCGGCACGTAGCCGAGGACAAACCACTTCAGCCCCATCGGCTCGCGGAGCCAGGTGAGATAGCTGTAGTTGGGGGGGAAGGCGATCCCGAGACGTGGATCCTGCATGAGCCGGGCGAAGCCGTAGCCGGAAAGGTCGTAGACGAAGAACACCGTGAGCCAGATCGCGACTACGGTCTTCGCAGCGCCGAGAATCGTCCCCGGACCTTCCTCCGTCCAGAAGGGGGTGGTGCGCATGAGGATGAAGATGGCGATCGGGAGCAGGAGCAGCCAGAAGAGGATCGGCAGCAGGCTCGTGTGTTCGATCGACTGGATCATGCCGCACCTCGTGCCGGGGGGGAATGTCAAGGCAAACCGACCCCCTTGGCCATGGCGTGGGCTCCTTGTTGGTGACGTGGCGGTTCGTGGGGATCGGGATCGGCAGCTGCCCCCGGCGGCGGATGCCGGACGGGTGGAGGCGGCCAGCATATCGGGGTGACGAGCGGTCCGCGCGGGGGGTAATCTTTCCGTGGCGTTGGCGGGCGGGATTCACCCCCGCCCGACGGTCGTCGATCGATCACTTCCCCGAGGTGCACCCATGCCGACCGACCCGACCCGCGGCCTTCTGTGTGCGATCTTCGCGATTCACCTCAACTACATCACGCGCAACCAACTGGCGGCCGCGATCGCCGAATGGATCCGGGAGCCGGCGCGGCCGATCGCCGAGATCCTCGTCGCGCAGAAGGCGATCGACCAAAGGACGCGGGAGATCGTCGAGGATGTCGTGGCCCGGCATCTCGAGCAGCATCAGGGGGATGTGGAGCAGAGCCTCGCCAATCTCGACGCCAAGGGGCTGATCCCGCCGGAGCTCGCCTCGGTGCTCGGCGGCAGCCTGACCTCCGCGGCCCGCCCGCCGGCATCGGCCGGCGCCGAGGGGGACGAAACGAGCGCCCCGGTCTCGCTGGCCAGCTACGCCTCCGGGGGAACGCGCTACCGGGTGTTGGGGCCGCAGGAGCGCGGGGGGATGGGGGAGGTGTTCGTCGCCCGCGATCTCGAGCTCGGCCGCAAGGTGCTTCTGAAGCAGCTCCCCGATCGCCACGCCGACGACCCGGGGCACCGGGCCTCCTTTCTCAAGGAAGTCCGGGCCGGCGCGGCGCTCGAGCATCCCAACATCGCGCCGGTCTACGACATCGGGCAGTATCCGGGGGGGCGGTTGTTCCAGGTGATGCGGTTGATCCCCGGCGGCACGCTCGCACGGGCGATCCGCGATCATCATGCCTCCGCCGGCAAGGTGCCGGCGGCCGGGAGGGTGCTCCGCTTCCGCGAGCTCCTCGGGCACTTCGTCGATGCCTGTCAAGCGATCGAGTATGCCCACAGCCGCGGTGTTCTCCACCGCGACATCAAGCCGAACAACATCATGCTCGGGTCGTTCGGTGAGACGCAGGTGATCGACTGGGGGCTGGCCCGCATCGCCGGGCACGATCTCTCCGACGGGAAAGGATCGTCAGAAGAAATCATCTTGCCCGCAGACATCGGGGAGGGATCGCAGCCGACGATCGAGGGGCAGTTCAAGGGGACGCCGGCCTATGCGAGCCCGGAGCAGGCGGATGGAAAGCAAGACCTGATCGATGCCCGCAGCGATGTCTACGGCCTCGGGGCGACACTCTATTGCCTCCTCACCGGCGAGGCGCCGTTCCATGTGCGGTCGCCCCTCATTCTCGAGGACGTCAAGAAGGGGATGTTCCCCCGGCCGCGGCTGATGCGCGCCGACGTTCCGCCGGCGCTGGAGTCGATTTGCCTCAAGGCGATGGCCAAGCCCCAGGAGGATCGGTACCAATCGCCGCGCGACCTGGCGACGGAGGTCGAGCGCTGGCTGGCCGACGAGCCGGTCCGCGCCCATCCCGATCCCTTCTCCGTCCGGCTGCGGCGCTGGGGGCTGCGGCACCGCACCGCCGTCGCCGCCGCCGCGGCGCTCCTCCTCACGAGCGTCGTCGGCCTCGGTATCGGCTATGCGGCGGTCAAGGAGCAGCGCGACGTGGCGCGGGAGAATGCGATCTTGGCAAAAGACAGCGCGGAGCTCGCGAAAGAGGCGATCAAAACTTTTCTCGTCGATTTTGCGAACGACGCGTGGCCGTTGGTTGCTGGGAAGGAGGATCTGTGGATCAAGACGGTCGAGGAGGCCGTCAAAGCCGGTCGGAGCCTCCTCGGGATGTTCCCTGACGACACGGAACTGAGGGATAAGCTGGATGAATCAGTCCTGCAACTGGCGAGGCTCAAGGTCATGGTTGGAAACGTTGGTGGCGCAGCGCCGCTCTTCCTGGAGGCGACCGATTTCCTAACGACAGTGGCGAAGGACGGTCCAGAGAACGTCGACGCACAGCACCAGCTGTGCAAGGCTCGTTACTACCACGGGGCTGCGATCAGGAAGAGGGATGGCGCGGCGGCGGCGGAGCCATTTGTCCGGGAGTCGCTGGAGGTCGCCAAGCGGTTTCGCGAGGACTTCCCCGGGGCCGATGCAGCCCGCGAGATGGTGGGGCTGGCCCAATGGGGGCTGGCCGAGACGCTGGA
>CALQRA010000283.1 GCA_943332855.1 Candidatus Kuenenia stuttgartensis
GCTGTCGAGCATTTGGGTGGCGACGATCACCGGCTTCTGAAAGCGCTGGCAAACGCGGATGATCCGCTTCTGCACCATCGGCATCGTGGCAACGTCGATCTCCACCCCCAGATCGCCACGGGCGACCATGACAACGTCGGCCGCCTCGACGATCGCTTCCATGGCGTCGACCGCCTCGCGCTTCTCGATCTTGGCCACGACGCGGGCGACCGAGCCACGCGTCCGGAGGAGCTCCTTGAGAAGACGGACCTCAACCGGCGAGCGCACGAACGACAGGCTGACGAAATCGGCCCCCACTCCGGCGGCCCACTCGGCATGCTGCCAGTCGGCGGAGGTCATGGCAGCGACGGAGAGCTTCACGCCAGGGAGGTTGACCCCCTGACGGCTGCGAAGCGCTCCCCCCTGGACGACACGGCAGACGACGCAATCGGGGCGCCGCTCCTCCACCACCAGCGCTACCGTGCCGTCGGCGAGCATCACCGGATCACCCGGCCCGAGCTCGTCGACGAGCGGGGCGTAGGTGGTCGTGAAGGTGTCGTGGGTCGATTCCCCACTCCCGCGGACAAATTGGACCCGCGTTCCCTCGACACATTCGATCCCCCCCCCGGGAAGCTCCCCGAGGCGGATCTTCGGGCCGGCAAGGTCGACGAGGACGCCCACGGGGCGGACCAACTCGTCGGACATCCGCCGGATGCGGTCGAGCATCTCCTGGTGTTCAGCCACCGTGCCGTGGGCCATGTTGAGGCGGAAGACGTCGACGCCGGCCTGAATCAGCGCGCCGATCGCCTGTTCCGACGAAGAAGCCGGGCCGAGCGTGGCGACGATCTTCGTCCGGACCAAGTCAGGATCGGCCCCGGGCCGGCGCAGCGTGCCAACATCGGCCGAAGCGCGGGAATCCCTGGCTGGATCGGTCGAGGAGGTGGACATGGAGCCCTCCGAAGGTGGGATAGGGAAGGGCAGGGCGGCGGCGTGAGCGCGGACAAGCCTACCGCGGGAGCCGGCTGGCGCGAATCAGGGCGGCAGGAGCCGACCCGTCGTCGCCGCGACCGCGGAGCGATCCTCCCGCCGCAGAGCATCACCGTCGCCGGTGCCGAGCGATCAGTTCCGGGAGATGGGCCGGCCCGCACTCGATGACGTCGATACTTCCATAACGCCGCATGGTCCAGGAATCTCGATCCTCAGCAATCAACCACAAGGCGGCCTCGGGGTGGAGACCGGCGAACACCTGCATCGCGACGGGGTCGAATCCTGCCGCCCGCCACTTGCATTCGATCGCCACCGGTGGCCGGCCACGGGGCGTCCAGACAAAATCGATTTCGTGTTTTTGCTTGTCGCGCCAGTAGTGCAACGACTCGGCTCCGACCTCGAAACAGAGCTCATCGAGCACGAGGTGCTCGAAAAGCCCCCCCTTGTCGCTCGTCCGCAGCGTATCAACCGAGCGTACATGGCAGACAAAGCCGGTATCGAACGCATAGACCTTCGGCATCGAGACGATTTCCCGCGACGGATGCGTGGCGAAGGGACGGAGGACGTACACGACTCCCGTGGCGGCAAAAATGTCGAGGTAATTTGCCAGGGTCTGTCGACTCGCCTCGCAAGCGGCCGTGAATCCGGTCAGCTCGCACATGCCGCCACTCTGGGCCCAGAGGAGTTCGAGGAAGCGGAGGAAAGAGTATCGCTTCCCCACCGAAAACAGTTCGAGGATGTCACGGGCCCAGAAGGCCTCGATCCACTCCGCGAAATCCCGTTCAGGGAGAACCGATGTGGTGAGGTGTTCCGGCAGGCCACCGTGGAGGAGACGGCGTTCTGCTGTAGGAACATGAAACGCCGCGATCTCTCGGTGCAGCACCGGCAGGAGCCGCACGGTACGTTTACGGCCGGCGAGCGTGTCACGAAACCGCGCACTGGCACCGAGCGTGGACGACCCCGTGGCGACGACATGGATGTCAGGGAAATGATCGGCGGCGACCTTGAGAAGATTCGAGGGATCCGCGAGCCGGTGAATCTCATCGAGCGCGATGCGACGGCCACGATGCCGCTTCAGGAAGCCCTCGATGTCTTCGACGTCGCGACGGACGCGAGGCAGATCGCAATCGAAGTAGTCGGTGTCGGGGAGCGATCGAACGAGCGTCGTCTTTCCCAGACGGCGCGGACCGGTGAGCCAAATGACACGGCGTTCCCGCCACTCGCGTTCGAGCAATTCCCGCCACAGCGGCCGGTCGACAGCCCGGTTTAACGGATCGCTCTCCATGAAACCACAGTAGCGTTTGGTATTACCAAACGCAAACACAATCCACTTCCGGAAAGCCCCAAGGTTGGCCGAGCGACTCTCTGCGGCACGGCAGACACGGGGCAGGGAATGGCATCCCAACAGTCGTGTCATTGGCCTTTGTGGCTCGCGGGACTTCCAACCGGGGCACCCGCTACACTCCGCTCCATGAACGCCCCGAACCCAAAACCCCGCCGCGGCGCACCCTGGCACGGCCGCCGTGTCATCGTCGCCGGGGGTACCAGCGGCTTCGGGCTCGTTCTCGCCCGCCACCTTCTGGAGGCCGGCGCGAGCGTGCTCCTGGTCGGCCGGTCGGCCGATGGCGTTCGTCGCGCCCTCGAGCGGCTTCCCGAGCCGCTGGCCGGATCGAAGAGCCTCGGCACCGCCGCCGATCTCGCCCGCCCGGGGGAGGGAGGGCGTGTCGTCGGGGAGGCCCTCGACCGGCTCGGGGGCGTCGACGATCTCTTCTTCTCCGTCGGCCGATCGGGCCGGGCACGGATCCTCGACACCTCGGCCGAACAGCTTGCCGGCTTCCTCGACGCCAACCTCCGCACCGCCGTGGAGATCACCACGGCCGCCGCCGAGGACGTCGCCCGCGCCCAGGGCCACATGGTCTACATCGGAAGCCTCGCCGGAAAGCTCGTCACGCCGCTCATGGGGCCATATGCGGTGGCGAAGTCGGCCCTCGCCGCCTACGTCGACGCGGTCCGCCTCGAGATGGCCCCCCAGGGCGCGCACGTGCTCCTCGTATCCCCTGGGCCGATCCGCCGCGAGGACGCGGACGACGACGCCACGTTTGACCGCTACGCCGACGAGGTGGCGGCCGCCGGCCTGCCGCCCGAGGCGAACCGCCCCGGCGGCGGCGCACCCTTGAAGCGACTCGATCCCGACCGCCTCGCAGAGCAGGTTCTCGAAGCCTGCCGGCGGCGAACGAGCGAGCTGGTCGTCCCCCGGAAAGCGGCCTGGCTCGCCGGGCTCGTCGAGTGGTTCCCCGACTGGGGGAGACGACTGCTCGCGCGCTTCACGCCCGCGCCGTCGAAGGCCCCGTGAAGCCAGTGGCGGTAGGGCGGAAGGCTGGGGCTGACAAGCCCTTCGCCGCGCCGCTACGATCTCGACGCAAGACGGCACCCGGCGGAGCGGGTCCGTGCACTTTTGCGTGCCCAACAGCGGCTCGCGGCATCCGAGGAGATTCGATTCATGGCGGCGAAAGAGGCATTCCCCGGCATCGGCCCGATCCGTTACGAGGGCCCGGGCACGAAGAACATGCTCGCCTTCCGGCACTACGACGCCGACGCGATCATCGAGGGGCAGCCGATGCGCGACCACTTCCGGTTCGCCGTCTCCTACTGGCACACCTTCCGCGGCACCGGCAGCGATCCCTTCGGCGCCGCGACGATGATCCGCCCGTGGGAAACCGGTGGCGACACGCTCGCCGCCGCGGTCGCCCGGGTCGACGTCGCCTTCGAGTTCATGGAGAAGCTCGGGGTCGGGTTCTACTGCTTCCACGACCGTGACGTGGCACCGGAGGGGAAGACCCTCGCCGACAGCCACCGCAATCTCGACACCGTCGCCGCCGCCCTCCGCGCCCACCAAGAACGGACCGGCATCAAGCTCCTCTGGGGCACCGCCAACCTCTTCTCTCACCCCCGCTACGTCCACGGTGCCGCCACCAGTTGCAACGCCGAGGTCTTCGCCTACGCGGCGGCGCAGGTGAAGAAGGCCCTCGAGACGACCCACGCTCTGGGGGGCGCCGGGTACACGTTCTGGGGGGGCCGGGAGGGCTACCAGTGCCTGTGGAACACCGACATGAAGCGCGAGATCGACCACCTCGCCAAGTTCATGCACATGGCCGTCGATCATGCCCGGAAGATCGGCTTCACCGGGCAGTTCTACTTCGAGCCGAAGCCGCGCGAGCCAACCAAGCACCAGTACGACTACGACTGCGCCACCTGCATCAACTTTCTCCAGACGTACGGCCTGACTGATCACGTGAAGATGAACATCGAGACCAACCATGCCACGCTCGCTGGCCACGAGATGCAGCACGAGCTCGAGGTCGCCGGCATGCAGGGCTACCTCGGATCGATCGACGCCAACACCGGCGACACGCTCGTCGGCTGGGACACCGACCAATTCCCCACCGACATCTACCTGACGACAAGGATCATGCTCACGATCCTCAAGTACGGCGGACTGAATCCGGGAGGCGTCAACTTCGATGCCAAGGTGCGGCGGGAGAGCTTCGAGCCGATCGACCTGTTCCACGCCCACGTCGGCGGGATGGATGCCTTCGCGCGGGGGCTGAAGATCGCCGCGGCGATGCGGGCCGACGGCGCCCTCAAGAAACTCGTCGACGATCGCTATGCGAGCTGGTCGGGGCCCCTGGGGCGGCGGATCGAGGCCGGGAGCGAGAGCTTCGAGTCGCTCGAGAAAGAAATGCTCGCTCAGGGGAACGCCGCCCCCTGCACGAGCGGCCGGCAGGAGCTCTTCGAGAACCTCATCAACACCTACCTCTGATCGATCCTGGCGTCGATCCTGGCGCGTCCCGGCGAGGATTCCCCACCATGGCCCGACTCGACGTGAAGGTGGTTCCTGGGGCTTCCCGGGAGGGGGTCTCGGGGTGGCTCGGAGACCGCCTCAAGATCCGTGTCCGGCAGCCGCCGGAACAAGGGCGAGCCAACGCCGCGGTGGCCAGGGTGCTGGCCGCTGCGCTCGGCGTCGACGCGACGACCGTCGCGCTTGCGACGGGGGATTCAAGTCCGCTGAAAACCTTCGAAATCGACGGTCTCGACGACGCCATGATCCGGGAAAGGCTCGGCGGAAAAGCCCCCGCCAAGTGAAGGGAATTGCCAGGGCGTCGGGTTCCGTTAGGCTGCTCCGTTGTGGAGCCAACGCCCGTTTGGGGACTTCCGAGCATGCATACGAAGGTCTTGGAAGCGAGTTGGCATCGTTGCCCCCGATCGCAGCGCCGCCCCACGGCATCAAACCGGCTTCC